>CAJFUK010000023.1 GCA_904420125.1 Candidatus Falkowella caecavicola | reverse complement strand
TTTCACAAAGAAACAGCGACGTTTTAGTGTAGGTTGGCTCGGTTTTTGTTGTGATTTATGATTATGCCTTTGTAAAGAAACCTAAAGATTTTCTGATCAAAGTGGTTTCGCAATGCCTGCCTTATATCGGCTATCCCCGCAGCTTAAATGCTATCTCCTGTATCCATCAGGCGGCGGAAGAATAAAACAGAAACCGATAGCTCTGCGCTGCCTGTTTTAACGGGCCATGGGTTATTGGTTTTGAAAGCAGCGTATGAACAGGCCGGCGCAGAAAAGCGGATTCTTTTCATCACCCACTGTATTTTCAATCTGAACGGATATAGAATTTTGTTGCAGGGCCAGTATCCATCGGCTCGCATTAGACGCGATATTTTGCATGATCTTGCTTTAGCGCTTTGTATCTTCAGTGCCCATTACGGCTTACGGCTGTACAGACAAAATCATAAGAGAAAGGAGGACGGATCGTGAAAAAATATATGGTATTGCTATTGGGTGTCATTTTATGTTGGAGCTTTGCTGCTTGTGCAGGGCAAGAGTCTGGTTCTTCAGCTTCTCAATTAAGCTCGGCGCAGGGAGGGGAGGAACCCTCAATAAACGATGCTGAAAGTTCCATAAATAGCGCAGACAGCGTACAGGAAACGGAATCAACTTCTACAGATACAATAATCCCTGAAGCAGAGGAACGAAAACTGAAAATGACAATCGACGGGCAGGTGATGAACGCAACATTATATGATACACCAGCGGCAGACGCTTTGTATGAAATGCTGCCATTAGAGCTTACCTTTGAAGATTTTAATGGGACAGAAAAAATCAGCTATTTGCCGGAGGAGCTTCCGACAGAAGGCGAGCCGGACGGCTATGATCCTGAGGTGGGCGATTTATGCTTGTATGCGCCGTGGGGAAATCTTGCGATTTTTTACAAAGATTTTGGTTATTCTGATTCACTGGTTCTTTTAGGACACATTGATTCCGGTATGGATATAATCACCGATATGCAAAGCGACTTTTCCGTAACACTGGAAAAAGCCGAACAATAAAGCTGTGTACAGGAGAAGCAGGGCATAAATGAGGAGTTGGAGGATCAATACGCTGAACGCCATACGAGATGATCCTGTTTTAAAACACGGAGATGGGACAAGACAGGATTGGACGATGCCTCCGATTTCTCACTTGTCCTGGTATTGAGACGCACGGGGAAGCAAAAAAAAGCAATTGTTACGGTATTGTCTATAATTGAGAAAATGACCGACTTTACAAAGAAATCTGTGTAAAAAGCAGTAGCCGGAAGATAAAATATCTTCCGGCTACATTGTTGTTGTATGAAGAAAATCACTCGCTGGACGAGAGGTTTAAAAGAGGCCTGATGGCGATGATGTAGACCCAAAAATACCCTTTGCATTAGAACAAGAGTGCGCTCAGCCAACTGCACCAAAAAAGCAAAGGGTGGTCATTGCGATGAATGACATAAACAGTTTTTCGCATACAAAATGGAATCGCAGGTATCACATAGTATTTGCCCCCAAGCATCGTAGAAAGGTGTTTTATGGAGAGAAACGCCGAGAGATAGAAGAAATTTTGAGGACACTGTGTAAACTTATGTAATTGGCAGAAGATAAGAAATGCAGAAGCAGAAGTGTGCCCAGACCATGTACATATGCTGGTGGAGATTGCGCCGAAGGTGGCGGTGTCCATCTTTATGGGATACAGGAAAGGGAAAAGCAGGCTGACGATCTAAGAGAAGTACCCAGAACTGCGGTACAAGGTACCGGAACCGCGAAATTTGGTGCCGGGGGGATATTATGCAGATACAGCCGGAAAGAATGGGAAGAAAATCGAGGAGTACATTTGGCATCAGCAGGATGAGGACAAAGCAGGAAAACAACTGACGATGGGAAATATCTCAACCCGTTTACGGGCGGCAAGTAGCAGAACTCTCGCAGCAGGCGAACCGTACTTGCGCGACGAGACGCGCGAGCCAGTAACATAGGGCTTTGCCCGTACATGAGATACCCCCGGCTGTGCCGGGGGATCATGATTCTATACTGACTTTGCCACGACACCATGCAAAACTGACAGGCGGACTTTATGGATCGGACGGGAAGGCATCTTCTGATAAGCCCTGGATAGACGATAGATCCATCAGGCAGATGAACCGTTTACGTGCTTTGTCATGTTGCGGGAAGAAGCGGACTGAAACAATTTTGCTCTTGCTTTATCCTTCCACCTGCTCAAACTGGCTGTTATATAGCCTGTAGTAAAATCCTTTTTTCTGTAGCAATTCATCGTGGCTGCCCTGTTCAATAATATGGCCCTGATCCATGACCAGGATCACATCCGCATTTCGGATGGTAGACAGCCGATGCGCGATAATAAAGCTGGTTTTGCCCTCCATCAGGTTCTGAAACGCTTTTGTGATATTGTGTTCTGTCAGGGTGTCAATCGAACTGGTGGCTTCGTCGAGAATCAGCATCGGAGGATTCATCAGCATAGCGCGTGCAATAGTTAAAAGCTGCCGCTGGCCGTCGGATAGGGCGCCGCCCTGCGGCCCGATCACGGTATCATATCCTTTTTCCAGCCGTTTGATAAAACTATGCGCATAGGCATTTTTGGCGGCTGCTATAATTTCTTCTTCGGTTGCCTCCGGACGCCCGTATGCGATATTTTCCCGGACCGTTCCATGAAAACACCAGGTCTCCTGCAACACCATACCAAACTGCAGGCGAAGGTCATCCCGTTTCAGCTGCCGGATATCCCGTCCGTCAATGAGAATGGCACCCTGATTGACATCATAAAACCGCATCAGGAGATTAATGACTGTAGATTTTCCGGCACCCGTAGGACCGACAATCGCTACCCGCTGGCCCGCTTTGACCTGCAGATTCATATCCTGAATCAGCGGCCGTTCAGGCAGATAGGAGAAATTCACATGAACAAAGGAAACATCTCCGCGGACATTCTGAAGCGGCAGCGCGTTTTCATCTTCCGGAATTTCCGACGGCCGGTTCAGTATCTCCAAAATCCGCTGCGCTCCTGCGTAAGCAGAAAGGATCTGCGCCCACACGCCCGTAATTTGGTTAAAAGGGCGGGCAAACTGGTTTGCGTAGATAATAAAGCTGGAGATACCTCCCGGCGTTAATCCGGCGGCCGCGCCCCCAATCACGCCCACGCTGATATAGGCTAAATGATTGACAAAGCGGGTTGACGGATTGGTCAGCGCACCCCCCAGCTGGGAACGGAAGCCGGCTCCATACAGACGGGTATTGATCGCGTCAAATTTTTTCTGCGCCTGTTCAGCATAGGAAAATGCGCGCAGTGTCCGATAGCCGGTGATCATCTCTTCAGCACAGCCGCTGAGTTCTCCGGTGATTTCCTGTGTGCGTTTAAAATGCTTGCCGGTATACCGGGTAATCAGATTGGCCACAACAAAAGTCAGGGATGTCACGGCCAACACGACAACAGTGATTAACACACTTTGGGAAAGCATAAAACCCAGTGTCCCCACAATGATGACCACGCCAAAGAAAAGTTCGGTAATTCCCTGGAGAAGCCCGTCCGCAACGGTATCCGCATCATTGATAAAGCGGCTGACGATATCTCCTTGCGGCGTTGTATCATAATATTGTAAGGGAAGAGTTTGCAGATGTTTAAATGCCGCACGCCGCATCCGGTTTGCCACCAGGTGGGCTGCCTTGGCAGAATGCAGTTGGAGCAGGTATTTAAAGACACCCTGTACTGCATATAGAAGCAGCAGAATCAAAAGAATTTGATAGATTCCGGAAAAATAAACGTTTCCGGACACCATATAATCGATCGCTTCTCCAATCAGAAAAGGCGCATAGATATCAATAACACCGGCAACCAACGCGCAGAAAAAGATAAACACAAAGCGGTACCAATATTTTTTGGCATAATGCAGCAGCATCTGTAAAGCCGATCCGTAAGTCATGCGCCTTTCACCTCCTCCGCTGTCTGGGAACGCACAATCTCCTGATAAACCGCACTTTTTTGCAGCAATTCTTCATGGGTGCCAAAGCCCTGCATCTTTCCGTCGTCCAGGACTAAGATCCGATCTGCATTGCGGATGGAACTGACTCGCTGGGAAATAATGATAGCGGACAGTTGATAATTTTCGCGGAGTGCATTTTTTAAACGTCGTTCTGTTAGATAGTCCAGCGCGGAAAAGCTGTCGTCTAAAATCAGCAGTTCTGCGTCCTTGACCAAAGCACGCGCAATATTTAAACGCTGCCTCTGTCCGCCGGATAAATTACGCCCGCCGCGTTCAATCTGCGCTTCCATTCCATCTGGCATTGCGGCGACAAAATCTGTAGCCTGCGCAGTATCCAGTGCTTTTTCCAGCATGGGCAGATCCGCATGCGGATTGCCCCAGCGCAGATTTTCGGAGACGGATCCGGAAAACAGATCCGCTTTTTGGGGAGCGATGGCAATCTGTGCCCGCAGTTCTTCCAAAGGATAGGCAGCCAGCGGTTTTCCCTTAAAGAAAATCTGACCGGAAGATACTGGATAAAAGAGGGGAATCAGAGAAATCAGCGTGCTCTTTCCAGAGCCGGTGCCGCCGATGATTCCTATAGTTTCTCCGGGCTGCATGGAGAAGGAAATATCGGACAGTTCCATCTCCGCACTGCTCCCATAGTAGGAAAAACTGACATGATCAAACACAAGCAGGGGAGTTGCTGTGTCCTCGTGATTTGACTGGTTGGTTTGGGTCGCTGCGGACGATTCTTCGTCCAGGTCAAATACCTCGTTTACGCGCTGCAAACTGGCGTTGGCTTTGGTGAAGATCGTGACCAGATTCGCCAGAACCAGAAGAGTCGTCAAGATATTATTGATATAATTGATAAATGCCAGCACAGAGCCGGGAAGCAGAGAATTGCTCTGTACAAGCAGTCCGCTGATATACAGAACAGCGACGATCGCCAGGTTCATCAGCATGGTTGTCAGGGGGTTTACCAGCCCGGAAATCCGGTTTACCCGTATTACTGCACGGGTGACTGCATCGTTTGCCTGACAAAACCGCTCTTTTTCCGCCTTGTTTTTGGCAAATGCCCGGATGACCCGCACGCCGGAGATATTTTCACTGGTGACAACCGAAAGACGGTCCAGTTTCTGCTGCACCTTTACATAAAGCGGAGAGGCAGAATGAAAGACAAAAAATACAATAACCCCTAAAACAGGAATCGACAAAAAGATGACCAGCGAAAGTTTTAGATTTAACATCGCAGCCGCCACTGCGCTGCCAATACAGACAAAAGGCGCCCGGATAACCAGCCGGATAGTCATGGCAACTGCCAGCTGAATCTGATTGACGTCATTGGTAATCCGGGTGATCAGTGTGCTGGTGCCCAACTGCTCAATCGTATGCAGGGGCAGATGGTTTACCTTTTCAAACAGCGCACTCCGCAGGCTGGTGCCTACCCCCTGTGAGGCCAGAGAGGCGCTGTACTGGCAGACCAGTGCGCTGATCAGCCCAATCGTTACGATTAACACCATCCATCCGCCAGTTCGATAAATATACTCTTTATCCCGATTTCCGGCGATGATCCCATGATTGATAATATCCGCCATAAAGATAGGGACTAACAACTCCAGAATGGCTTCAAAAAGTTTGCAGGCCGGACCAATGATAAAATGCAGACGATAAGGTTTCAAAAATTTGGATAAATACTGCAACAGGCTCACCTCATATAGTTAACATCCATGATGATTATTGGTTATATTTTAACATTCTCTCTGCAGCTTTGCAAGCATAAAACAAATCGGACCAAACGGTATATGGATGGCTTGGAAGGCTCAGGCGGGCGTATCCAGCTGTTTTAACACCGTTCATTTGGCCGAAATGCATTGAAACAGGTTTTCTCTTTCGATTTTTGATCGGATGGTTGAATGAAACAATGAAGAAATTATGATAAAAAACTTTATATAGCAGGAAAATCTGAAACACCGGCAAAAATACACACAAAATATAATTTTTTATTATGCAAGTTTGTGAAGTGTATCTTGCAAAATTGGTTGACATTTCTGGCAAAAACCTTTATAATATTAATACTGTTTATGGAAGAGGAGGAAGAGAACGTGATTGAATTGAGCAAACATTCCAATTTATTGGAACAGGATCCATATAAATATACTTTGCAGGATGTTGCAGAACCCAACCTGTTCAGGGATTTATTTCCATATGATGAGGTGCCGAAAACCCCGTTTAACTTCCGAAAAGTACCGCTGAATACGCCAGAACATATTTGGATTACAGACACCACCTTTCGGGATGGGCAGCAATCTGTCACTCCTTATACGGTCGAACAGATTGTAGACTTATTTGATCTTCTTCACCGCTTGAGCGGACCTAAGGGCATTATCCGTCAAACCGAATTTTTTGTATACAGCAAAAAAGACCGGCAGGCGCTGGAGAAATGTATGGACCGGGGCTATCAGTTCCCTGAAATTACAACCTGGATCCGGGCGACGAAAAACGATTTTAAGCTGGTAAAAGATATCGGAATCAAGGAAACCGGTATTCTGGTAAGCTGTTCGGATTATCATATTTTCAAAAAGCTGAATATGACGCGTAAACAGGCGATGGAGCATTACCTTGCTGTAGTAGCCGACGCGATAGAAGCGGGCGTCCAGCCGCGCTGCCATTTTGAAGACATCACCCGTGCGGATTTCTTCGGTTTTGTTGTTCCGTTTGCCAATGCGTTGATGGAAATGGGAAAACAGGCAAAAATTCCGGTTAAGATCCGGGCATGCGATACAATGGGATATGGTGTTCCTTATTCCGGGGTTGCGCCGCCCCGCAGTGTACCGGGTATTATTTATGGCTTGCAGCATTATTCCGAGGTCCCCTCTGAACTTTTGGAATGGCATGGGCACAATGACTTTTATAAAGGCGTTACCAACGCCACGACTGCCTGGCTGTATGGGGCGTCGGCAGTTAACTGTTCGCTGCTGGGAATCGGCGAGCGTACCGGGAATGTGCCGTTGGAAGCGATGGTGTTTGAATATGCTTCCCTGCGGGGGACAACAGACGGGATGGATACAACGGCGATCACCGATATTGCCAAATATTTTGAGAAAAAGATCGGCTATGAAATCCCGCCCATGACACCTTTTGTCGGACGGCATTTTAATGTCACGCGCGCTGGTATTCACGCAGACGGATTGCTGAAAGACGAAGAGATCTATAATATTTTTAATACCAAAAAGATTTTGAACCGTCCGGTGGCGGTTGCCGTCAGCAACACATCCGGGCTGGCAGGAATCGCCTACTGGATTGATACTTTTTACGATCTGGAGGACGGACAGAAAATAGATAAAAAAGATCCGCTCTGCGTACAGCTGAAAGAATGGGTTGATGAGGAATATAACCATGGCCGTCAGACGGTCATCAGTGATGAGGAACTGGTGGATAAGGTCAATGAACTGGCTCCGGGCCGGTTTGTGATCGAATAAGAAAAAACGAATATAGGGCGTATCATGAAATGAGGCAAGAAACAGGCAGTTTTTAGCTGTCTGTTTCTTGCCTCGTCTTACAGTTTACAGATGAATTTTTTTAAACTGTCCAGCTCATCGCGGAGCGGTGTGTTGATGACTTTGGACAGTACCTGGTTTAATTCATCATACTGATTTCCGGAAATGACAATCTGGTCGTTGCGATGGGCATCCAGACGCTGAATCCGGCTGTCGATTTCATCGACAATCTGCTGTTTCAGATTTTGGCTCATAGTGGACCTCCCGTTATTCGTTGCGGAGCAGATTTTCTGCATAATCATGCAGCTCTTGCTCGCTGTGTATATGATCTCCACGCTGCCGGATGGTTTCCTGTATATAAGACGGCAGCTTGGAAAAATACTGTTCTGCCCGGCTGCATCCGTCCATCAGGCCAGCGAGGTTCTGATATTTCTGGTTTGACATAAAAACACCTCCGTTTTATAGGCTGTGCAGGCGGGCGGTTATTTATACCTGCAGGGAAAGATCGCTGTTTTTATGTGACTTTGTTACAGAACAAATGACGAAAACTCTGCTATAATAACAACATCAAAAAGAAATGTGGGGCGATCGTAATGAAACAGTCTGTAAAAATTAACCGACAGAAATGTCCGCAGAATCATCCTTGTCCGTCGGTGAAAATTTGTCCGGCAGGTGCGCTCAGTCAGGATGGCTTCCAAGCGCCGGATGTAGATCCGGAGAAATGTATTGGCTGCGGGAAATGTGTTCGTTTTTGTCCCAAACAGGCGTTATATTTTTAAAAAATTGATTTTAAAATACAAAGGAGAGATGATGATGATTGTTAAAATCAATACAAATAATTTTGAAGAACTGGTATTAAAGTCTGAAAAACCTGTATTGGTAGACTTTTTTGCAACCTGGTGCGGTCCGTGTAAAATGATGCATCCTGTGCTGGAGGAATTTAGCCAGGAACACACAAATTTTGTGATCGGTCAGGTCGATGTGGATGCATCACCGGATTTGGCACGGAAATTTCAGATCATGTCTGTACCCACGTTTATCGTTTTTAAGGCAGGAAAACCGACGGCACAGGCAGTGGGCGTACTTCCCAAGCCGCAGCTGATGGCTTTGATGCAGCAATAGGGGGAAAACAAACAGACATAGAAAGGACGCATATGGTTTCTGGACCCATGAAAATCCTTCACTCATATTGATCGAAAAAAACTTTGAAAGGGACACTTCGTAAGGAAGCGTCCCTTTACGCTTCTTTCAACCAGTCAGAATACAGGACAACTTGCCGACTCCCTTTTCAAGGAAAGTAGTGATTTCAAGAGAAATTGAAAATTTCTGTCAAATTGACGGAAATACCGACAGCTTATTAAAATTCCTCATACCGCGGGTGATCAATTCCGCTCGGGACTTCTCCCGGTTTCATCATGATTGGCCGCGCCCTTCTGCCCGCAGGCATGGAAACAGGGTAGCCGATTTTCTCGGCTGCCCTATAGTTTATTTATCAACGATTACTTCTTCTCCGTAGATGATAGACGATACAACTTTTACAACTTCTTCTGCTTCCATTTGTTCAGCGACTATCTGATACTCAATACCGTTATGCTGAAATTCAGCCACATACATATCATAATAGCCGGACGGTTCATGGGTATCAGGGTCATACGGGCCATAGGGCATAGAACGATACCCAAAGGTGACTGATGTTCCTCCGATGTCTGAGGTTTTTACTTCGTTTTCTGGCAGAATGTATAAGCAATCATTCAAAAGGCCGATTTTTGAAACTGTAATGGAAAAACCCTTGCGAGCTGTCACACCTTCTGTCAGTTTCGGGCTTCCATGTTCGTAATAGTCATGGTAGAAGCCGAGCCAAACTGTGTCCTCTACAATATCGCCACTCTTATCTGCAACAACACGTGCAGTTCCATTGCCATTGGCTGCGGTCAATCCATCTGGAACATATACGGGTGTTAACTCTTTTCCGTAATAGTCGATTACAGCATTTCTGTCCCACCGAATACGGTCATATAACTCCGGGTCACGCCATAGACGAGCGGCATCCATCAATGCCTCTACTTCATTGAAGGAAATATTGTCCATGCTGATATGAATTTCAGATGTCGTAGGTGTTGTATCATCATCGGGATTGTCAGTAGGGTTGTCAACAATAACTCCGTTCGGATTATCCGGCGGTGTAGTACCTTGCTGGTTCAAGTAGTTCGACAAAACGGAGACTGCTGTAACTACTATAACGGCAAGGCAAGCCGCCATAGCTCCCCACTTCATCCAACCTGGTTTCTTTGCTTTGTGATATGCCCTTGCCTCGTTGATATGCTTCTCACTGATATCGCCGAGGACTTCATACAGTTTTTCGTTCGTCATAGTTCAAACCCCCTTTCTAAAAGGTAGTTGTGTAGTTTAAGACGGAGGCGATTAAGGGTCATTGATACTGCTCCATCATTCATGCTGTGCCGGACAGCGATTTCTGAAATGCTATCGGTGTACCAGTATCGGCTGATAAAAATGCTTCTTTTCTTTGGTGAAAGACTATCCAGAAATGTATCAATGGCTTTCGTGAGTTCCGCTTGGTCAAATGCATGTTCAACATCATCCTTGCCAGATACCAGATTTGACAGTTCCTCCAGAACCACGGGCAATTCTCCACCGCCTCGTTTGTTGGCGGTATTGTGTTTATACCTGTTAAACGACAGGTTTCTTGTGATTTTTCCAAGGAATGTGGACAGAATGCTTGGCTTGTGGGGCGGCATGGAGTTCCATGCGTTTAAGAATGTATCGTTGACACATTCTTCAGCATCTTCCTGATTGCCCAGTATGTTCTTGGCAATCGAGGTACAGTAGTTTCCATATTTGTCAGAGGTAGCAGAGATGGCCTGCTCGTCTCTATCCCAGTACAACTGGACTATCTGTACGTCATCCATCAGTTTTCACCTCACTTTCTCATTTGCCCTTTCACCTATATACACAACTTTTGAACTCAAATCTCACACATTGTTTGAAACTTTTTCTATCCAATCATACCACATTGTCATTGCTACTGCATATAGCAACAGGACTATCATCCAATTCTGAATGATAGTCCTGTTTTCCCAAAAGGTAATACTTACTGTTTGGTGAAACCGACGGAGTTTAGTCCATCACTACTTATCTTGAAAAGGGACCTTGCCGAAGTCGTATTGATTCTATGATGATGATGCATTATACTTATCATATGATCAATAGGAATTTTTATCAGGAGGATGTATGACTGAAATTTATTGCATGACCCAAAGACACAAATATTGGAATGAAACCATTTGTCTGGCTGAAAAATGCTCATGGAAAGCAGGCCCCTGTTTGGCTCAAAAGATGAAAAATAATGACTTTGGTACATGGGAAAGAGTGTTTGTTGCTTGTGTAAATGGAAAAGTGGCAGGATTCTGTACATTGACTGAAAAGGATGAGCTGCCAAAAGAATACAAGTTTACACCATTTATAGGATTTGTTTTTGTTGATGAACCATACCGTGGTAAGAGATTATCAGAGTTGATGATTCAAAGCGCAATTTTATATGCGCGTGAGCTGGGATATAAAAAAGTATATATCATGAGCGGAGAAATCGGGTTATATGAAAAATACGGCTTCGAAAAATTGGGTGATTACCAAACCATATACGGCTCAATTGACCAGCTATTTGTTAAGTCAACAATATGATAATTAGATGGTTGGCGTAGAGGTTAACCGATGAGGTCACGCTCAAAATGACCGTGTCTACAGGTTTAGCGCGCATCGGATTATGATACCACAATCCAAAGTAGAAGTCCATACCCTGAAAAGGGTATGGACTTCTCTGATTCATGTATTTTCCAGGTAATTTCCTTACGGTGAGTGCCCCGATGGGTGGCTTTTTTGGCAGGAACTGTATTTATCTGTATTACGCCAAAGGACAAACCAATTCGGCTTGAAAGGGGTTGTTATGCAGCAGGGGGTCTGCTGGCAGAAGACTGTCCTTCCGTGCCGGCAGGTTTAGCGGGGGAGCCGGCGTCCTCTGTAGTGCCGGACGACGCCGGATGAGACACCGCTTCGGATACGGATTCAGCAACTGGTTCTTCCAAAGCGGCGGCGCCTTCTTCCGACCCCGGCTCCGGATCCGTATAGGAGATCGATTCTTCCGACTCCAGGATGCCGTTTTCCAAAACGTATGCGATAAAAGCCTCTGCACGTTCCGGACCAATATAAAAACTGGAAGCGACTCCGGTGATATTGGTCTGCATATAATTGTCCGAATTGACGCCCAGGGAGAGGTTCTGAATTCCCAGAACAGGGATAGCGACACTGATATCGATCTGATTGACCTGGTAATGTGCATCTCCCTCATTTTTTAAAGACAGATCGGAAAACAGGAAGTCCCAGATGACGGAGGGATCCGGAAGCGTATATACTCTGCTAATGTAGGCGGATTCATTGGATGCATCATAGTAGATCCGGTTAAAAGACATGTTTTCCCGCAGATTCATATCATTCACCAGATCGCCCAGCGTTTCCGGGAAGTAGGCGTCGCTGATACAGGGATAGAAATGATCATCTCCAGCGTACTGGACGGCCAATGCGACGGAGGGGGAGATACCGTCCAGGATAAACAACTGCGCGTCTGTGGTATGGGACGTTTCGGTATAGACATCATAACCTGAAGCCGTTATATCGGCAACCGGTTCACCGACCTGTTCGGGTAGCAGGGAGGTGGAACGCACCCAATACTGGACGCCGTCATAAGACATTTCAGGGAACCGCTCCGGCATGGTCTGCTCTTCCCATGTCGGAATCCGTTCAATGGATTCCGCAGAGGATTCCAGATTGTTTTCTATCTGTTCAGTCGAGGACGTTTCCGACCCGTTTGACAGATTGGATTGGGAAACAGGCGGCGATATTTCGTTTGGAAGCAGAACATGGTCGTTGAGTACTTGGAAAACATATAAGGATAAAAGCAGAACAAACCCGGCAGCGATTCCGTACCATGTGACTTTTGAAGAGAAAGCCCTTCGCTTATTTACAACCGCTGGTTTCCGGCCCGCGGTTTCCGCTTCCAGAATCCAATCTTCATCGACCAGGCCGATTGCTTCAAACAAAAGATATTGTTTGTTCCGGTTCATAATAGAATTCCCTCCTTTTCCAACACTTTTTTCAGCTGCTTCCGCATCCGGAACAGCAGGGATTTAATCTTACTTTCACTATACGCAAACCGTTTGGCAATTTCCTCGATGGAATCGGCATAGAAATACCGGCGTAAAAATATATTACGGTTTTCTGTATTACAGCCTTCCAAAAACAGACGAATGACCTGTGCGATCTGTTGGGATTCATACTCGGCTTCCGTATCTAATCCCGCGGCCAGGCATTCCTCCAGTTCGTCCAGAATGCAATGGAATTGACGGTTTCGCTTTTGGGCAGTGTTGTAATCATAGCGGTCTAAGGCAATGTTCCGGGTGATCCTGCCCAGAAAAGCGGACAATTTCTTTGGCCGCTGGGGAGGGATGGTATTCCATGCGGCCAGAAAGGCATCGTTGATACATTCTTCCGCGTCTTCTGCATTATCCAGAATATGCATGGCAATGGAGCGGCAGAAACCGCCGAATTTTCGGGAGGTTTCTGTAATGGCAGCTTCCGATCGGTTCCAATACAGATCAATAATTTGACAATCTTCCATACAGTATACAGTCTCCTTTGCTGTTTCATTTCCCTCTCATTTATCCAGTAGGATTTCATCTGTTCCGGTTGCAAAAAAGTTGAAAGCGGCTACGTCTGGTACAGAGCATAAAAACCATCACCCACAGCACACTGTAAGTGATGGTTTTAATAAGGTTTTGAGAATTGTTTAAGGTCTTGGATGAAACACAGCAGGCTATAAAAGGCCGTATAGATCCTTCTTGCTGTGCAGAAAGATTTTACCCCGTTCAACAGAAACCAATCCCTTTCCCTTCAGCTGTTTTAACACCCGGCTGACGGCCTCCCGCGCACTTCCGATATTTTCAGCAAGCTGTTCCTGCGTAATCAGGACAACAGCTGTATTCGGCTCCTGTTGTATACTGCTTTGATCCGGCAGACTGCTTTCATCCAGCAGATAAGCAACCACACGCTGCTCCAGGGTCATAAACATCATCTGCTGCACCGCTTCAATCAGGTTGGAAAAACGGTCTGCGACAACTTTATAAGAAAAATTTTCTGCATAGATATTTTCCTGCGAGATGGACGCAAAGACCGGTGCCGGAATAATCAGAAGAGAACAGTCTTCCGCCGCTTCCACCTCTACATCAAAGGTGATGGCCGATAACAGACAGGTCATGGAAAGAATACAGACCTCTCCGCTGCGCAGGCGGAAAATCGTCGCTTTTTTTCCGCTTTCTGATACCAGATATGTGCGGATCGATCCCGACAGGACAATCGTCATACCCAGACATTCCCGTACGGGAGTATAGATTAAATCTCCAGCCTGATAAGAAGCAATCCTGCTGCTTTCCAGCATGCGGCGCTTTTGTTCTTCTGTTAAATGACAAAAAAACGGCAGGCGTGAAAGCGTTTCTTCTTTTTGCATATCTTTCTCCTTTTGAACAGGGGTGATATGGCCCCGATTTTTTTATTCCGTCAGGGCTTTCCGCATATTCGCAATTTGTACCTTGACGCTTTCAGAAGAAGGACCGCCATAGGCAGTCCGGCCATTGACACAGGTTTCCAGAGCAATTGCGTCAAACAGGTCTTCTGCAAATACAGGGCAAATTTTTTGATAGGATTCCAGAGGTAAAGTTTCCAATGTTTTATTTTCATCAATACAAAGGGCCACCAGCGTTCCGGTGATCTTATAAGCATCGCGGAATGGCAATCCCTTTTTTACCAGATAATCTGCGCAGTCTGTTGCGTTAATAAATCCTTTAGCAGCGGCAGCACGCATATTTTCCTTAAGCACCCGCATGGTTTCCAGCATGGGAGTAAACGTGGAAAGGCAGAGTTTTACAGTATCGACTGCGTCGAAAATAGCTTCTTTATCTTCCTGCATATCTTTATTATAGGCAAGGGGAAGGCTTTTCATCATAGACAGAAGCGTCACAAGGTCTCCGATGACACGACCGGTTTTTCCCCGTACCAATTCAGCAATATCCGGATTTTTTTTCTGCGGCATGATGCTGGAACCAGTAGAATAGGCGTCATCAAGTTCGATAAATTTAAACTCCCAGGAAGACCAGAGGATAATTTCTTCTGAAAAACGGGACAGATGCATCATTAAAGTCGCCACGGCACTGGCCAGTTCAATACAGAAATCACGGTCAGAAACGCCGTCCAGACTGTTTTCTGTCACAGCAGAAAAATGCAGCAGCTCACCAACACGATGCCGGTCAATCGGATAGGTGGTCGCTGCCAGGGCACCGCTGCCAAGCGGCATACAGTCCATCCGTTTATTGCAGTCACGCAGACGGCCGATATCCCGCAAGAACATCTGGGCGTAAGCCATCAGGTGGTGTGCAAAGGTAATAGGCTGGGCGCGCTGCAGATGGGTATATCCCGGCATAATCGTATCCAGATGCTGCTCACTGATACGGCACAAAGCGGCAATCAGGTCTTTGATCAGCGTTTCGATGGTCTGTACCTCGTCCCGCAGGTATAGACGGATATCCAGTGCAACCTGGTCGTTCCGGCTGCGCGCCGTATGCAACCGCTTTCCTGTATCACCCAGCCTTTTGGTAAGCTCTGCTTCGATGAACATATGGATATCCTCGGCATTCGGATCAAAAACCAGCACGCCGTTTTCAATATCATCCAGAATCGCTTCCAGTCCCTGTATAATCATCTCTGATTCCTTCCGGTCAATAATCCCGGTTTCGCCCAGCATGGTCGCGTGTGCAATACTGCCCATGATATCGTGCCGGTACATCCGCGCGTCGAACGCGATGGATGAATTGAAATCATTGACCTTGGAATCTACTTCCTTTTTAAAACGTCCTGCCCATAAGGATGCCATATTTTTCTTCCTCCTGCTTTCTTCAAATCGCCCTGGCTGAAAAAAGGCCGGAGACGGGATCCCCGTCTCCGGTCCTGCGTTACCGGGGTAGGTTTATTTGTTTCTTTTCTGATCCAGCATTGCTTTTACTTTAGTCGGCAGGCCAAACAGATTGATAAAGCCCTGCGAATCCATCTGGTTATAGACGTCATCCTCGCCAAACGAAGCAAATTCTTCGCTGTATAAAGTATAGGGGGAGGTGACCCCAGCATCAATTATATTGCCTTTATATAATTTCAGCTTTACATCTCCTGTCACCGTTTCCTGCGTCCGGTCTACAAAAGCAGAGAGCGCTTCACGAAGCGGGTTAAACCATTGTCCGTTATAAACCATTTCTGCAAATTTGATGCTGATATACTGTTTGAAATGGGCTGTGTCACGGTCCAGACAGATCTGCTCCAGCTTTTCATGCGCATGGTACAGAATGGTTCCGCCCGGCGTTTCATATACACCGCGGGATTTCATACCAACCAAACGGTTTTCCACCATATCAATAATTCCCACACCATTTTTGCCGCCGATTTCATTGAGCGCTTCAATCAGAGCAACGCCGCCCATCGTTTTCCCGTTCAGAGCGACCGGTATGCCCTTTTCAAAATGCAGTGTAATATAAGTCGGTTCGTCCGGCGCTTTTTCCGGGGAAACGCCCAGTTCCAAAATTTTATCATACATCGGCTCATTCGCCGGATCTTCCAGATCCAGTCCCTCATGGGACAGATGCCACATGTTTTTATCTTTGGAATAATTGGTTTCGCGGGTCAGCGGAATCGGTACGTTTTTAGAAATCGCATAGTCGATTTCCTGATCTCTGGATTTAATATCCCAGATTCTCCACGGAGCGATAATCTTCATATCCGGTGCAAATGCCTTGATTGCCAGCTCAAAACGCACCTGGTCGTTGCCTTTTCCCGTGCAGCCATGAGCAATTGCGTCGGCACCTTCCGCCCTGGCAATCTCGACCAGCCGTTTGCCGATCAGGGGACGGGCAAAAGAAGTCCCCAACAGATACTGGTTTTCATATACAGCGCCAGCTTTTAAAGTCGGGAAAATATAGTCATTGGCAAAAGAATCTTTCAGATCTTCAATATACAGTTTGGAAGCGCCGGTTTTGATTGCTCTTTCTTCCAGTCCGTCCAGTTCCGCTTTCTGTCCAACATCTGCTGCAACAGCGATGACTTCGCAGCCATAGTTTTCTTTCAGCCAGGGAATAATAATGGAAGTATCCAGACCGCCGGAATAAGCCAGAACTACTTTTTTGATTTCGCTCATGTTTTTTTCCTCCAATTTTATGAAATCCTATATGTTTTATTATACAGCTTTCGGGAGAATTTTCAAGCAGTTTTCATCAAACCCGGAGAATTTGTTGCAGGACGGCAACAGGACCCGGCCCGTTAGTCGGATTTTTGTTGATTTTGAGGTGGTTTTGGAAGATGGACGGTGATCCGGGTACCGATCTCTTCCCGACTGAGCACCTCAAAAAAGCCGTCATGTTTGTCGACAATCCACTTGGCGATTGAAAGACCCAGGCCACTGCCGCCGGATTGCCGGCTCCTGGCCGGATCCGAGCGGAAAAATCGTTCAAACACATGCGGGATATCTTCCGAAGCGATGCCGATGCCGCTGTCCTGTACTTCAAAACAGGGTTGTCCGTCTTTCTGCAGGGCGCGCAGATAAATCGTATCTCCGGCCAGAGTGTATTTGGCGGCATTATCGGCCAGAATCCGTATCGCCTGTTTGAGCATGGAAACATCGCCGTATGCTTCAATCGGTTCTGCAGCCTCCAGAACCCACTCATGTTCTGTATCAATCATGCAGGATTCCTCCCAGACTTCCGTCATCATATTGGAAAGAGAAAAATGCTGGGGATTGAGGGTAGTGCGGCCGCTGTCTCCCCGTGCCAAAAACAGCAGCTGTTCTACCAGCTTTTTCATATGATCCGATTCGCTTTTAATGGCCGCAATGGACTCCAGCAAAATCTGTTCGTCATCTTTTCCCCAGCGGTCCAGCAGGTTGGCATATCCCTGGATGACGGCAATCGGCGTGCGAAGTTCATGCGAAGCGTCTGAGACAAACCGCGCCTGCTGCCGGTAAGACTCATGCATTCGCTGCAGGAGGCTGTTCACGGCCTGCTCCAATCCCTGCAGATCCCGGTCCCCGGTTGCAAGGCGTGCGTCAGGACGGTTGGGACTAATCTGGCTGATCGCAGCTTCCAGGTCCCGGAATCTGTCTTCATCCTGCAGGTGGCTCAGCTGCTGGGCAGTTGCGGCCATTTCGTTCAAAGGCCGGAGTGCGTGCCGGGCTTTCCGAAGCCCTGGCGTAATCGAACCAAGAATCATGATCAGTTCGAGCACCAGCAGGACGGTGAACAAATATCGTGCAGTCTGAAAAAAGTCGCCGGCGGCCGCGGTATAAACCGGACCGTCTGCCAGCTGAAAAGAATAAACCGCGGTATCCATACGCCGCCAGATCGGCAGCGTATGGTCCAGGGAAAAGCTTCGGTGCAGGAAAGGTTCCCAAGTCCCCAGCGCGGCTGTTTCCTGCGTATAACACCAGCCGGCGACCGTCAACAGGATCAAACAGATATCCAGCAGCAGGAATGAGAAAAAAAGCCGGCCCAGCCAGCTTGAGGTGATTTTCCATGCGATGGAGGAGGTTTTTTTTACGTCTTTCACGGACAGTCCTCCTTAATGACATACCCGACGCCACGCACCGTATGGATCAGCTTGATACCGAATGCATCGTCGATTTTACTCCGCAGATACCGGATATAGACATCGACCACATTGGTTTCTCCCATATAGTCATATCCCCACACCCGTTCGAGCAGGGTATCTCTGGATAATACAATAGATTTATTTTCCAGCAGAGTCTGCAACAGTGAAAATTCCCGACTGGTCAGTTCTACTGCCTGCCCGTTAACCGTTACCAGATGCCGGGCAATATCCATATCCAGTCCACAAGCCTGTAAAAGCCCGGAAGTATGATTCCCGGCAGGTTTGGCGCGCAGTACGACACGGATCCGTGCCAGCAGCTCTTCAATCGAAAAGGGCTTGGTGATATAATCGTTTGCCCCCATATCGAGTCCGGACACTTTGTCCATAACCGCATCCCGTGCCGTCAGCATGATGACGGGAAGGCTGGAGGTTCTGCGCAGCCGGCGCAGGACCTCCAGCCCATTCAGACCGGGAAGCATAATATCCAGCAGCATCAAGTCAAAATTTCCGTTTTCTGCATAGGAGAGACCTTCCCGTCCATCTCCGGTTTTGGTCACAGTATATCCTTCATGCAGCAGTTCAAGCTCTATAAAACGGGCAATTTTTTCTTCATCTTCTACAAGCAGAATATGGATGGGCATAGGATGCGTACTCCTTTATATTTTAATGCAGATCATTGGGTTGGTTCTGCCGGCTGGCCTCCTGCTTCTGTTGGATTTCCTGTTTGAGCTGATCTACAGTTGCAGAAGCCTTCTCCATGGTATTGTTGACATCTTTCCGTCCAAGGTGCGGCCCGCGGAAAGAAAAATGATAACCGCAGAAAAGGCCGATGACGATCAGTACCAGGCAGACGGGAAAAATCAGAAGCAGAAGAAGTACCACCGCTGTAACAGGCAGGCTGAGTACAAGCCTTCCATCTTTATGCGCTTCCAGAAAGTTGATGTTTCCCTTTTGAATGATTTGCCCGCACCAGCGAAGAAAGCGGTTGCAAATATCGCCGAAGGTGGCCGTGTTTTTGGGCGCATCTGTCTGTTGGGTATTGGCTTCATCATTTGAGGAGGCTTTCTGTGTCGTATAATTTTCTGTCTGCGGCCCTTTGACCTTTCCCTGACGTTCCAAATATACCATAGCGTCCAGCAGGTCCCAATGGCACTTTTCCAAAGCTTCTTTGGCCTCGTCATAGGTGACATTTGCCTTTTCTCTTAATTTTTCTACCTGTTCAAAATGATCCATCATTGCAATCCTCCTGTTTTTAAGTTGCCTTTAGTATAAGACCGGAATCTTACAGGCAAATAGAAAAAATATTAAAAACAGATTAGAAATTTTTGAAAGCATTTACAGTATACCAGATCCCGCAGAAAATTACCAGTCTTTATTGAAAACGTCCCGCCCGGCTCAGGAACGGGATTGACAGCAAGCCTGCAGATTGCTATACTGCAAAATAGATGAAAAGGAGGGGAGCCCAATGAAATTACTTTTTATCCGGCATGCAGAACCGGATTATTCCATAGACAGCCTGACGGAAAAAGGATTCCGGGAAGCGGGGCTTTTAGCCGACTGGCTGGAAAAAATACCAGTACGGGATTTTTTTGTTTCGCCCCTGGGAAGGGCGCGGGATACGGCACGCCCCACTTTGGAGAGACTTGGACGCCAGGCCGAGGTGCTGGATTGGTTGCAGGAATTTTATGTGCCGGTCAAAGATCCGGATACTGGAGACGATCGGATCCCCTGGGATTTTATGCCCGGATATTGGACCCGGCAGCCCCTGCTATATGACAAGGACCGTTGGATGGACAGCGACATCATGCAGACAGGAGAGATCCGAAAAAGGTATCAGGCAGTCTGCAAAGGGATCGATGGACTGCTTGCGCGGTATGGCTATATTCGGGAAGGGAATTTCTACCGGACGGAAAAGGGGAATACTGATACGCTGGCATTTTTCTGCCATTTGGGGGCTGAGTTTACGATTCTGTCTCATCTGCTCGGTATTGCGCCGCCTTGTTTATGGCAGGGCTTTTTTGTAGCACCTTCGTCCTGGACACTGCTCTGTACAGAAGAGCGGGTGAAAGGAGAGGCGTATTTCCGCTGTCGCACATTAGGCAATACGCTGCATCTGGGAATGGCGGGCGAACCGGATTCCGACATGGGGTTCTTTACCGAGGTATTCTAAGCCCCGCCATCCGGCCGCATCATTTGTCTCATGCCAGCTTTTGCTATCCTTTCCGCCCCTGACCGGCAAAACATCGTGCAGCAGGGCAGGCAGGTATTTTGGTTGACAAAATTTGCAGAAAATGATATAACTAAATTGCCTGTTTGGGGCCGATCAAAAAGGCCAGGCTATTACAGAAAGGAAAGTACTATATGAAAAAAAAGCTCTTTATTGATCAGGAACATCTGCAGAATATTGTGAATCAATATCCCACGCCCTTTCATTTATATGATGAACACGGTATTCGGGAAAATGCGCGTAAAGTCAAGCAGGCTTTTTCTTGGAACAAGGGCTTTAAAGAATATTTTGCTGTGAAAGCAACGCCGAATCCTGTGCTGATGAAAATTCTGCGCGAAGAGGGCTGTGGTGTGGACTGTTCTTCTTTAACAGAATTGATGCTTTCCGATAAAGTTGGATTTTCCGGCCATGAAATTATGTTTTCGTCCAACGCAACGCCTCCGGAAGACTTTCAGCTTGCACGGAAGTTGGGGGCGATCATCAATCTGGATGATATTACCCATGTGGATTTTTTAGAAAGGGTAGCCGGGATTCCAGAGACGATTTGCTGCCGGTATAATCCGGGCGGTGAATTTAAAATCAGCACCTCGATTATGGACAAGCCAGGGGATGCCAAATATGGCATGACCCGCCCGCAAATTGCAGAAGCATACAAAATGCTGATGGCCAAAGGCGCGAAATATTTTGGTATCCACGCTTTCCTGGCCAGCAATACCGTGACCAACGACTATTATCCAACATTGGCGGCTTTGCTTTTTCAGACGGCTGTAGAGCTGAAGCAGGAAACCGGTGCGGATATCCGGTTTATTAATCTTTCCGGGGGCATCGGTATTCCATACCGGCCGGAACAGGAGCCCAACGATATTCTGGCGATCGGTGAAGGCGTGCGTAAAGCATACGAGGAAATCCTGGTGCCGGCAGGAATGGGAGATGTAGCCATTTTTACGGAGCTTGGACGTTTTATGCTGGGACCATACGGGTGTTTGGTCACCACGGCAATTCATGAAAAGCATATTTATAAAGAATATATTGGCCTGGATGCCTGCGCAGCCAACCTCATGCGCCCGGCCATGTACGGCGCGTATCACCATATCACTGTAATGGGCAAGGAAGATGCGCCCTGCGATCATAAATATGATATTACCGGGTCGCTATGCGAGAATAATGATAAATTTGCCATCGACAGGATGCTCCCGAAGATCGAGATCGGTGACCTGGTCGTTTTGCATGACACTGGCGCGCACGGATTTTCGATGGGATATAATTATAATGGCAAGTTGCGTTCTGCGGAGATTTTGCTGCGGGAGGATGGTTCTGCGGAAATGATTCGCCGGGCAGAACGTCCGGAAGATTATTTTGCAACGCTGGATGTAACCGAGTTTTTCTAATGATCCAAACCATGAGGAACGGATCGTAAACCGTGGAAGTTTTGCACAACAATCTATACCAGAAAAAACCATACTATGGCTATAATGATGATTTTCAAAAAATTATAAAAAATAAAGTTTTGCATCTTAACAGGGGAAAAACTTTATGTTATAATAGTAAGGATAATAAATAGGCCGGAGGATTTGAAATGAAGTTATTAAACACACAAAACACAGAGACAAATAAGTATGAACTTGAGATTGCCGTAGATCCAGAGCAGTTGGAAGCAGCCTGCCAGAGGGCTTATCTCAAAAATAAAAGCAAAATCAATATTCCTGGTTTCCGGAAAGGAAAAGCGCCCAGAAAAATGATTGAGAAATTATATGGCGATTCTTTCTTTTATGATGACGCGATTAACGATCTGTATCCCGCTGCATTGACAGAGGCTGTTGCAGAGGCAAAGCTGGATGTCGTAGCGGTTGAAAAGATTGAGCCGACAGAGGTCGGAAAAGATAAAGGATTTACTTTTAAAGCGCTTTGTATTGTCAAGCCGGAAGTGGAAGTTTCCAATTATAAGGGAATAAAAGTCACAAAAACAGTCAAAGCTGTTACAGAAGAAGATATCAACGAGGAATTATCCCGTTTGCAGGAGCGCAACAGCAGAATGATTTCCGTGGAGGGCCGGGCTGCAGAAAACGGCGATACCGTTGTATTTGACTTTGAAGGCTTTGTAGATGGAGAAGCATTTGCAGGCGGAAAAGCGGAAGGCTACAGCCTGGTGCTTGGCTCCGGACAGTTTATTCCGGGATTTGAAGACCAGATCGTCGGTCATACTGTAGATGAATCATTTGATGTCAACGTTTCCTTCCCAGAGGATTATCATGAAGAGAGCCTGAAGGGAAAACCGGCTGTATTCAAATGCAAACTGCATGAGATCAAGACTAAAGAACTGCCTGAGCTGGATGACGAGTTTGCCAAAGATGTCAGTGAGTTTGATACGCTGGATGAACTGAAAAAAGACATTGAAAGCAAAAAGGCCCATGATAATGAGCATGAGGCAGAGCATGCAGTAGAAAATCAGCTGATCGATACAGTGCTGGAGAATATGACCGCGGAGATTCCGGAAGTGATGTATGAACAGCGGGTAGACGATCTGGTGCGGGATTTTGGCGCGCGTTTGCAGAGCCAGGGAATGGCACTCGATCTTTATATCAAATATACCGGCATGGATATGGATGGCATTCGTAAGACCTTCCGTGTACAGGCGGAAAAACAGGTCAAAGTACGTCTGGCAATGGAAAAGATTGCAAAGCTGGAAAACATTGAAGTGACAGCTGAAGAACTCGACGCCGAATACAAAGAAATGGCTACACATTATAATATTGATCCGGACAAGATCAAGAGAATGATTCCGGAAGAAGATGTTAAGGGAGATCTTTCTATCCGTAAAGCCATTGATTTTGTCAAGGACAATGCAAAAATTACTGCCGGAAAAACAAAAAAAGCTGCAAGCAAAACCGAAAAAGCTGAAAAAGCTGAAAAAGCTGAAAAGGAAGAAAAAGAAGAAAAAACAGAATAAGCGTTTCTTCGACGCAAAAGAACAGAGAATGATATTTGCTCCCCCCTGTTACAGCGGGGGAGCAAAGCTGTTCCCGTACAGATCCTGGTAAAACAGATGATGCATGAAATGAATGAAAGGATGAGGCAACATGGCACTGGTACCAATGGTAGTAGAGCAGACAAACCGGGGAGAACGTTCCTATGATATTTATTCCCGTCTGTTGAATGACAGAATTATTATGCTTTGTGATGAAGTCAACGACCAAACGGCAAGTCTGGTGGTTGCACAGCTCCTGTATCTGGAAGCACAGGATGCGGAAAAGGATGTACAGCTGTATATCAATAGCCCTGGCGGGTCTATTACAGCGGGTATGGCAATTTATGATACGATGCATTATATCAAATGCGATGTATCGACGATCTGCGTCGGTATGGCGGCATCTATGGGTGCATTTTTGCTGTCTGCCGGCACAAAAGGAAAACGTCTGGCGCTCCCTAACAGTGAAATTATGATCCATCAGCCTTCCGGCGGCGCGCAGGGACAGGCAACGGATATCCGGATTCAGGCAGAACGTATTCTGCGCATGAAACGGGACCTGAACCGAATGCTGGCAGAGGCAACCGGACAGCCTTTAGAGGTGATTGAGCGGGATACGGAACGGGATAGCTTTATGTCTGCTGAAGAGGCAAAGCAATACGGTCTGATTGATAAGGTAATTTATAAGAGATAAGGCGGAGACTGCATGGACGAAAGAAAAGAACTCCGGTGTAGCTTTTGCGGTAAGAGCGAAAGCCAGGTAATGCGTTTGCTGCGTCAACAGGGCGGTTGCTGTATTTGTGAAGAGTGCGTGGCACTTTGTTTTCAGATGCTTGTAGAGGAAGATGTCCTTCCGAATCCATTCCGGAACGGTCAGGTCAAAAAACGTTCTGCCGGAAAAGTAAAAGAGGAATTCACACTGCCGAAACCAACAGAGATTAAAGCGGTTCTGGACGAATATGTGATCGGACAGGACGAGGCAAAGATAGCGCTTTCGGTTGCTGTATATAATCATTATAAACGGATTTACAGTACAGTCACGGATGACGTGGAACTGCAGAAGAGCAATGTCATCCTGTTAGGGCCTACTGGTGTTGGAAAAACATTTCTCGCACAGACATTAGCCAAGATTCTGAAGGTTCCTTTTGCGATTGCGGATGCAACCACCTTAACTGAAGCCGGCTATGTAGGAGAAGACGTAGAGAATATTCTGGTGCGTCTTTTGCAGGCGGCAAATTATGATGTGGAAGCAGCCGAGCGAGGTATTATCTACATTGATGAAATTGATAAAATCGGTCGGAAATCCGAAAACACATCGATTACCCGCGACGTCAGCGGGGAAGGTGTACAGCAGGCACTGCTGAAAATCCTGGAGGGTACGGTTTCCAACGTACCGCCGCAGGGCGGTAGAAAACATCCTAATCAGGAGTTTATCCAAATTGATACGAAAAATATTCTCTTCATCTGCGGCGGCGCTTTTGATGGCATTGAAAAGGTGATCGAACGCCGCACCGATTCTTCCTCTATGGGATTCGGTGCTAAAATTAAGGAAAAGAAAGAGGAAAACAGTCAGGCCATACTGCGGCAGGTTATTCCGCACGACCTGGTGAAATTTGGATTGATTCCGGAACTGGTAGGACGTTTGCCAGTGATTACTTCTCTACAGAGTCTGGACGAGGACAGTCTGGTTCGTATTCTGCAGGAGCCGAAAAATTCTCTGGTTAAACAGTATAAAAAGCTGTTTGAAATGGATGGGGTGGAAATCACCTTCACCCAGGATGCGCTCCGTGCTGTGGCTAAACAGGCGATTGCACGGAAAACCGGCGCACGCGGCTTGCGAGGCGTAATGGAAACGGTTCTGGCGCAGAGCATGTTTGAAGTGCCCAGCAAACCGGATATCACTAAAATTGTGATTGATGAACAAGCCGTGCTGGAAAAAACGGCTGCAGAGACAGCCGCACGGTAATCCTTTGCTCGACTGCAAAGGCGGAGGTGCGGAATATCATATCAAAACCGGCGCCGTAATCATTGGCTGAGGCGGCGGTAACGAAGTATTTATTAAGCGGTCGGAACATTGTGTTCTGACCGCTTATGTGTTATATTATAGGGGAGATTATTTATTTAATTGCTAGGTGAAAGTAAAATAAATATGTTGGGAATGCCGACTTTAATTGAGCGACCCAATATAGAAGATTGCGCAAAAATTATGTCGTGCGCTTGGCTTACAGTTTATTGAGCTAAATATGTGTTTGCCACAATTTCAAGTGGAAAGTTTTGATATAGATAAGCTTTTAAAACTTTCAAAAAAATACAATATATTTTATACAATCCATCTTGACGACACTAATATGCCTTGTGATTTTAACCCCAAAATTGCAAATGCATATATAGGTACAGTATTGCAAACGATTGAAATTGAAAAACAACTTCACATACCAATATGAAACATGCACTTAGATTTAGGACCTCATTTTACTTTGCCTAACAGAAAAGTGCTGCTATTTGAACAATATAAAGATATATATTTTAGTAATTTGACTGCATTTCGTGATAAATGCACACAGGCTATTGCAAATTCAGACATTAAAATATGTGTGGAAAATACGCGTGTTTTTTGTCATCCTATTGGTCAAGAAAGCTTAGCGTTGCTTTTAGACAGCGCTGCCTTTGCTGTAACTTTTGATACCGGTCATGACGCAAGCGATAATTGATCTGTAATGAATAATCATATGAATAAGCGATCCCACATGCATTTACATGATGCACTTGTTCATGAGCATCGTGACCATAACGTTTGGAGAAGGAGAACTCAATTTAAAAGATTATTTAGACTTAGCTAATAACCATCATTGTAGAGTTGTAATTGAAGTTAAAACGATTGAGAGATTAAAAAAATCTGTTGAATGGATGAACCGTACAAAATGAGCATAATCTTCCACGTGACATCTTTGCGGCACTGCCTCCAAGTGTCATAGTGGGTTATATACTTTCGGAAAGTAATCAGCAAAAAGGGATACAGTTCAATGGAACTGTATCCCTTTTTAAACCCTTCATTACGGAACCTCATGATTTGATTACAGCGCCGTTTTTTATACAGATCGAAAAAATTTGAGGGATGGACTCACCAGCTTAAAATACCCAGGATATTATTCCTGCGGAGAGTCAGATGAGGATTGCGTCGTATTTGCCGCATCATCTGCTGATTTTTCCCCTTCGGTCAACGAGTTAATTGTTTTTTCTAACTCCTGTTCTTCCGGTGTTTTTTTAGAAATTTGCCGGACAGCAAAAAAACAAGCGACACAACATGCAAGGACAACAATGACGCAAAGTCCAATCAAAGGAGAAGAAAAATGACCGGATTCCTGAGGCGCATTTCCTGAGGATTCGTCGCTGGCCTCACTGAAAATGGTATCTTTCAAACGCAAAGGATTGGCAGCGTTTTTGATGGCCGTCAATGCAATGATGACCTGCTCGGTAGCGCGTACACTGCTGTCTCCCCCCATCGTCAGCGCAAATCCGCCGTCTGTATTTTGAAAGTCCAACAGCAAATCGACCAGTGTTTTTCCGCCTTGTGCATAATCTGCCGCCAGATAATCGGTTTTTAAAGCGGACAATGCAGTTAACAGAGCGCTGAGGGACAGAGAATCTTTCTGCCCGTCAGCAGAAATAAAAAGGCCGTCAGGCTGTTGCGCTTCCCGCATAAAGGATAAAGCCTGGTTAATAGCTTCCTGGACGGGGCAATCCTCTTGGGCAGTAATATAGCTGCTCAGGGCGGTAATGACAGTTGCTGTCATCGTGGGATCACTGTCATCACCAGGTTCCAGAGAAAATCCACCGTCCGGATTCTGGCTGGCGATTATTTTTTGGACCAGCTGTTCGCGGGTATTTAACGCACCAGCCGGTAATGGGTAGTTGTTACTGTCCAGCGCAATTAAAGCATAGGTTAGTTTTTCCAGATCCGCTTGCAGAAGACCCGGAAAGTCTCCGAGAAGCTGCACCAGATTGATGCCCCGGAAACTTTGCGGATCCAGGCCGCAAAATGTAACGCTTAAAATATCCTGTGCCAGTTCCAAAGGATCTGTATACTCTCCATTTTGCATTTCTATCGTTAACAGAAGTTTTTCAACATTCTGTACCTCAACGCCTTTGCCCGATATTCCCAGGGAGATCAGATAAAAACTTCCCGGCGGGTTGCGGCGCAGCCAGTCGCAAGTCGTATTATATACTTCCGAAAGCGCTGTCGTCCAAGTGAACAGGCGATGAGAATCATCCGGCACGACGATAACCGGTTCCGATTCCTGCAAAGAAGATTCGGGTTCTGCACTGGAGACAGGTTCTGGTACAGAAGAGACAGCAGAACTTTCCGGCGAAGATACTTCCGGCGAAGAGATCTCGGAGGTGGAACTGCTTTCCTGGCTGCTTTCAGGCGATAAAGAACTTTCCGGCAAAGAAGAGTCTTCGGTGGATGATTCACCGGAGCCGCCGGTTTGCAGGGCATGCTCGGTCATGTATCGGAATTCTACCCGATCCCCGTCGGATAATTGCTGGACTCCCGCTGGAAAAGGAGGCGGATCTCCATTTAAGGTATAAATCCATCCGCTGAGGTTTCCGTAGTCATGCTCCTGAAAAATGACATCACCAAAATGAATGCTATTGAGCTGTTCATCTGTATATGTATAACTGGTAATCAGACGGTTCTCCATAAAAACATCCAATAGAGAAAGAACCGTTGAATGTTCCGGCAGGGTTACAGCGTGTTCCGTAACCAGATAGGCATTGTGGATGGTTTCATAGATGCTGGCATAGACTGTAATGGTGCTTTCTTCTGTTTTACTGCTGTCCGGCCACCATTCTGGGAGCCAGTAGGAAGGGTCTTCAGAACTTTCTGTGTCCTCCTGGGATACAGAAAATTCCGGAATGTCATCTTCCGGAACTGCGGCAACGGTAAACAGGGAAGCAAAGACTGCACATGCGGCTGCTGCTGCAAAAATACGAGAGAGCAACGAATGGGCGGTCAATGGTTTCATGATACTTCCCCCTATCATCAATTATTTCATTTTTTTTAAATATTTTGGGCGGAACCAGTGAATATACATACTCACCAACCGGGTAATCGCCAAATCATATAGATAAAATGTGACGTTGGCAAGAACCAAAAGCCCCAGTAGGCCCACGGTTCCATAGTCCGACATACCATCCAGCAGTTCTGTCATCTGGAACAGAAAGATCATGGCCATGTAACTACCCAAAATGGCAACATCAAAAATACAAAATTTGATGATGTATTCAATCAAACGGTTTTTGATTTGTTCAAGTTTGGATTTAATAATGGGGTAATACCCAAAAAATGCAATAAATAAAACAGCCGCTTCTCTGTTGGGAGTGATCAGCAGTGCCAGCAAAGCCGTCACTGCATAGACGATTAAAGACCATTTAAATCCAATTTCCAATACAATAAAAATGAGTAAAACGCCAGCAACAGCCGGCGTAGTAATTTCCATAAACGGTAAGACCCCGGAAAGAAACATCAGCGCAATACACAACGCAGCGATCATTCCGCCAAATGCAATCTGACGGCTGTTATGTGCTGTCGGCATATTTGGCATCCAACGAACCTCCTTTATTAACAGCAGGGAACCAGATCTCCGCCGCAGCATTCACAGCAGCAATCCGCGCAGATCAGCCCGGAACACATGTCACATGCAGAGCATCCGCCCACATTCGGATTGGTCCGATACTGCCCATTGCCTGGGGTTCCAAAATTCCCCTGTTTTTGCCACATCATTCGATTCAGCGCAGTGCGGTATTCCGGATTGGAGGGATTCATCCGGCAGGCTGTACTGAAAAATGTAGCCGCATCATCCAGCCAGCCGCGGGAATAAAATACGCTGCCCTTTAAAAAATACCACTCGGCGTCCCGATTTTGCAGAGGCGTGCCGTTTAGCAGCTCCTCCGCCTCTACCAGCCGGTTTTCCTGTAGCATACGCCGAATGTCGGCAAACGATGAACTTGTATACTGCTGCCCGCCATAAGAGTACTGCTGCTGGCTGGCATTTCCCGCTGTATGATTGGAGGTGCCCGATGTACCGGACATCCGGCGCTTTTCCATGATTTCATCATATGCAGCGTTGACTTCCTGCATTTTTTCCTGTGCCAGATCTGCCAGGGGACTATCGGCGTAATTATCTGGATGGTATTTTTTCGCCAGATTTCGATATGCTTCTTTAATTTGTTCATCCGTATCGGAAGGGTTTACGCCTAATACTTTATAAGGATCGTTCATCTAATCTTTTCTCCTTGTAAATTCTGCTACTTTTTTAGAAAAAGTTCCGTTAAACACAGCATCTGCCGTGCTGCGCAGTCCTAAATAAATAATATTATCCAGAATCGGTTTAAACCGGGTAAATGATAACAGTTCATAAGCCGAAGCCAGTTCACCAGCCGTCATATAAGCGGCAGCCAGCGC
Organism: Candidatus Falkowella caecavicola; assembly: GCA_904420125.1. Lineage (GTDB taxonomy): Bacteria > Bacillota > Clostridia > Oscillospirales > Ruminococcaceae > Falkowella > Falkowella caecavicola. The sequence goes on along the minus strand of CAJFUK010000023.1, from coordinate 3,728 downwards.
GTTCTTTTTTCTCTGCGCGGTATCCTCCGTCTGCTCCGGGTCTGAAACGCCAGTCTGTTCTGGAGCCGCAGGGGGATTGCTGTAAAGCAAAGGGTTGTAACGCCCTTTCTGTTGATCCTCATCCAAATCATCTATTGCATCTATTAAGTATATCCAACGTCCGGCTAAATAACCAATCCGGCGAAGAATTCTCTGTTCATCTGGTTTGGAGGAGAAGCGCATGAAAATCTGTTCCATTGCTTCTGCAAACGGATGCGCCGCCCGATCCAAACTGCCGCAGCATGTTTGTTCTACAGCCAACTGTGCCTGCATCATATGGGATGCGGCCTGGTCGATGTCCGGGTATTGCGCTGCCGCCTTTTTTCGATAACGGCTGGCCAGCGGCAGAAGACAACGGTACAGCATTTTTTTCAAAAAAGAACTATCTGCGATATTATCCCTGACCTTATAGTAGAAAAAAATCATCGCCATACCGGCCGGAAGGGCAAGGTCTGCACAGGAATGCATACAAACGCGTTTGCGTAAGGGATTGGCTATGCAGCGCTGCCTGGAAAAAGCAGCACGTTCGGATGCAAGACCCTGCAGAAGCAGGGCGGCAAACGTATAATCATAACTGAGCGTCATACGAGACAACAGCCCATAGGTTCGTCCCAGCTGTTTGCAAAGTCCGCAGTACACAGACTGGTAAATCTCAAACTCAGCGATTTTCATTTCCGGTTTGAAGGGTCTGATATATCCGAACACAGCTCGACTCCTTTTCCCTGACAGTGCAGAAAACAGATAAAAGTTCAATATTCAAATTATAGCATGAACCAGTGACAAGTTCAATGTTGTTTATAAATTATTTACGAATTACTCATTTATTTAAAAAATTGTTTACGTCCCCAGTATAATCATAAAATTTTCCAGCAAACAGAAAACCGACATTCTCCCGCATCAAAAATGATCAGGTCAACTGGAACTGCGCCTGATACAGTTTGGCATACTCCCCATTCTGTGCCAGCAGTTCCGCGTGGGTTCCGCTTTCTAAAATTCCCTCGTTGCCGATGACCAGGATCCGATCTGCATTTTTAATGGTAGACAGACGATGCGCAATCACCAATGTAGTTCTTCCTTTGGCCAGCGTATCCAGGGCGTTTTGAATTTTGATTTCTGTTTCTGTATCCAGTGCGGAAGTAGCCTCGTCTAAAATAATGATCTTGGGATTCTTTAAAAATACGCGGGCAATGGAAAGCCTTTGTTTCTGGCCGCCGGACAGCCTGACGCCGCGTTCGCCCACATATGTATCATATCCATCCGGGAGACTCATGATAAAATCATGAATTTCCGCCATTTTTGCCGCCTGTATGATTTCTGCATCAGATGCTTCGATCCGGCCATATCGGATATTTTCCCGAATGGTCCCGCCGAAAATAAAGACATCCTGCTGGACTATACCGATGTTTTCCCGAAGCGAATGCAGGGTCAGTTCATGAATTTCCTGCCCGTCTATATAGATTTTGCCGCTGGTTACATCGTAAAAACGAGGGATCAGCTGACACATAGTCGTTTTTCCGCCCCCGGATGGACCCACCAAAGCAACAGTCTGTCCAGGTTCAATCGTCAGATCAATCCCGCTTAACACGTTGCCGCTTCCTTCGTCGTAAGAAAAGGTCACGTTTTCATACCGGATTTGTCCTTTGACATCAGAAAGCGGATGCGCATCCGGATGATTAAAGATGGAAGTCGGTGTATCCATTAAATCCACAAATCGGCTGAATCCAGCCATGCCAACTGTAAACTGTTCCATAAAGCTCGCCAGCTGGTTAATATGCGGCATAAAGGCATTGATATACAGGACAAAAGAGAGGAGTTCTCCGATCTGCATCTGATCCTGCATGACCAGAAATCCTCCGATACAGATACAGATCAAATTGAGCATCGCTGTCAAAAAGCCGTATCCGGTCTGAAAAGAACCCATATACCGGTAATAATCCTGTTTGGCTTCTTTATATGACTGGTTGCAGGACTCTACCTTCTCCATTTCGTAGGCTTCATTGGCAAAGGCCTTGGCAACCCGAATCCCGGAAAGGCTGTTTTCCAGCTCTGTATTAATTTCTGCCACCTTGACTTTGACTTCCCGCGATGCGCGTGCCATCCGTTTGCGTAAAATAGCGGTGAACAGAATAATCAACGGCACAATGAATACTAAAACAAGCGCCAGTTTCCACTGAATCAGCATCATGGCAATGAATGAGCCGATAAAAGTCAAGGTGGAAATAAAGACGTCTTCCGGGCCATGATGCGCCAATTCCACGGTTTCAAACAGGTCATTGACAATCCGGGACATCAATGCACCCGTTTTATTTTTATCATAAAAAGAAAACGGCATTTTTTGCAGGTGGGCGAACAGGTCCCGCCGCATATCCGCTTCCATCCGTACGCCCAGCACATGTCCCCAGGTACTGACATAATACTGCATGCCCGCACGCAGGATATAACCGACTACCAAAATTCCCATGCAGGCAAAAAACTCCCGGTACTGGCTGCCCGTTAAAAAATTATTCAGTGCTAAACCGGATAGGACAGGGAAGAGAAGATTAACAGCGGCAATGATCAAAGCGCATATCATATCCGTAAAAAAGATTTTTTTATGAGGCCGGTAATAAGATGCAAAAATTTTGATCTTCCGGCCTTTTCCTTTAAAATCCTGAAAGGGAAGTTCCCCATTGTTTTCCATACAAACTGCCATGTGATAGCCTCCGTTTCCGTCATTGCTGTCTCTATTTTAGCAGGAAGCCGGATCATTTGCAAGCAGGCGTACAGAAATTCGTGTAATCCCCTCTTCCCATATCCAGGGACCCTTGATCTTATATATTCAGATAACTGTGTTGGATATACCGGAGACTGTGCTGCAAACTGTCAAACGGGGATCGTCCGTAACACTGATCCTGCTCAATGACAGCGATTCTGGTGCCGCACTTTTCCGCTGCGGCAAAAACAGCAGAAAAGTCAATATTTCCCTCACCGATTTCCGCAAACTGCTGCTCATCCTGTACAATCCGCATATCTTTTAGATGCAGAACATGCACACGCCCGGCGGTCTTTTGAATATAGTCCACAGGATTCGCTCCACCCGCCTGTACCCAATAAGTATCCAGCGTTAAGAGCATCTCCGGCACCTCTTCGATCAGCATATCAATCCCCAGACGTCCGTTGGCAAATCGTTCAAATTCAAACCGGTGGTGGTGGTAGGAAAAGTCCAGTCCGGCTTCCCGTACCTTCTGTGTCACACGTTTGGCCCAAAGAATAAACTGTTCAAAGCCTTCCTGCGATCCACGAAACTCGGATGGCATAGCGCCAAGCCCGATGATTTCACAGCCATATACTTTATGTTCAGCGATGACCCGGTCTAAATCCTGATCCAGCCGTTCATACGGGATATGAGTCAGACAGATATGCAGTTGGTTTTCCTGCGCGTAATCCCGCAGCTGTTCCGGCTGTATTGGGCCAATGCCGGAAACCTGTACTGTATCAAAGCCGGTTTCTCTGATTTTTCGGAAGGTTTCTCTGACAGCCTCTGGTGTCTGCATAAAATCACGGACAGTAAAAAGCTGTGCGCCGATTTGTAATTTTTTCATTTTGATTCCCCCTTATCGGATATTGGTAGTGTCAAAACTACCTTCCTTTTTTATTGTAAAAGTTACGTTTTACCTTGATTTTTCGGAGGTTTGCAAATAAAAAGAGCA
>CAJFUK010000022.1 GCA_904420125.1 Candidatus Falkowella caecavicola | reverse complement strand
TGCTCTTTTTATTTGCAAACCTCCGAAAAATCAAGGTAAAACGTAACTTTTACAATAAAAAAGGAAGGTAGTTTTGACACTACCTAATTAAGTAAGGGGGTATTTAAATGATAACATTTGAAAAATTATGGGACACCATGAAAGCAAAAGGTGTATCTACTTATCAATTAAGAGAAAAATGCGGGATTGACAGTAAAACGATTAGGCGGCTGCGGGCCAATGATAACATAGAAACCAAAACTTTAGATAAGTTATGTGCTATCTTGTCATGCAAGTTGGAAGATATTGCGGAATACAAGGAGTGAACCTTCCAAGCCATAGTAGCTATTAGCATACCTTTTAATATGGGGATTATATCCTCTTAACAAATCAGATTATAACCCCCATACTGATTAATGTCAATATGGAGGTGTATCATCATGATCGTATTTAAAAAGTTATGGCCTATCATGAAAGAGAAAGGTGTCACTGAATACTATTTAAGAGACAGTTTCGGTATTGATAGAAAGACAATCAAACGATTGCATCAGAATGGCAATGTAGAAACCAAGACTTTAGATAAATTATGTACGGCCTTGTCGTGTAAACTGGAAGATATTGCGGAATATATTCCAAACAAAGAGGATGAAAATTAAATTTTCTATTACCCCAGATAAAAAGGAAAGTGAACCCCGTGGGCGGTCCTTTAACGAGATACCCCACTTTTTGTGCGGTTCAAACAGTCGGAATAAACACAAAATATCCTATTATTCTATTTATTTCGACGTAAATAAGAAATAAATCATTATAATTAAATAATTTTGTCGAAAAACATTAAAAAATATATAGATAATCTGTTTGTTCGATGTTATTCAACTAAATCCATAATATTTCGACAAATATAAATCCTGGCAATTCCGATCCCTCCAGCCGGATTGGCGGGATCCTTGCGGAGAGTGTCAACATCTGGTCTCCATCATCGCCCAATATAGATAATATTCGATTTATTTCGATAGAAGCAAGAAATTAATCGTCTCAGTCAAACAGTTTTGTCGAAAATCATTTTAAAGGCTATATAAATAGCCTGTTATTCGATATTATTCGACAAAATAAAATAATTTTAGATTTCTATTAAGTCTTTTTCTGCCTCCATGGGCAGGAAAGCTGTTCAGCAATGCCGCCATATGGCTAAAAGAAAATTGCGCATAAATATTCTTGACGTTCTAACCATGGTATAGTATACTTAATTAATATGAGGGGTGTGAGAACATGGACGACAAGACCTTGCTGCATGCCATACGGACGATTGTACGGGAAGAAGTAAAAGCAGAAACGGATCCGCTTAAGGTAAGCGTGGATAAACTCGAAACAAAGGTAACCGGTTTGGAGACAAAAGTAGACGGATTGGATACCAAGGTGACCAATCTGGAGACAAAGGTAACGCGGCTGGAGACCGATGTGGCTGAGCTGAAGGAAAACGTATCTGGATTGGATGCCAAGGTCACCAATCTGGAGACAAAGGTAACGCGGCTGGAGACCGATGTGGCTGAACTGAAGGAAAACGTATCTGGATTGGATGCCAAGGTCACCAATCTGGAAACAAAGGTAACCGGGCTGGAAACCGATGTGACTGAGCTCAAAACTGACGTATCCGGGTTGAAAACCGATGTAGCTGAACTGAAGGAAAACGTATCTGGATTGGATGCCAAGGTCACCAATCTGGAGACAAAGGTAGACGGGTTGGAAAAAGATCTACAGCAGGTGAGAGATTCACAATTAAGGGTTGAACTTGAACAGTATCCGCGAATTGCTGCTGCGCTGGAGGGCGTTGTCAGTATGATTGAGAAGAATAAAGCCCAAGATGAGCGGATTACGGTTTTGGAGAGAAAAACCGATAACCATGGCGACAGGATATTAGCAATCGAATATGCCCTGAAAGCAAATTAAAAGAAAATGCCCATTCATTTTGTATTGTTTCTGCGTGATATAAAAGGTCTTGCGTATATTGGGTTCCATTTGACAGGAGCACCTGTTTCCAAGCAGTAAAAGAACCGCATGGTGATGCGGTTCTTTTTTATATACACCCGGTTTTACGCGTCTCCTGTTAGTTTTATAACAGCGATCGTAGCCGCGCCGGATCGGCTGGTCACATTGCTGTTATAGGTCAGTGTGAAACTTGTCTGGGACGGTACATAAATGATAATAGAGTTTGAACCGTATGCGCTGGAAGAAACGGTATTCGTTTTGAAATAAATGCCGTACTCCAAATGGGACGCCCCGTTATAGGACGGGGTAATCTGCATATACCCGGGGTCGTCTAACACGGCTGACACGCTGTAGGATATATAATAATACCCTGGCATCAGGTTAATCTGGGTATTGTTTGCAAGGACGATATTTCCTGTTCCATCCGCTGTACCGGTTATCAAAGGAATCGGCTGCCCATTTTGAAATAGTGTTTCAAAAGTCAGAAAGGAACCAAAGATATCTTTTGCGGTTTCGCCCTGCGGCCCGGTGGGGCCAGTTTCACCTTGGGGCCCGGTGGGGCCAGTTGCCCCCTGCGGGCCTTGCCGACAACAGCAGGGACAACAGGATACCTTAGGCGGACGGCAGTGCGTCGCCAAAAAGTTGCATTCCCCGCCCAAAGGTTTCATCTCTCTCATGATATATTCACTCCACTCTTAGCAACTTCATATATAATAAAATATGCGTAAAAAGGGAAAACTGTGTGCTGTCTCCCATCCCAAAAGGTGCTTGTCCTTCTGTGATATGCCGGCGGAATGCCCTGAAGCATAAAAGTCGGACTGTTTAGGGAAAACTGTGTGCTGTCTCCCATCCCAAAAGGTGCTTGTCCTTCTGTGATATGCCGGCGGGATGCCCTGAAGCATAAAAGCCGGATTTTTTAGGAAAAAGTGTGTGCTGTCTCCCATCCCAAAGGGTGCTTGTCTTCCTGTGGTACGCCGGCGGGATGCCCTGAAGCATAAAAGCCGGACTTTTTAGGGAAAACTGTGTGCTGTCTCCCATCCCAAAAGGTGCTCGTCCTTCTGTGGTACGCTGGCGGATGCCCTGAAACATAAAAGCCGGACTTTTTAGAGTGACAGCTTGACATCTCCCGGCACTTCCTATATCATAAAAGTACTGATATATAGAAGGGATGCGATCTGATGGATAAGATGTTTCCTCGTACCACTGTAGGGGGCATGTCACTGTCTCGCATGATCATCGGCACAAACTGGCTGGCAGGCTGGAGCCACCGGAGCGTTGCGGCGGATGAACGGATTCGGGCGCACCATGCGCATCATGAAAGCATCGACCCGATGCTGGAAACATTTTTGCGGCATGGAGTCGATACCATTATGGCGCCGTTTGCCCAAACGCCGCCGATTCTGGAGTCTGTCCGGCATACAGAAGAAATGCTCCAGAAGAAAATGATCCTCATTGATACGCCGATCATCAATGTAGACGACACGCCGCAAGCACGCCGGGAGGCGGAGCAGACCATCCGGAAAAGCAAAGAGCTGGGCGCTTCGTTTTGCCTGATTCATCACTCCAGCGCCGAACAGCTGGTGGACAAAAACAAGCAGAAAATCCACCGCCTGGATGATTACACTAAGATGATCCGCGACGCCGGCATGATACCGGGACTCTCCGCACATATGCCGGAACTGATCGTTTACAGTGATCAGAACGGGTATGATGTGGAAACCTACATTCAGATTTATAACTGTATGGGCTTTTTGATGCAGGTAGAAATCGAGACAGTCAACTCCATAATCTGGAATGCCAAAAAGCCGGTGATGACCATTAAATCCATGGCCGCCGGACGGTGCACCCCCTTTGTCGGGCTGAACTTCTCCTGGGCAACCCTGCGCGACTGCGACATGGTCACGGTCGGCTGTTTTGAGGAGCGCGAAGCGCTGGAGGATATCGAAATTTCCATGGCGGCCCTCGAACGCCGTGCTGCCCGGCTGGATCTGCGGCGGAGCCCGAATCAAAATCAGGCCGCGTTCGGATAAGGAGCATGAAAAGGATTTCGCCAAGCCGGCTTCCTGCTTTGTCTTTTGACAGGCGGACATCCATGGTTACACGTCCGGACTCATCGTAAACGCAAAAAAATGCGGTGAAAAATTTCACCGCATTTTTTATTTTCTATTTTAATGCTTCTGTTCCATCCCGTGCCCGAAGTTACCGAACGGCTTTTTAAGCGGCCGGACAATCAAGGGGATCATCACACCGGCCAGGCCTGCTTCCTGCTCCGTCTTTTGACAGGCGGACATCCATGGTTACACGTCCGGACTCATCGTAAACGCAAAAAATGCGGTGAAAAAATTCACCGCATTTTTTATTTTCTATTTCAATGCTTCTGTTCCATCCCGTGCCCGAAGTTATCGAACGGCTTTTTAAGCGGCCGGACAATCAAGGGGGTCATCACATCGGCCAGGACCGCTTCCGCAGCGCCGTTGGCGCTGTTCCATCCCGTGCCCGAAGTTATCGAACGGCTTTTTTTAGCGGCCGGACAATCAACGGGGTCATCACACCGGCCAGGACTGCTTCCGCAGCGCCGTTGGCGCTGATCGCACCGATAATCACAGCCATCATCGACTTTCCGGCAATCTCGGCGTAGGCATTGCCAAAAAAGAGCCAAATGCCGCCCAATACCAGCAACGTGTTGATTAGAGAACCCAGCACGCCGGCCACTGCGCCCGCCGTAATACCAGACTTTTCACGCCGGCAAATGGCGGCATAGACCCAACCGGCGCAGACACCGACCAGAATCCGCGGCACAAAACAGATCACGAGGCTCCAAAGGTTCCCCTGATATTCGGGATTCAGCGAATAAAACGGGGTAAAAACAAAGGAGGTGATCGAAGGGGAAATAAAGCTGTTGTTGATAAAGCTGACCAGCCCGAATACAAAGCCCAGAATCCCACCGATTTTCGGCCCCAGCAGGCATGCGCCGATAATCACCGGAATATGCAGAATGGTCGCCTTAATCACCGGCGTCACCGGGATCATTCCCAGCGGCGTAAAACCCAACAGGAAAATGATCGCAGCAAACATGGCTACAATGACCATTTTGCGGACAGATAATTTTGTGTTTGTTTGACTTGGCATAAACATTCCTCCAGCTGCCGTTCCCTTATGCCAGGGATACAGCGCATATATTTGCAGAAAAACTATTGACGTAAATTTTTCAGATAAATGTAATGAAGACCTTTCAGCGACAAATCCGGATCATACCGATATTCTTGCCGGCAGTTCGGCAGGATATGCTCTGCATAAGGCCCCGTCAGCAGGAAACTGCATGCTTTCCCAAGGCCCTCCGACAGCCGCGCGGCCATGCCGTCCACCATGGAAGCCATCCCATAAAGCAGCCCCGACCGCAGAGCCTCGTCGGTGTTGATGCCGATTGGACTGTCCGGGGCTTGCAGCCGGACTTCCGGCAGCAGTGCCGTCTCGTGCCGCAGCCCATATAAGCTGGTCATCAACCCCGGCATAATCGACGTTCCCAGCAGATTGCCCGCATCGTCGAGCACCGCCGCCGCCGTCGCCGCTTCCAGGTCAAAGATCACACAGGGCAGCGGGTATTCCCGTACCGCACATACGCAGTCTGTCACCAGATCCGTCCCCAGCCCCAGCGCATTATGTACCTTGATATTCAGTCCCGTCCGGACCCCAGGTCCTACCACAGTCACCTGCGGCACAAAATGGCGCAGCGCCTGACAGATCCGATCCGTCAGGAGCGGTACCACGCTGGAAAGGATCGCACCGGAAAATCCGTTTTTTCCTGCATCAAACAGAGAAAAGGCCTGTGAAAAAGCGGACATATACTGATAAGCCGTCATGCGGTGATCGGTTGCGATTGCCGCTGCAAAACGAATTTGCCCTCCCGTGAAACCGCCGAAGCGTATTTCCGAATTCCGGACTGCAACCGTTAAAACCATCCTGACCTGCTCTCCTCTCTCTGCCTTTAATCGAAAATTTCCGCGGTCTCGCTTTTCTGCATAGTTTCAGTATATACCAGTCACTGGCAGAACGCAAGCCAACGCGGCCAATTTTTCCATTTTGTACCGACTGTTTTTCGCAAACCACTTCGTTTTCCGGCATCCTGCCCAAATTTTGCGGCGTTTGGCCGACTGCGGGAACAGAGGGCGGCCGCCCCATAAAGGCTTTAAAACTTTTTGCGTTTTCTGCATGGGGCAGAACAGGGATCCGTTGAACCTGTGACGCTCCCGGATGTAAAATTTCATATATTTTCGACTATTTATATAAAATGAAATTGTAAAATAAATCATATTTGTCGAAATATGATTTATTTATTCATGCTTTCTTGCTGAATGCCTCACAACGTTTACATTTTGAGCCGATCTATCATGAGTCTGCATGGGGTCTTACCTGATTTCCTCAGATTAAATAATATCGAATGAAGAGATTTTATATTTTTCAAGTATTTTTCGACAAAGTTATTTGATTATGTTGCTACGTTTCTTTATTATGTCGTAATAGATCGAATATAGTCTATATTTGATGATGGAAGAAAACCAGACATTGATGGTCTTCGCAAGGATCCCGCCAGTCTGGCTGGCGGGATCGGAATTGCCTTTGTTTGTATTTGTCGAAACAGAATTAATTCGATCGAATAACATCGAATAAAGAGATTGCCTATATATTTTTCAAATACTTTTCGACAAAAGTGTTTGATTTTGTTGTTGTGTTTCTTTATTGTGTTGTAATAGATCGAATATAGTCTATATTTAGTGATAGGAGAAAATCAGATGTTGATGGTTTCCACAAGGATCCCGCCAGTCTGGCTGGCGGGATCGGAATTGCCTTTGTTTGTATTTGTCGAAACAGAATTAATTTAATCGAATAATATCAAACAAAGAGATCTTATATATTTTTTCAAGTGTTTTTCGACAAAAGCATTTGATTGTATTGCTGTATTTCCTATTTATGTCGTAATAAATCGAATAATAGCGAATAACAGATTATCTATATAGTTTTTAAGATAGTTTTCGATAAAAAACATTGAATCATGGCGTTTGTTATCTTAATTCTGTCGAAATAAATAGAATAATAGGATGTTTTGCGTTTATTCCGGCTGTTTGAACCATACAGGAGGTGGGCTGTCTCGTTAAAGGGTCACCCAAGGCGTTCACTTTCCTTTTCCTTTTTGTGTAGGGTTATCGAGAAGTTCGTCTTTATCCTCTTTGTTTGGAACATACTCCGCGATATCTTCCAGTTTACAGGACAAAGCCATGCATAATTTATCTAAAGTCTTGGTTTCTGCATTGCCATTCTGGTGCAATCGTTTGAATCAGCCATTTGATTGTTTTTTATCCACATGTTTTTGGGTATGGATATAAAACGTATCGTGAAATATCTCATTTTTATTGAAATATCATTTATTTAGTTAAATAATGTCGAATAAATGAGTTTTATATATTTTTAAGTATTTTTCGACAAAACCGTTTGATTGTATTGATGTATTTTCTTCTTTTGTCGTAATAAACCGAATAATAGCAAATAATAGATTATTTATATATTTTTTAGTGATTTTCGACAAAAGCATCTAATCATAATATCATTTTTCTTAATTCTGTCGAAAAAGATAGAATAATAGGATATTTTGTGTTTATTCCCGCTGTTCAAATTATTTGAACCGCACAGGAGGTGGGCAGCCTTTTAACAAGGCTGCCCACGGCGTTTATTTTTTTGGTTATTCTTTTTTATCCGGAATATATTCTGCAACATCTTCTAAGCGACAATTTAAAATGGTACATAATTTGTTTAACGTATGAGTGGAAACTGGCATATTAGCTTGGAGCCGTTGAACAGTGGCATGGCTCATACCATGTTTTGCACGCAATGTGTACGTTGTAACTTTTTGATTTGCCATGGTTTTCCATAAAGGCGTATACGATATCATGACACTATTCCCCCTTTACATATTCTATTATCCCTGATATAATAGGCGTATGAATATGGCTATTATTTGGCCATATTCAGGGGATAAAAATTTTCAGACTATTCTATTTCCTGCTCCAAATTTTCAAAAATCGGATCATTATAGAACTCCGGAATCGAAATATCGAGTCCGTCACAAAGTTTTTTGACCGTAATCACAGAGACATCCTTGCGGCGTTTGTCCATCATGCTGTAGACAGTTGATGGGGTTACACCTGCCCGTGTTGCCAGTTGATTATATTTTATTGCCCGATCAGCACATAACTGCCGAAACCGTACTACGATGGCCTCTTTTATTTTCATAATCACTTCACCTCAAGAAAATCATAGATTATTATGCGCCACTGCGTATACGCACATGCGTAATAACAATTTTTTTGCTATCGAATTACGCACATGCGTATATTCTATTTTTATTATTAACAAAGGAGATGAAGCGTTGCCAGCTGAAAAAGAGCTTCGGAAACATCGTTGCTGCTTTTCTGGCCACCGGCCGGAAAAACTGCTATTCCCCGAATCAATCGTCAAAGCCGCTCTCGCCCGGAGCATCCAAACCGCGCTTGCCGATGGGTTCACCGTCTTTATTTCCG
>CAJFUK010000021.1 GCA_904420125.1 Candidatus Falkowella caecavicola | reverse complement strand
TGCTCTTTTTATTTGCAAACCTCCGAAAAATCAAGGTAAAACGTAACTTTTACAATAAAAAAGGAAGGTAGTTTTGACACTACCTGAAAAATAAGGGAGATATTTAAAATGAAAAAATTGGTCATTTCTATGCTCGTATGTGCTATGCTGGCCGGTCTGGCCGGCTGTTCCAATGATCCGGCAGAAACCTCTGGAGAAAGCAGTTCCCTGGAATCCTCTACGGAGGTGTCTACAGAGGTTTCCACTGAAAGTTCTACTGAATCCTCGGCAGAACAATCTGTAGAAGAGTCCAGCGAAGAGTCAGCAGAAGGATCCACTGAAGACGTGAAGGTCACCGATTCGTTGGATAAAATTATGGAAACGTTGTATACCGGTGTATCCGACAAAATTGCAACCGTCGTCAACACGGAAATTACCGCAGAAAATTCTGCGTATTTTCTGGGAATCGAAAACCTGGAGATGGAAGAAGGCCTGGCTTCTGAGCCCATGATGACTTCTATTGCCCACTCTGTGTGCTTGGTACGTGTTGCAGAGGGCACAGACATGGAGGCGCTGCAAACCCAGGTTAAAGAAAACGTAGACCCGAATAAATGGATTTGTGTCGGTGTTGATCCGGAAAAGATCATTGTCGATCATATCGACAATCTGATGATTCTGATTATGAATGATGAATACGGAGAGACCATTCACGAAAACTTCCTAGCTCTTGCAGAATAAAAGGAGGAACCAGTATGAAAAAATGGGCGGCCATTTTTTGTATGGCTGTTCTGCTGACGGTTTCCGGCTGCGGAACCCAACCCGCGGCGGACTCCTCTGACAACGGCTCGTCCGTTTCTGCGCCGCAGGAAAGCGAAAGCTCTACGAATACAGAGAACAGCGAAGAAAGCAGCCAGGAGGTTTCTACCGAGGAAAGTGCGGCAGATTCCACCGAGGTGCAGGTGACGGATTCGCTGGAGACCATCATGGAGGCACTCTACCAGGGGTTGGATGATCAGCTTCCTGTCGTTGGGAATACAGAGATCACTACGGAGAATGCTTCCTATTATTTGGGGATTGAAGACCCCGATATGGAAGAAGGCCTAGCTTCCGACGCGATGATGCGTGCTGTTGCCCATTCTGTTTGCCTGGTTCGCGCAGCAGAGGGCGCAGATGTAGAGGCGTTGGAACAACAGATCCGGGAAAATGCCAACCCGAATAAATGGATCTGCGTCGGGGTGAATCCGGAAAACGTGATTGTCGACCATATAGACGATCTGATTGTCCTGATCATGAATGATGACTGTGGACAGGCCATTCATGAAAATTTCCTCGCCCTTGCAGAATAGAACGGAAAGGAGTAGCGGAATGAACAAGAAAAAACGGATAATATGGTCTATGGCGGCCACTGTGACAGCCATTTGTGTGGCGCTGCTGCTTCTATTTCCGGCCGGAGGATGGGATCATATTCGGCATCTGTATTTACAGGCGGTTCACCAGCCGGATGAAAACGGAATGTATATGGTTGGGGATCATGCGTTTAAGGCACTGTATCCACTTGACGAACGTTCCGTTGAAAAAATGACGCAGAAGCTGGAGAGCCTGTATGATACCTATCTCAATGAAGAAATGCGCGTATTCTACAGCATTGTGCCCGATAAAGCCTATTTTGCACAGGACTCCGGTTATCCGGTGCTGGACTATGACCGGATGATTTCCATCCTCCAGCAGTCCGAGAACCTGGAGAATATGGAGTATATTGATATTTTTGATACCCTCACTCTGGACGATTACTATAAAACGGATGGACACTGGCGTCAGGAAGCGCTCTTTGATACGGTAAACAAGCTGGGAGAGGCGATGGGATTTTCCGTAGATCCGGCAGATTTTACAGAAAACCGGTACACGCCGTTTTATGGCACTTATGCCGAAGATATTCCTGGAAAAGTGCCGGAAGAGGACCTGGTCTATCTTACCAGCGCGGACACACAGGCGGCTGTCGTTTATAACTATGAAACCGATGCAGAGGGACCGGTCTATGCGCTGGAGAAATTGCAGACTGATGTGATGTATGACGTTTACCTTTCGGGTGCGACGCCGCTGATGGTCATTACCAATCCGGAAGCGGAGACAGAACGGGAACTGCTTGTTTTCCGGGATTCCTATGCCAGCAGCCTGGTTCCGCTTCTCACGGGGTGCTACAGTAAAATTACCTTAATTGATCTGCGATATATGGTTAACACGCTGCTCCCGGAATATATCGAATTTACAGATCAGGACGTCCTCTTTCTCTACAGTACGGGAGTGGTCAATAATAGCACCATGCTCCGGTAATCAGGATAGGATGAATTGTTCAAAATAAAAGACCGATCATGACAGGCCATGCCATTCAGGCACGGCCTGTTTTTTAGTGCTTTGCGGGAGAAAGGCATCTGAAGGATGCTTCTTAAGGCCAATAGACAGCACACAAAAAGGGTATGCAAAGTATGCAAGCACCATATTATTTTCACGCTCAAGCGCCGGAGGAAAATCATCTATTACCGGCTGAAAAAATACACCGCAGATGATGCGGATTTTATAAAAATGGAAAGGAGTAAAAATGATCGGAAAGGATATGGTGCCGCATCATGTATATATCTTGGTGCATGGGATACCGGAAAGGAAAAGCATAATGATGGGTTTTGAGGGACATGATTTAAATGATATTGGGAGAAAGGTAAAAGTGTGACACGTTTACTATCGAAAAGGTAGTGCACAAAAACAAATCAGTTTTTGGAGAACTGATAATCCAAAGAGTGGAATGAAGGAGTAACGCTCTGAAACGCTCTCCCTAATACTTCGGCAGGCACAGTCCAAAAGGCTGATGTCTGAAGCCCGAGAAAGTCGGCAGAGAGTTACCGTCTTGCGATTATGTTACAACGCAACGAAAGCTATCCAGAGGTGGATGGTGTAACCTATATGCCGGGGGTCTACAAAATACCTATGGTTCGATATGCTGATGACTTCCGTATCTTCTGTAGAAAACGAAGTGACGCTGTAAAAACCTACCATGCGGTTAAACAATGGTTGGAAGAGCGACTAAAACTTCAAATCTCAGAAGAGAAATCCAAAGTTGTAAATTTCAAAAAGAGCTATTCAGAATTCTTGGGCTTTAAGTTGAAAGTTGTCCAAAAGGGGAATAAATATGTAGTACGTCCTCATATGTGTGATAAAGCTGTTGAGAGTACCAAACGAAAATTAAAAGCACAAATTGACTATATCCAACACCTATCAATTGTAAAGAAGAATACAAGGCAATTTTACTTTACAATTCTATGATAATTGGTATTCACCAATATTTTGCCATAGCAACCCTTATTAGTGATGACTACTATCAAATTGGACAGTCAATTAGAATGGTACTCAGAAACCACATGAGAGAACGGCTATCCAAATACCCAAAAGGACAGGTAGTAAACATGCATGGAGAACTATGGACACATTATTCCCAAAGCAAACAAATACGGTACATGGGAACGTCAGCAATTCTCCCGATTGGATATTGCCAAACGCGAAATGCACAGAACAAAAAGAAAACAGTCAACAAGTACACTGTGGAAGGACGAAAGAAAATTCACTGTAATTTGCGGGTCAATATGGATATTCTTTATCGGCTAATGCGCAATCCAGTGCTTGATAGAAGTATTGAATATGCTGACAATCGAATTTCCCTTTATGCGGCGCAATATGGAAAGTGTGCGATCACAGGACAAGACCTGGAATTTGATGAAATCCATTGTCATCATAAAATCCCTGTGGAAAAAGGTGACGTAGATATATATAAATCTGGTAATTGTTCACAAAGATGTTCACAAACTAATCCATGCGAAGCAACAGGATACGATTGACTGGTATCTAAAAAGATTAAACCTTGATAGTACCATGCGAAAGAAATTAAACAGGTTTCGTCAAATGGTGGGTAATTTCCCATCTGACATATAAGACTTATTTCGGTCTGAAAATCAAAAGTAGTAATTCATCAATTTCAGAAAACGAGTTTTCAACGATGGAACGCCGGATGAGTCGAAAGGTTCATGTCCGGTGTGAAGTGGGGAAAATGTGGAGAATACCACTTCCCTAAATATAGAAAAAAGAAGCCAATTCATAAGTTGGCTTCTTTTCTGAATTTTTCTTCCAAACCCTCGAAAAAATCCACATAATCAGCTTCAAAAATAATCTTCAAAGCAATCAACTCGCTTATGCGGATATTATAATCATTACGCTCCATCTTAGAATAGGTCATCCGGGAAACATTACAACCCATTAGCTGCAACTTTCTTGAAACATCCCCTTGGGACAATTTTTTCTGCTTTCTTAATTTTCGTAGATTTTTACCAATATCCATATCTGGTCTTAGCTTTTGCATTGTGCACACTCCCAAAAATGAACTAAATACAGTTATTTTATCTTGATTTTATCACAAAAATGTTTTATTATTGTAACTGTATTCAGTTCAAAACAAAAAATAAAGGGGGAAATAAATGATATGGAAGGAATAGAAAGCTACAGAATTCAAGAAGTTAAAAGGCTCCTAACATGGATTACGGAAAATTGTGACTTATGGCGTAGAATTTGCTATGTTGGAGAAGAGCCTAAATGGGAAGAAATTAAGACTACCATTAAGGAATTGGCAAGAAACTCATTCTATGATGTAATTATACTCTATATGGGAATGTATGGAGGAGATTACAAATTTGATTTAGCCATGGACATATGTAATATAAAATACATAGTCCAAACATGGAACGAGGACAATGCCAGAAAGCTACTCAATAACATTCTTTTTGAACTGGATAACTTTCAAACAAAAAACTTAAAGAATGAGGTGGCCTAAATGGATACTCTGACCAGATTTAGACAAGATGAAGCAGTAAGATTTATTAAATGGCTAGCTAATAATCCTGAAAATGCTTATAGAATTATGAGTATTTTAAGGGAGGACTATGACAATGAAATGTTATTGCGTCGTTTGCAGGACATGAAAGAAAATGAGTTCTATTTTCTGGTACCCATTGTCACAAGTAACAGTTGGCTGAATGCAAAAGCGGAAAATGCCTTATGCAAATGGAAAGCTAAAAAGTTGGAAAGAAATATCCAATTTTCCTCTATGGAAAGTATGATTGAAGAAATAATTACTGCCATGAAAGAGGAGATGGAAGAATAAAATCAGAGAAAAGGGAGCGGCTTACCGTTTCCTTTTCTGTTTCTATACGGAAATGTATCAAAACATTACCTATCACTATCCAAAACGCTGCAAACTCCAACCTTTTGGTTTGGACTGCCAGAACTTATTTGGCGTTCCATTTTAGGGCATGGAGACTTAAAATAAAAGTAGCTTGGGTAGATGAATTTACTTTTCATTCCCAAAATCCGCACGAAAAGGAGAACCGAAATGCGGCTTTCTGAAAAACTGGGTTTGCTTATACTGGCTGTTATCATACAGGCGGGCTTTACTGCCTGCGGAGATAGCACTACACCACCGACCGCCTCGCAGCCGTCTTCCTCTGCCGTTCAGGAGCAGCTGGAGGCCGTGTCGGAAGATATCACGCCGGGTACAGACACCTACCGGGGATTTATCCTGGATAATGTGTTCTATTCCGGGCAGGATGGGGATATCCACTACAATGTTTATATTCCTGACAGTTATGACGGCAGCAAGCCCTATGCACTATTTATCACCCTCCCCGGTTATGAGGGCCTTTACTTCCAGGGGGTGGGCGCAAATCTGCAGGCAGAGGAATATGGTTTTGAAGCCCAAAAGTACAACGATGAAATGATTGTCGTGGCGCCCCAACTCAGCGACTGGGGAGAGACTTCAGCCGACCAGACCATTGCGCTGACAGAATACTTCCTTTCTCACTATAATATCGATCCGGAAAAGGTATATCTCCAGGGACTTTCCGGCGGCGGGGAAACCGGCTCCCGGGTGATGGGGAAACGGCCGGAGCTGTACACCGCTTATTTAGCCATCAGCACCAAGTGGGACGGCAACCTGGAATGTTTGGTTGAGGCGGAAATACCCGTTTACATGGCAGTGGGGGAGAACGACAGCTACTATGGCTCGGCGCCTCTCAGGGAAGCCTATGCCCAACTGCGCGCCCTGTACGAGGAAAAGGGAATGCCGGCGGAAACAATCGATGCACTGGTGGTCCTGGATGTAAAGGATCAGGATTATTTCTCTCAGCGCGGGTATTCCGACCAACATGCCGGCGGTCTGACGTTCGCTTTTGATGAAACGATCATGGGCTGGCTGTTTAGTCAATAACGACAAGGCGTAGAAAAAACGCTATGTATGGGGTCGAACGAATCGGAGACCTGCAGTTACCGGCATCCATGCTCTTTTCGGGCTGTTCGGCCCAGGAGATAAGCACGCCGTCCACTATGTCGGCAGAGAGTAAAGAAAGAATGGAAGCATCTTAAATATTGGCAGAACCATGACCGGCGTGCGGGGATATCTGAATACACGCCGGCTATATTTGAATACAGCTTTTGCCCCTTTCAAAATCCAGGCGTTGATGTCCCTTTTTATGCCCGACAATCTGTATTCTCCTATAATCGAAAAAGCCGGCAGCAAAATAGAGTTGCCGGCTTTTTTTCTATAGAATATTTTTACATAGAGGTCTGATCAAAGAACATTTCCGATTGCCATGATAAACTGGAGCATTTCCCTGGGTGGGTTTTTGGCATAGATCAGGCCGTAAGGAAGGGTGAAATCCCAATCGACCGGAAGGGTTGCCAGCAACGGGTGGACATCTTTCCAGCAGTCAGCAGACATGATCAGGTCGCTGGAGGAAACAACCTGATTGAACAGAGGCAGATCGAAGCTTTCTACCTCTTTGATCTGGATCTGCGGATGGTTTTGTTCCAAAAAATTGCGTATCTGGTCAGCATTTGCAGAGGTGTTCCTTTTCCCAAAAATCAGGGTCTCCCCATACAGATCAGTCACTTGCAGTTTCTCTTTTCCTGCCAGAGGATGCGTTTTAGAACAGGCCACCCGAACAGGCAGATCACACAGATGAAAAGAATTGTACCGGTCTCCCCAGTAATTTGTTTCATATGGGCAGGAGATCAAATCGATGTCCTCTCCCAGACGGTTCAGGACTTCGTTAAAAGCGGGGACAGTATCCTCAAACGGGACAATTTCAAGCCGGAGATGGGGGTAGATCCTGGATGCTTTGTGCCATTGCTCTAACAAAATACTGGCCGGGTTCATCAGAGAAACACCCACACACACCACATATTCCTGCCGGCTTTCCAGTTCATGGGCTTTTTTCAGTACAGAGTTGGAGTGCCGGATCATCTTTTTGGCCTCGGCGTAAATCAGCTTCCCGGCTTCGGTCAGCACTAACCCCTGAGTACTGCGCTGGAACAGCTTCAAATTTAGATCGTTTTCCAGCAGATTGATCTGCTTTGTCACTGCGTTCGCGGAGATAAACAGCTTCTCAGAAGCTTTGAGAAAACTGCCGCTGTCCGCTGCCTGAATAAAAGTCTCCAGATGCCGGTCGTACATAACAGCCCACCTTTCCGTTCACACCTTTTTATTGGTACTATTATAGCTTTTTTGTCGTTCCATTGCAATCATTTTTGTTCTAAAATAAAAGCATACACAGGAAATCCCAGCAGGGACGGGAGGGAAAACAGATGTGAAATCATTGATTGCTTATTATTCCAGACGCGGGAACAACCTGGTGGATGGGACCGTAAAGGAACTGCGTGTCGGTAACACAGAAATGCTCGCGATAATCCTACAAAAACTCACTGGCGCAACCTGCTTCCGCATTGAGCCGCAGGTAGATTATTCGCCGGATTACTACCGGTGTATCGACCAGGCCCGACAGGACCTGCAGAGAAAGCAATATCCAAAACTCAAGCGCGTTCCGGACAATATCACCGATTATGATGTAATCTATCTGGGATACCCAAACTATTGGGGGACCATGCCGATGGCGGTATTTTCTTTCCTGAAGCAGTTCGATTTCTCCGGCAAACGGATTAAACCATTTTGTACCCATGAGGGTGGTGGGATGGGCCGCAGCGAACAGGATATCCGTTCTATCTGTCCAGACGCCCAGATTGATGCAGGACTGTCCATCAAAGGGACGGACATAAAGCAGGGACTGGCTATGATTGAGGAATGGGTACGGCATTCTTCCGATAAAGCCCCAAGTGAAAAAATCTCAACCTATATCAAAAGAAAAGGAGAAAATGACTTATGAGCAAAAAATACAGGATCACAGCACTGGCCCTGACCGGTCTGTTGGGCCTCTCCCTATTGGCAGGATGCGGCAGTTCACCGGCGCCGTCCTCCAGCGATACCAGCGAGCCGGCAGAAATTTCTCAAAATAATGAAACCATCGCCTCGGATGCGCTGGTCATCGCCGAGCAGGGAATCTTTTCTGCCGGCGGCATCACGCTGACTTCAGACGGCACTTTTAATCCGGAGGACCAATGGGAGGAAACCGGGGCGGGTCAAACCGCCCATGTGGATCACGCCAATGTGCTTTATCAAATTCCGGCGGAGGAAACCGGCCTGCCCATGGTATTCCTGCATGGCTACGGGCAGTCCCGCATGGGCTGGATGACAACTCCGGACGGTCGGGAGGGCTGGTCTGATCTCTTCCTGCGGATGGGCCACAGTGTCTGGCTGATGGATCAGCCCCGGCGCGGTGAAGCCGGCGCCACTTCAGTCAGCGGCGACATCAGCACCAAGACGCTGGATCAACGGTGGTACACCCAGTTCCGCATCGGCCGTTGGGAGAATGGCGAGTCGGTGGTCAACGAAGGTTCTCAGTTTCCCAATGATGCGGAATCTGTCGACCAGTTCTTCCGTCAAATGACCCCGGATACCGGCATGACCAGTGACATGGGCGCCGATTTCGACAATGACATGGTGGCCCGCGCGGTGGCAGCCACAATCGACGAGGTGTATGCGCGTACCGGCAAGGACTCCATTCTGGTGACCCACTCTCAGGGCGGCGGCCCTGGCTGGACGGCGGCGCAGTATACCGATCATATCGCGGCCATCGTGGCCATTGAACCCGGAGGAGCACCTGCGGCCGATTATGCGGACTTCCAGACCCTTATGGAAAAGAACATCCCGATTACCATGTATTTTGGAGATTACATCGACAACGGAGACCCGACCATTCAGGCGACTGCCATGTGGCAGATGATGCGGCAGACCTGTTATGACTTTGAGGAAGCCTACAACGCCCAGGGCGGTAACTGTACAGTAGTGGATCTGCCTAAGGAGGGGATCACCGGTAACGATCACTTTATGTTCCAGGATTTGAATAACGATGTGATCGCAGACCATGTGGAAACCTGGATTCAGGAGAATGTCAAATAAGCACCAAAAACAAAATGGCATCATTTGATTGGAGGTATCGTGATGAAAAACAAGAAACGGTTGCTCAGCTGCCTTTTGACAGGGACCATGCTGCTTGTATTGGCTGCCTGCGGCCAGCCGTCCGTTCCAACCACGCAGAGCCAGGACCCCCAAACCCCCGGCAGCTCGGAAACCCAGCCGCAGGAGAGTTTTCAGCCGGAAACAATAGAGACGGCCATAGACGGTGAGAGCGGAAAGACACTGGTTGTCTATTATTCCGCCACCGGCAACACAGAAACTGTGGCCGGATATATTGCAGATGCTCTGGGGGCCGATCTTTTTGAAATTACTCCAGCGCAGCCCTACACCTCCGACGACCTCAATTGGACGGACGGAAACAGCCGGGTAAGCCGGGAACATGACGATCCATCCTTACGGGTAGTCGAGTTGACCGCAACCACCGTCGAAGACTGGGATTCCTATGACACCGTGTTCATTGGATATCCCATTTGGTGGGGGATCGCGGCCTGGCCAGTGGATGGCTTTGTGAGCGCCAATGATTTTACCGGTAAAACTGTTATCCCGTTCTGCACTTCGTCCAGCTCCGGCCTTGGTGAGAGCGGCGAACTATTAGCGGAACTGGCTGGAACCGGAGACTGGCAGGATGGCCAGCGGTTCCGCGGCAGTGTGAATCAGACTGATATCGTGAACTGGATCAGTGAACTGGATTTTCTGAAATAGGGACAAAGTCAAACAAAGGAGCCTCAATGGGCTCCTTTGTTTTTAGGAAAAGGGCAGGCAGAAAATCTGCATCCAGTCTCATTTTTTCTGCCTGCCCGAGATGATGGGTGACAAATCAATAGAAAGACACCCGATCCATAGAAACAAGGGCAATGATCGCAGCGGTCAGCCGTGCGGACAGCACCGGTGAAACGGGACGGAATCAGTCCCTGTATTTTTGAGTACATATCACGTTTATTCGAACTGGCTGTAATAAAGAGCAGCATAAGCCCCTTTCTTTTTCAGCAATTCTTTGTGGTTGCCCTGCTCGATGATATTGCCGTGTTCCATGAACAGGATGGTATCTGCGTCCCGGATCGTGGATAGCCGGTGGGCGATGACAAAGCTGGTTCGCCCGCTCATCAGCTCCTTCATCGCCTTGCCGATTTCCACTTCCGTTCGGGTGTCTACGCTGGAGGTTGCCTCGTCCAAAATAATAATGGGCGGGTTACAGAGGAATACGCGGGCAATGGTAATCAGCTGACGCTGTCCGGCAGACAGGTTTGCAGCCTCGTTATCCAGCATTGTATCGTAACCCTGGGGCATGGTACGGATAAAGTAGTCCACCTTCGCCGCCTTCGCCGCAGCGACAATTTCCTCACGCGTTGCATCCGGTTTGCTGTAGGCGATATTCTCGGCTACAGTACCGCTAAACAGCCAGGTATCCTGTAATACCATGCCAAAGTTTTTCCGTAGGCCGCTGCGGGTCATTTCGGCGGCGTTTACGCCGTCCACGGTGATCTTACCGCTGTTTACCTCATAAAACCGCATCAGCAGGTTGACCAGTGTGGTTTTGCCTGCTCCAGTACTGCCCACGACGGCGATTTTCTGACCGGGTTTTGCCTCAAAACTGATATCCTTCATGAGCAGATGATCTGGATTGTAGCCAAAGCTGACATGCTCAAAGGCGATGTTTCCTTTGGCGTGTTCTAACACGGCGGGGTTCAATGGTTCCGGAATTTCTTCCTCATGGTCCAGCAGTTCAAAAGTACGGTTTGCAGATGCCAAGGCAGACTGAAGCGAGTTAATCATAAAGGACGCTTCTGTCAAAGGTTCCGCCGTCTGGTTGACGTACTGGAAAAACGCCTGCACAACACCTACGGTCATGGTTCCGTCCAGCATGGCCTTGCCTGCAATGATGGCGATCACCACATTGGCAAGACGGGTCAGCAGGCGAATCAGCGGATTGACACAGTTGGTCAAAAAGTCTGCCTTCTGGTTAGCCATACGGTTTTTTTCCGCGGCCGCAGCGACCTGCTTCAAACTTTCATCCTCATGGTTATACGCCTTAATCACATTTCGTCCGTTGTAGTATTCTTCCACAATGCCGGTCAGCTCGCCAATGGTTTCCTGGCGTTCGGCGGCACAGCGCAGGTTTTTTTTGGCGACGATCTGCGTGATTACCATGCTGATCAGCATGAAAATCAAAAAGATGCAGGTCAGGGATACACTGTAATAAAACATGACAATCAGGGAGCCGATAATGGTACCGATGGCCACCACCAGTTTCAGCAAACCGGTCTGGAGCACCTCTGCGATCTTATCCAGGTCGCTGGTGACACGGCTAAGAATTTCGCCCGCTTTGTTCTGATCAAAGAAGCGCAGGGGCAGCCGGTTCAATTTTTGGGCGATCTGGTTTCGCAGTTCCAAGTTCAGGTTTTCTGCTACATTTGCCATGAGATAAGACTGCAAATAGTAGAAAATCCAGGTAAAAAAATACTGGATGCTTAATTGAGTCAATTCCTGTCCCATATTGGTCCAGGTAATGGAAAAAGGAATGCCGTCGTTCCATGCAGCCTGGATACTCTGCCAAAGATGGTCGATGACCAGCGCGCTGTACATGGGGTTATAGATGCTCAGCCCAATGTAAATGATAATGGAAACAGCAACGACGGTCAGCCGAATGCGCTGCCCTTTCAACTGGCTGAACAACCTGGCAACAGTGCTTCGGCTGTTCTGGGTTTTCACCATCTGGTTCATGCCTCCTGTGCCTCCTTGGTTTGCGATTCGTAAATTTCCCGATAAACGGGGCAGTTTTGCAGCAGTTGGTCGTGTGTGCCGATGCCTGCTGTCTGCCCTTCATGCAGCACAATAATCTGGTTGGCGTTTTGGATGGTGCTGACACGCTGGGCAATAATTAGCACGGCGGCATCTTGAGTTTCCTTTGCCAGTGCTTTACGCAGCGCTGCGTCGGTTTTGAAATCCAGCGCTGAGAAACTGTCGTCAAAGATGTACAGCTCCGGCTTTTTTACCAGGGCCCTGGCGATGGACAGGCGCTGCTTCTGCCCGCCGGAGAAATTGGTACCACCCTGCGCTACATAAGAATGGAGGCCCTCCGGCAGAGAGCGGATAAAATCGCCCGCCTGTGCGACGTCTGCAGCATGCATCATTTCTTCTTCACTGGCATGTTTGTTACTGTAACGCAGGTTGTCGGCAATGGTACCGGAAAACAGCCACGCCTTCTGCTGTACATAGGCCAGATGGTCCCGCAGACAGTGCTGTGTCATCTGACGGATATCCGTTCCATTCAGGCAGATAGAACCTTTGGTCACATCGTGAAATCGTAAAATCAGGGATGCAACAGTAGACTTTCCGCTGCCGGTGCCCCCAATGATGGCGGTGGTTTCTCCACGCTTACAAACGAAGTTCAAATGGCTGAGGGTATCCTCCTCGGCATCGGCAAAGCGGAAGGAAACATCCCGGAAGGCCAGAACCTCATCGTTTGGCCCGCTGGATGCTTGGGGGTTTTCAGAAACCATATCCCGAATTTCCGGGGTATGCTCTAAAACGGCCTGCACACGCCCACAGCACTCCAATGCGCGGGGCATCGTCAGGATGACCATCTGCGCCATCATCAGGAAAAACAACACCATCAGGGCATATCCAATCACGGCGGTAATGTCTCCTATCTGCAAGTTTCCAGCGCTGATCCGTCCGCCGCTCAGCCAGTAAACGATCACAATGAAGAGGTTGATAAACAGGAAGGAAAGACCATCCAGATTGGCAAACCGGCGGTTTGCTTTGATAGAGGTTTCTGCATAGTTGGAAAAAGCATTCCCCATGCGTTTTTCTTCCCGGATTTCGTTGTTGAAAGCACGGACAACCCGCACGCCGGTAATATTCTCCAGCAGGATGGTGGCCATACGGTCCAGCAGCTTTTGCAGCTTCTTAAACAGCGGGGAAGCGCTCTTCATAATAAACAGTGCCAGCACAAAAACTACTGCTACCACCGCAAGCAGGATAAAGCCCATTTCAACATCCAGGCTAAAGGCTAGCGCCAAGGCTACGACAAAGATAACCGGGACAGGCAGCACCATCTGGATAAAGCTGGTCAGTGCAAACTGGATCGTGGTAATATCCGACACTGTCCGGGTAGTAATGGAAGCGGTGCCAAAGTGACGAAAATCATAAATGGACAATTTTAGGGATTTCTCGTAGAGGGCTACCCGCATATCTTTACCGACCCGTGCGGACAGGGCGGCACAGGTATAGCCACCCAAAATGGCACAGACGCTGGACAGAATCGAGGCTGCCGCCATTTTAAACCCGGTGTTAAGCAGCATTTCAAAGGACGCGCCGGATGTTCCCTGGTTGAGCATTTCCGCAGCAAACGTAGAAATTACCAGAGCACCCGTTACGTCGATAATTAAAAGCAGAATGGTAACCACACATAATTTCCAGTGCGGCTTGATAAATTGCATCATGAGTTTCATACGGTTGTCAAACCCTTTCCTATGAATAAATAAAAATGCGCCCGGTTATTTTTCAATAACCGGGCGCACCCGACATCTTTTTCGACTATGGCTGAGCGATGACCCAGCCGGCCATTGCGATGGCCAGTCCTCCGATGACAATGGGATCAAATTGTTTTGTCATTATAGGGCGGGGAACGCCCCCATATCGGTAAAGAAGCATGAATTGCGTATTGCATATAATCCTCCTGTTTTATCCCAATGATCGTTCTGGGAGAATTTGATAGCGGTATTATCTTCGGTAATGCGATCCCTTACGTTGATACGCCCAGCCATCAAATGATGTCCATCCTGTATCCAACAGGGGTTGCTTCCGCGGCTATCCCATGCGGGGAAAAACAATCATCAGAACGCGGCTGCACGATAAAGGTATTCTCATCAAGACCGTTTACCGCTGTTTTTATCCAATATATCCAAACATAAAAACGCCCGGTTATTTTTCAATAACCGAGCGCACTCGACATCTTCTCCGGTCGTTGCGGCTACGGCCGCAAACCTCCGATGAACATTAGACGATATCCAATTTTAAAGCTTTTAATTCTTTTTGAATTAGGCTGCTGAATTTCCGGGTTAGTTCTATGAGCATGGCCCGCTCTTCTTCATCCATCTGCCCCCATGCTCTTTCCTCCACTTGATGCATTTGGACAACGTGCTTTTCCACAAACGGTCTCCCTGTATCGGTTAAGAAAGCTTGTTTGGAACGTTGGTTTTCTTCGTAAGGCTCTAACCGAACCAGCCCTTTTTTCCGCAACTGTTTGAAAGCGGAATTCAGTGTCTGACGGCTGAGAAATAGCTGGTCACTGATTTGACTTTGGGTGGCAACACCCTCATAAATTAAAAGCAGGGACCAGTATTCGGCATCGGACAGTCCACAGGCTTTAGAAAACAGGGAATAAACATTATCCAGTTCCATCGTAGCCTCGCGAAAGGATGCCAGGGTTTTTAAGAATGAGGTTTCCTTTTTCATATGCGGGCCTCCCTTTATCCTAAATCATATAATATGAAATCGGACATTATGTAGTATATAGGAGATTCATCTTTTTGTCAAGTCCTTTTTTATTTTTTTATAAGGTACAGTTTACAAGGGGCCATACTGGAAAACGATCGGACAGGAAATACCCTACCGTCCGATTTCCCCTACAATGTTCAAGCTGCCGGTCCCTTTCCTGAAAAAGAAACAGAACAGCTGTTCCAAGTTCCGGAATTTTGTGAGAATTGCATTTTTAGAATTTTCCTGTATAATGAAGACATGCGAACAAGGTGTGTATTTGTGGTTTTACCCGGCACACCCGGGCAGCGGATTTCAGATTTATGCAATGGCTATCATATCACACAAAGAGAACCGGTCAAGAGAATAGGCGTTTCCGCTTCATCGTTGAGCCGGATTGTCAGCGGCGAAACAAAAACGGCCAGCGGTTGGGGAAAAAGTGGATGAAACAGGCAGGGGATAACCATGAAAATTAAGAAATATTTACCGCCCATTGCTATGTGGCTGATATTTGAAAGTATTGCCGTCATTTTATGGCTGACATTAGAGAATTTATTTTACCTTTTTAATTTTTCCTATATCGGCATGGCAATCGCAGCAGGGCTCATCTTATACATTCACAAAAAGAAGTATGCCCGAAATGCGGTTCAGTTTGCCGTGGGTCTTTATATGCTTGGATATCTGGGCTTTCTTTGCCATGAAAATATGCAGATAGAGGGATTTTGGTATTATCTGTTTCTGGGAGTCTTTGAAGCCGCTACAATCCACTATGTTGTCGCAAAAATATTTGGTCCGCTGGTATTTGGCCGTGGATGGTGCGGCTATGCCTGCTGGACTGCCATGATATTAGATTTACTCCCATTTAAGACACCCGCTGCCCCGCGAAAACGGTGGGGTTATGTTCGGTATTTTGTTTTTGCTGCTTCACTGATATTTGTCGGATTACTCTTTATTCTCCAGATTCCAGATAAAGACAACATTATATGGTGGAGTTTTATCATCGGAAACATCATGTATTATGTTGTTGGTATTGTTATGGCCTATCAATGCAAAGACAACAGGGCTTTTTGTAAATATGTTTGTCCCGTTACAGTATTTTTGAAGCCCATGAGCTATCTATCCCTTTTCCGGATCAAGGTAGATGAAGAAAAGTGCATTTCATGCGGGAAATGTGAAAAAGTTTGCCCTATGGATGTAGAAGTTCCGAGCAATTCACGAAAAAAGGCAAACGCAACAGAATGTATTTTGTGCATGAAATGTGTAGAAGAGTGTCCAAAGAGCGCTTTGAAATTATAAGTTTATCGCCAAAACGGGGCATCCAACGGAGAAGTCCTCAAATGGTTTCCCGTTCATTTCAGCCTTCACGGTTGGCCCTGTCCTGCCATGTTTCCGGGAGTCTGGATAACAAGTTCCGGAAAAATTATTCCTCGTTCCACGCCGGACGGAGGTTTATATATGCCCTGTCTGGTGATGCAATCAAGGCTCTGTTTTCCTGCCATTTTAAATATCTTTTGCCTTCACCGGCAACACAGACGTTTTTATGGCAACGCCGTGCGGCCTTGAAACGGGCTGGATATAGTTTCTTGTAAAGGCATCTAAACTGTAAAAAAAGACTTGACTTTAATCCGAGTTCGGATTATAATATTATCCGTATTCGGATTAAAAAGAGGGATATGATGAAATCTTCAACTATTTTTGTTTTGACTGTTTTTAATCAGGCACATAAGAAAATGAATGTGCTTTACCATAACTATGCAAAGTCAATCGGCCTATCCGATTCCGCTTTTTGGCTGCTTTATTCTCTATATGAACATGGGGCGCCCTGTACACAAAAGAACCTGTGCGAGGCCTGGTTTTATCCACCGCAAACAATCAATACCGCGTTGAAGTTCCTGGAAGGGAAAGGGCTGATTTCTCTTGCATTTGTTTCTGGAAACAAAAAGAACAAACGGATCTTGTTCACCAAAGACGGCGAGGAACTTGTGCAGAAAAAAATTGCTCCGCTGGTTCGCGCCGAGGAACGGTCTTTTGAACGGCTGAACGAAGACGAGCGGGAAAATCTGTTGGCGCTTACACAAAAACACATTGGTTTATTGGAAGAAGAGCTGAATCAAATAATAGAATAGGTTAGGATATCATCGGAGGACGGATCATCGCAATGATTGATCGTCGAACGGAAGATGTCGGGTGCGCCCGGTTATTGAAAAATAACCGGGCGTTTTTGTTGTGAAAGGGGGTGTAACGATGAACCGGGTATGACAACAGCGTGCATTTGATCCTTGCTGTTTCTTTGTTGCATTTGTTGTACAGGAAAATCCAACAGATAAAAATATATTTATTTAAGAAAGGAAAAATCATCATGGACATTTTAACCAGGATTGCATTTTTGGAAGGCAGGCTGCATCGCCTGAGCATCCGAAAGGATCGGAACAACGCAGGCGTCTGCCGAAAGATTAACCGAGAGATCAGAAATCTAAAGAAAAAACTGCAGGCCGAGACCATCTTTTGAGAAGATGGAACAAAACATCATAAAATGCAACTAGAAAGCGGCAGGTATTTCCGGTGAGGGATGGTCATTTGGAATAGCGGTACAGTCGAAAAACTGTACCGCTATTCCTTTTCGCATATCCATGATGGCACCTACTGATCAAAGAGAGTAACCCGATCACGCTTTCGGATTTGGAGCCGCCGTCAATGGGGTTATTCTTTTAAATTCCGCAAAAAAACCATTGATAGAATATAGCGCCAATGAATTTTCCTGTTTGAAATTTATCTATATAAGTGAAACCGGTTTTCATCACCCAAAGTACTAAAGGAGGCGATGATATGGATGCGTTCAAACGGCCGCTGGCAAGGCACAGAAATGCATAAGAACGTGTTGCCAGATTCAGGATAAGCAATTCCCGTATTTCTCCAACGCGGTAAGAAAGGCTGTCCTACACGGACTTGAAGACGTAGAAATTGAAAACACACGTCGTTTGGTCAAGATAATACTGCCGGAAAAGAGGATGCATTTTACTGGATTGCACAGCCGACGGAAGAATACTGCCGTTGGCTTGGAAATCGTTACGGCGAAAATGGTGTGGAGCATATTATAACCTTCCCTGATGGGGATGAATTTTTCAATGCCGGGGGCGCAGGAGATAACAATACCGGAGAAGCAGTGGCTGTATAGCGGTTGGGCAATAGCTTGTCTTTTCGCTGTCTGTTTTTGAGGAGTCATTGACGCGCAGATGGAAATAGAGTATAATAAAGCCGGAATATGGCCTGTAAGGCCGGAATCAATGCAGACGGAGGCAAAATGACGGCACAGTCTATGACGGAGCCAGCTGCGAGTGGCGGATGAAGAGGTGTACAGCTGTGGCACGGGGCCTCTCGCCGCTCTTTGATGGAATGGCCGGCGGGGAAAGGAACAGACTTAAAAAACAGGAACGGATAAAAGAAGTAGCGGCTCTGGGAGAACAAACGAACAGTCTGGAAGAGCATCATGCTGTGATGCAGTCTGTCAATGAAAAGTAGCCTGACCAGTTGGAAAATCCTGATCAGGAAATATTTTCCGCATATGAAGGTCGGGCAGAAGCCGGCAGACCGGCGGAAAAATATGAGAAGAAACTGACAGAGATCCGCGCCTATGGTCAAGAATACAGGGCGGTTTTCGGCAGAATATATTCCGCTGATCCAGAGGAAGTACTGCCAGAGGCGGGACCTTTGAAAATCGGAAAATCTTCCCCCGGGAAAAAGGCGAAACCGCTGATTAAGAAGATTGTGACGGTATTACGATCAGTCTACCGGGTTTATACCCTGATCTCTCCAGGATATTGAGTGATATGCAGCGGCATACGGGAGAGCGTGAAACAGGGTAAATACTCTTTCGGTTCGGGAAAAGGAACGTTGGAATGAAAGCAGGATATTGAGGGGACGTCCGGGGGTTATGAACGGGTAAACGGCGCTCTGGGGCGTGATGAGATTGAGAAAATCGTCCCCGGATGGCGAGGAAGAGAGCAGGCGTTGAAGGAACAGAAACGGATGCAGAGAAGAAAGCGCGACGGAAGGGCGAGGTAAGAGGAAGTCAATTGGACAGTCAGGAATGAGAAGGAAAATCTTCCCCGTTTCTGACTGTATGATGGAGGTTATTTTGATTTACAGTGTATCATGTGGGATAGACAAATTGGAATTTCAATCTGTCAAAAATTTAGACTGTTACTGCCCGTTACAGAGTGATATTAAAATTCTTCAAAAGCTTTGAAAACAGAGGATTTATCGCTGTTTGCTCACCGTATTTCTTGATACGGTTTCACACAGGTTTACCCCTGCTCCCGAACCTTATAAGGGCAAAAACATGGGAAGATATATGAAAACCGAATTTACTGATCAGACCGATTTGATATGTAGAAAAAATATTACTTTTTTGCTATAGAAACTTACCTTAATTTACCCACTGCTAAAGCCCAGTAAATACGCGGTTTTAAGAGCAGTTAGATGTGAGAAAAAGCCGAGAAATGTAGGTAATTCATCTATTATTCCTACATTACTCCTATACACTTATTCCTATACAAAAGAGAGCCTCCTTGTGGTATCGGATGCCTTAACCGGCGTCCTGCTGCGAGGAGGCT
>CAJFUK010000020.1 GCA_904420125.1 Candidatus Falkowella caecavicola | reverse complement strand
TGCTCTTTTTATTTGCAAACCTCCGAAAAATCAAGGTAAAACGTAACTTTTACAATAAAAAAGGAAGGTAGTTTTGACACTACCTGAGTGAAAGCGGAGGAAATAAAAATGGATAATATTTTCCGTAGGCCATTTCTTAACGGCAAGAGTTTTGGTGAGGAAGAAAATGAAGGAGGAAGGAATAATGGACAAGGTGTTCCCTTTAGCAAAAAAGAATAGTGAAAAATTCGACAGCTCTCGCTGGGGCTTAACTTTGGCGGCTTTGGCAGTAATAGGTATATTGACCTGGCTTGGAAATGGTGGTCAGGGTTCTCGGTGGTGGAATTTCTTTGGGTGTTTTTTATCATGGATTGCTATTGTTTTTAAAGCTGTCATGGCAGATGAAGAATGGTACCTCCTGTTGGATACGCATAAAGAGCGGGTACTCAAATGGCTTTCCACTTTGCTGGGATTTGCAGGCTACACCCTTGGGTTTGTCTATAACTTGGCTTATACCGCCTTATATAATCGGAGTCACTATGACTTTGGGGAAGAAGCAGAAAATGCCTTTATTTCTCTGGGATTACTTTTTCAGCGCAGCCCTCTTGAAGCTATCATCTTTGTGGGAGCAGTGCTTATTTTTGCAATCTGTTTTCTGAAAGTTTTACGAGCGATTGCTAAGGGCTACAAGGATCGCAGGTATCAAATCAAACATGCGCTCTTGGCGGTGGGGCCTGATGGCAAAAAGTACCCGGTACCGATGGGCTTAGATACAGCTTTCGAGATATTGGATAAGGCGGAAGAGGATAAAAGTATCCCTCTTCGGCTTGTCCAAGAGAGGGTTGGCGAACTGATGTACGAGGACTTCAAAGCCGATAGGTGGAATATACACCGGCCTTCAGAAATGGAGAAGGAAAAATATTCCGCGAATCCGCAGGCCCTGTGGATTCATAAGGTCGAAGAGATATACTCGAAAATCATTTTGTTCCGGTTGAATCACCAACAGTATGACAGGGCCAAGCGGAATGTGGATCGGCTGATGGAGATCGCCAAGGAGCGCAACTGGAAATACGAAGGGAAGACTACGTTGTATCAGGCACTGGAGCTTCACCGGCTGGTGTATGCAGGGATTTCTGACAGCGAAAAAGATCCCGCTGTGGAAGCTAAGTACGAGAAAATCTGGCAGAGGGAAAAAGCAGATTATGATGCTTGGGTAAAAGCGGCCCCTGCTCGTCGGGCTGCAGCGGAAAAGGCGATGCAGGAGATGCAATTGGAGGCGGAGTACCAAGAGGCAAAGCGCCAGATTCAAGAGCGGGAGCGAGCCGAGAAAGAAGCCAGGCTTCGGCGCCAGTATGAGACTCAAATGCAGAGCTTGGACGACCGGGAGCGCACACTCAACGCC
The DNA here is from genome assembly GCA_904420125.1 of Candidatus Falkowella caecavicola. Taxonomy (GTDB): domain Bacteria; phylum Bacillota; class Clostridia; order Oscillospirales; family Ruminococcaceae; genus Falkowella; species Falkowella caecavicola. The sequence continues at coordinate 13,395 of CAJFUK010000020.1, read as the reverse complement.
CTGTTGGACAACAATACATACACCAACGAAGAAAACTATTTGGCCGGGAATTTAGGCACACAGGAATACAGCAGAAGAAAATTCCTGCGGGACGAGAAAGAGGAAAAGTACCGCAGGGAGTATGAGGAGGCCCTCAGTGCACTGGACGATGAAGATGAATAATTGAGGGCAGATACAAACAAAATACTGTCGTATGTCAAAGAGCGCAAGCAGTCAACAGATTGCTTGCGCTCTACTTTTCCTATTTCATTTTTCACATAAGGGAGGCTTTTGCTGGCTTTCTTACGGTTTCAGTAGATAGTCTCTGACAAATTCCACGCTTTCGTTAAGGCTTGACGTGAAAAAGAATTTATCGGCCGCTAAAGATTTTTCTTTCAACAAGGTCAACGCTTTTATCCGATCCTCCTTGCTCATGGTCGATTTTTCCGCAAGAATAGAGATTTTATTTATATCATAGATTATTTCTCTATGTTCTTTTATCAAATGCTGATAATTCTCTACCAGTTGGGCTACTACCGGATATTCTTCTTTCAATACGTTCAAGGACTTTTCCGAAATAGCAACAATATCTTACGGCGGAAGCAACAGACCCGGAATATAGCAAAGTTTTTCTTCCGGGACTGGGCGATCAAATAAAACAAAAGTCTGCATGACAGGCTCGCGTTCATCAGTAGCGGCGGAGGTAATGGCGATTCTTTTCCGATGTAGATACATCAGGTAAAAACACGAAAAAGATCGCTGAATACAACAAAAATCAATTGGAAGAAGACAAACTACAGGATCAAATAAGTTTTAGAGAATACGAAGACCCTTTCAAGGGTAGCCAGTAACAATCCATTGCAAGTGTCAGACCGTACCAGCCATTGCAATGGCTGCCAGTAGCAGCGGGTTATACCCGCATAAGAAAAACCGCCGGCTTAGCCGGCGGATATTTATTACATGATTAATTTTACTCTGCATGAAACCGGTATTCTGTGACCGTATCATAGATTTCTCCAGCTTTATAAATCGGGCCTGGAAAATGCCGGAAAGACATTGCGTTGGGGAAAAACTGTGTTTCCAGACACAGTGCTTGATGGATTGGATAGGAAATTCCACCTTTGCAGGGACGTCCAGCCGGGGAGTTCATGGTATACAACTGTACGGCCGGCAGGTCAGTATACATGTCCATAGTAATACCGGTTTTAGAACTGGTCAGAGAAGCCGCTTTTCTATAGCCCCAGCCATTGAGCGCAAAGTTATGATCATAGCCGGTAAACATTTTCAACTGTTCGCAATCTGCATGGATATCCTGACCGACTGGTTTCGGTGTACGGAAATCAAAAGGTGTACCGGCTACGCTGCGAACTTCACCTGTCGGCATGCAGTCGCTGCTATTAGGCGTATAGAAATCCGCATTCAGCCAAAGCTTCAGATCTGAAATATCGCTGCTATCATGACCGGAAACATTAAAGTAACTATGGTTTGTAAAGTTAATGAGCGTATCCTGGTCGGAAACCGCACGATAATGTAATTTTAAACCATTCTCTGCGGTCACGGTATAAGTGATGGCTACCTGCAGCTCTCCGGGATATCCATCTTCCATATCCGGGCTGATGGTAAACAGCGTTAAGCTGGCATCTCCATTGTTTTCAGAGGTTTCATAGGCAAAAACTTTTTGATGAAATCCTTCCGGGCCGCCATGGAGATTATTATTTCCATCGTTTTTCACTAATGTATATGTTTTGCCGTTTAATGTAAACGCAGCGTTTGCAATGCGGTTGGAATGCCGCCCGATTGCTGCACCAAAATAACCGGTATTATCCAGGTATTCTTCCAGCGAATCACGTCCTAAAACAACATCTACCGGTTGACCATTCTTATCCGGTACAATCAGCTGCCGGATAATACCGCCGTATGTTAAAATCTCAGCAGACATACCGGATGCGTTGGAAAGGGTAAATGCATAGACGTCTCCTTTGTCAGGTAATGTTCCAAAAAGCTTTTTTGTAATACTCATATTTCTCTCCCTTTTCTTTATTGTTTAGAGGATTGGTTCACTGTCCTTATTATAACATATGGAGCCATCCTTGCAAGATAGAATGAAAAAATTATTTAAAGCAGACAGTTAAATTTTTTTGATAATCCCCAAAAAGGGAGCTGTCCAGTGATAGACAAGAAAAATCGCTTCTGCATAGTCCAGAAGCGATTTTTTATCTGTTAAATCCGGCGACTGACCTGAAACTTTTATTCTGCCGGTGTGGAAACGGGTGTCAGTGGGGGAATCTCTCCGGAAAAAGAAAGTTTGAGCATATATGCGTCTTCTTCACAGGGCATGGTATCCGGCATGGTAACTGCCAGTCCTTCTGCAGTTTGTGTATAGGAAAGATCAATATATTCGCCAGCAGCTGCGCCGATTAACTGCACAGAGGTAAGGGAACTCAAATCAATCCGGCCTTCCGCCAGAGTTTGAATGTTTAACACCGCTCCGTCTCCAGGCCAGCCTAAAACAATCGCATATAAAGTCGTATTGTCTTTGGTTCGAGTGAAGCGGATATCCTGTGCGGTCCCAGTCTTCATCTCCTGGAAATCTCCACCGCCTAATTGGGTGGGGCCTTCGCCGAACACTTCCCACGCACGGGTTGCATACACGCCTTCACCGTTTTTCTTCAGCCAATCACCGACTGCCAGCAGAATGTCTTTCTGATTCTGTGGAATCGAGCCGTCTGCTTTAGGCAGGATGTTCAGCAGCAGGTTTCCATTTTTACTAATCCTGTCAGCTAAGGTATGGATGATATGCTGGGGAGTATAGTAACGGGTTCCTTCTGTATAGCACCAGGTCCAGGGGCTGAGACTGTCGTCTGTCAGCCAGTAGTTTTCTGTAATATCAGCTGGGCCGCCGCGTTCATAGTCCTGAACGTTACTGTCTTCGCTGAATCCGCCTTTGGATGTAACAACAACTTCTTTGCCCCATTCTTCCTCTTTGTTATAATAATAAGCCAGGAATTCCAGGCGGGTCGCTTCATCTACCTTCCAGATACCGCTGTCATGCCAGATCAAGTCCGGCTGATATTGATCGATTACTTCTTTACATTTTTCCAGCCAGAGTTCTGACTCCTGATCCCAGGGAAGCTGGCAGTAAAGCTTTTGCAGAGATGGATCTTCCTGCAGCGGTGCATTGGTAAAATAATCTCCGTTAATTCCATAGGCATGATGCAACGTCACCAGAGTTTTCAGCCCTTTTTCCCGGATAGCATCGGTCAGCAGCCCAACCAGATCCAAGTGCGGCCCCATATCCACGGCGTTCCACTCGTTTACTTCGCTGTCCCAGTTCGACCATCCATCGCTATGTTCAGCCACTGGCCCCGCAAATTTAGCGCCGGCATCCAAAAACAGCTGCGCCCATTCTTCCGGGTCAAATTCGCCGCCTTCTGATTTCAATTTCGGAGCAAACTCTACCCAGTTTCCTTGTTTATCTTCCGCTCCGGTAATAAAGTAATGATAGGGCCATTCGGTAAAAGGATCTCCATATTTTTTCACATGGTTAGCGTAATTTCCGGTTTCTACATCATACATAAGTTTCGGATACCACTCGCTTCCGAAAGCCGGCACACAGTACGGGCCCCAATGAAAGTAGATACCAAACTTTGCATCCATGAACCATTCGGGCGCTGTGCCGCCTGTATTATGCTGATTTACAGAAGTCCAGGTTGGTATGTATTTGGGCATGGTAAAAGGGGTATCCTCAGAAGATTCGGAACCTTCCATACTCAGTGTGCTATCTAAAGAACTGTCTGACGACGGCTCGTCTGTTGTTGAACAAGAAACAGCAGAAAAAGTCAACAGCATCGCCAGCAAGGCAGAAACAATCTTACGCTTTTTCATATGAAACCTCTTTTCATTATTGTATTTTCCTCATTATAGCTGATATTTGTATAGAAAACAAGGAAATTTTAATCTTCTTCTATAAATTTTTTTATAGCTCTTGACATTTTTCAGAAAAACTGACATAATAAATTTACTTTAGCGATTAAAAGCTTTAAAGCTTTTAATCGCTAAAGTAAAACCTGATTTTCAGGCAGGAAGGTATGGTTGTTTTGTCAAATCAGTTTATTATTTGGATTACAATTGGCTTATACGCGATCATGATGCTGTTGATCGGTGTGGCCGGAGCAAAAAGCAGTAAAGGGGTATCCAGCTTTACGGTGGGCGGCCGGAACGCAGGGGCATGGATTTCTGCGTTAAGTTATGGTACCGCTTATTTTTCAGCGGTTATGTTTATTGGCTATGCAGGGACCAGCGGCTGGAAATATGGTTTATGGAGCGTGCTGGTAGGTATTGGAAATGCCGTATTTGGTTCCTGGCTGGCCTGGAAGGTGCTTGCGCGGCGTACGCGGGATATTTCACATCGGCTCAAAATTAAGTCCATGCCGGAACTGCTTGCACGGCGGTATCAGAGTCAGGGAATTCGGTCCTTTTCTGCCGTTGTCATCTTTATTTTTTTACTTCCGTATTCTGCTTCAGTCTATAAAGGGTTAACCTCAATCTGCTCTGTTTTGTTGGGGATAGACGATCAGATCTGCATGCTTGTCATTGCGATTGTTTCGGCCCTGATTGTGATTTTAGGCGGGTATCTGGCCACACTGAAAGCAGATTTTGTACAGGGAATTCTGATGATGTTTGTTTTGAGCATCTTAATCGTTTTTGTGATGATGGCCCCAAATGTGCGGGAAGGCGGCGGAATTTCCGGCATGTGGGAATATATGAAGCAGAATCAAATGGTTCCCCTGAGAAGCAGCGATGCAATATCCCTGATTGCCACAATTGTGATGACCAGCTTTGGCACCTGGGGCTTACCCCAGATGATCCATAAATATTATGGTATTAAAGATGATCATGAAGTAAAACGCGGTATTGTCATTTCCACTTTTTTTGCATTTCTTGTTGCCGGCGGTGGATACTTTATCGGTTCTTTGTCCCATCTCTTTTTGGATGCTGTTCCGGAAAAGGGAATGGACTATATTGTTCCCCTGATGCTTAAGGATTCCAATCTGCCCAATATTTTGCTTGGGCTTGTCCTGGTACTGCTGATTTCTGCTTCTGTATCTACATTATCTGCGATTACATTAACGGCTTGTTCTACCGTAACGCTGGATTTAGTGAAGGAAAAAAGAAAAAAAGGCTTGTCGGATGAAAATGCTGGTGTAATGACCCGTGTCTTCTGCTTGTTGTTTGTGGTCTTCTCCTATATTGTTGCCAACACAAATACACCGATTTTAGATATGATGTCCTACTCTTGGGGTATTCTGTCAGGATCTTTCCTTGCGCCTTATCTATTGTCGCTGTATTGGAAAAAAGCAAATCGTATAGGCGCCTGGGCCTCGATTTTGACAGGCTTTGTGGTTGCCTTTATTCCAGGGGGCGCCAAGCTGTTGCTTTTAGCTGGCATCTCTTCAGAAGGTCTGTCTGTTCTGGCTGGATATGGACCTGTCTTTGCGGTGGCAGCCATGATCCTTTCTCTGATTGTCTGTATTATTGTGAGTCTGATTGCAGATAAGTACGGACGTACCCAAGACAATACATATTTCTATACGGGATTTGTTGAATCAGAGTAAATGGAAGCTTGATTGATATGAGGTACGCCGATGCAGTCAGCAAATATAAGTATTCAACAGAAATCCATTCTATTTGTGACTTGGACAGGATGGAAATCGGTAGATAACCGGTCAAAAGTAAAGGCCCGACGGACAAATTTTTGAATTTCTGAATATAAATAAAATTTTAGCTTATAAAAAATTTTTCTTGATATCCATATATTGGATGTGCTATAATACAGATATCCAAAATTTGTTACACCTGAAAAAGGAGCTGATATGATGAAAGAAAAAGTTGGAAGTACTGTCTATGATACGGAAACAGCTGTAAAATTGGGCGCTTTTTCTGTTGGGATCTACGGTGATCCCACCGGTTATGAAGAGCAGTTGTATCAAACCAGACAAAGAAGATATTTTTTATATGGAGTCGGCGGAGCAGAAAGCAAATATCCAGAGGAAAAAATCCTACCGATTACAGCGGCAGAAGCGAAAAAATGGCTGTCGGAACATCAGGCGGATGTCATATAAAAAATCCGAGGATTTTCAATTTTGTTCAAAGAGTCTACCATCATTCCGAAGCACCGGTTATAACAATGGATAACCGGTGCTTTACATGTTTTAAAAGAAAACGCGGCTCCTGTATATACAGGAGCCGCGTTTTCTTGTGGTGGTTGGGGTCCAAGGGCAGCTAATATACCCTTTCTAAGTAGATGTCAAGGGGTTAGTTGCAGCAGCAGTCGTTGCCCATGCCACTACGGGAGTTTCCATTGTTGCCACAGCAGCAGCAAAGGATGAGAACCAGGATGATGATCCAACAAGAGTTATTTCCACAACAATTCATAAAAGATTGCCTCCTTTTTTGTATTACACTGTATAGTATGAAGCAGGCTGAAAATGTGTGAATACTTAAATTATAAAAATGGTAATTGACTTTCTTTGATCTTTGTGTTATAATAATCAAGAAAGATCAAAGTCTATTAAGCTGGGGGAAAGGTAATGAATATATCCGATGTTATCGCGCAGGCCATTCAAGAGTTGCTGGATAAACAAGGAGGCAGTGCGCAGATTAAACGAAATGAACTGGCCGGAAAGCTGGGATGTGTTCCCAGTCAGATCAATTATGTGATCACTTCTCGTTTTACGCCAGAACAGGGCTATATTGTAGAAAGCAAACGCGGGGGCGGTGGTTTTATCCGGATCGTCCGGGTCACCCATTCCAAACAGGCCCTCTTTATGCATATCATAAACTCTATTGGAGAACAGATCGACGAATATTCTGTAAGAATAATTTTGCAGCACCTATGTTACGACCATTTAATCCATGAGAAAGAAGCTAAAATAATAGCATCTGCTTTAGGCGATCATATCCTGCGTGCGATTCCGACGCCTGCAACGCGGGACAGTGTGCGTGCGGCGATGTTTAAAAATATGCTTTTAAGCTGTATGTAAAGTAGGAGGAGAAACGGATGCTTTGTGAGAAATGTGGAAAATATTCTGCGACCACTTATTTAAAACAAACAATTAAGGGCCGGACCGTGGGCATGAACGTATGCAGTCACTGTGCAATGGAATTAGGGCTGGGGAGTATGCTTTCTACCTTTGGTCTGAATATGGATGATATCTTTTCATCATTCCTGAACAAAGCTTCTGCCCGTACGGCGGATCGTCAAAAGCTTTGTCCCAAATGCGGCAAAAGCCTGCACGAAATTGCTACAAGCGGGCGCGTGGGCTGTGATCTATGTTATACGACTTTTCGTACAGAGCTGCTGACTTCCATTGAAAAAATTCATGGGCACGTCCGGCATGCAGGAAAAGTATCTGCTTCAGCAGGAGAAGAAATCAAAGTAAAGCGTCAGCTTGCACAACTGAAAGAATCCATGAACCATGCAATTGCCGAACAAAATTTTGAAGAGGCGGCGTCTTTGCGGGATGCCATCCGTGATTTAGAAGGAAAGGGAAATCATCATGCGTAAATGGTACGAAACAGAAGCAATAAACGGAAATTTTGTCATCTATACACGGATTTGCCTTTCCAGAAACCTGAAGCAGTTTCCCTTTCAGGATCGTATGACGGATCTGCAAAGACAGGAGCTAAATTCTATGATACAGGACTGTTTAAAGACAATCCAGATGGGCGAAAATACCTTTAGCTTTTATTTGCTGCGGGATTTAACTGAGTATCAAATACTGCAGCTGTCAGAACGTCATTTAGTCCATCCGGATATAACCAGGCAATATCCATTTGCCATGTTAGCCGTTACCCAGGACGACTCGATCAGTCTGCTGATCAACGGAGAAGACCATATTCAAATTCAGGTGCTAAAAAGCGGCATGGCATTTCAGGAAGCCCTGACAGATGCAAACCGTATAGATAACCTGCTGGATGCAAGCTTTGAAATCGCCTTTGATGAAGAGTTTGGGTATCTGACCGCTTGTCCGACCAATCTGGGAACCGGTCTGCGCGCTTCTGCCGTTCTTCATCTGTTGGCGCTGGAACGGACAGGTGTAATGGCCACGGTGATGAATACTATTGGCAAACTGGGTATGACCATTCGTCCGGAAAATGAAAAAGAAACCGAGGTGGCTGATGGACTGTATCAGATTTCCAATCAAATTACCTTAGGAATATCAGAAGAATTGGCGATCCAAAATTTAACGTCTATCTTGGAACAGGTCATGAGCCGAGAACAGGCAGCGCGGGAACGAATGCTGCAGCAAAAAGCATTGTTTGAAGACACTGTATGGAGAAGCTTTGGCGTTTTACAGAATGCGAGGATTCTTTCTGAAAAAGAGTGCCGGGAGTTATTATCCAATCTGCGGATTGGAATATGGGCGCAACTTTTGCCCGGCATCACGCCTGCTAAAATTAATACGTTATTGATGCAAACAGGGACAGCGGAAATTGCCGGAGCTTATCCAGAAGAACATGGTCTCCAGCAGAAGGACATGCAGCGTGCCTGTATTGTGAGAAAGGCAATGCGTATGACGGAGCCGGCACAATCCTAGAGAAATTCTGGCTCCTATTGCCTGTGATTGAATAAAAAGCCCTTTTGAGGAGGATGTATATGTATATTTTTGACCGCTTTACTGAAAAAGCAAACCAGGCATTAAATGAAGCTGTCTCGGAAGCTGAAAAGCTTGGACACACCTTTGTTGGCAGCGAACATATCGTTTACGGGCTGGCTGCGGAAAAAAGCGGAGTGGCCGGAAGTTTGCTGAGCAAACAGGGAATTACCGATAAACTCATAGAACAAAAACTGATTGAAGTGGTCGGACGGGGGATTCCAACCCGTCTGTCTCCGGAAAGTTTTACGCCCCGCACAAAACGAATCCTGGAGCGTTCTATTCTGGAGGCGCGCAATCTGAATCACAGTTATGTCGGTACAGAGCATATTCTGATGGCTGTTTTGCGGGAAACTGAGAGTTATGGAGTGCTTTACCTGCAGGAAATGGGGGTTATTCCGGATCAACTATATGAAGCCTGCTATGAAGAAGTGGGAAAAAATAATTTTCCGGGAAACGCTTCTGTCAACCCTTCATCCAGCGGTGCAGCGTCGACGAACACCGGTTCCCGTAACCGCCCCAAAAATGGGAAAGAGAGTGCACTGGATAAGTACGGAAGAGATCTGACTGAACTGGCCAGAAACAATCAGGTCGATCCAGTCATTGGCCGCCAAACAGAAATTGAGCGTGTCATTCAGATCCTGTCCCGCCGCACGAAAAATAATCCTTGTTTGATTGGTGAACCGGGCGTGGGAAAAACTGCGATTGCCGAGGGGTTGGCACAGCAGATTGTACAGGGAGAAGTGCCGGAAAATCTAAAATCCAAACGAATTGTTTCTTTGGATCTGACCTCTATGTTGGCTGGCGCAAAATACCGCGGAGATTTTGAAGAACGGGTTAAGGCAGCACTCGATGAAGTGATCAAATCCGGAGATGTGATTCTGTTTATTGATGAGATGCATACCTTGATCGGCGCCGGCGCTGCAGAAGGTGCCGTAGACGCGGCCAATATTTTAAAACCGCAGTTAGCGCGTGGAGAATTACAGGTTATCGGAGCCACCACGATTGAAGAATATCGTAAGCACATTGAGAAGGATGCGGCTTTAGAACGCCGTTTTCAACCTGTAAAGGTCGAAGAGCCTACACAGGAAGACGCTGCCCGGATTCTATTTGGACTGCGGGATAAATATGAGGCGCATCATAAGGTTAAAATTTCTGATGATGCGTTGACCGCAGCGGTCAAGCTATCTGCACGCTATATTTCGGATCGTTTTCTCCCGGATAAGGCGATTGACTTGATTGATGAAGCAGCTTCCAAAGTGAAGCTTAAAGCCTTTACAGCTCCTCCAAACCTAAAGGAACTGGAAGATGAGATCCGAAGGGTGGGAGAAGAGAAAGAATCAGCAGTGCATGCGCAGGATTTTGAAGCGGCGGCCAGTCTGCGTGATCGTGAGAAAGAGCTCAAAGCCAAGTTGGACCAGCAAAAGTTGGAGTGGCAGGGTAAAAACATGCGGAGCAATGATATGGTGACGGAAAAAGAAGTCGCAGAAATTGTTGCAAGCTGGACAGGCATCCCGATTGTGAAATTAACTGAGACGGAGAGCGAACGTCTTTTGCAGATGGAACATATTCTGCATCAACGTGTGGTGGGACAAGACGAAGCAGTTTCTATGATCGCACGGGCTATCCGTCGCGGAAGAGTCGGACTAAAAGATCCGAAACGTCCGATTGGTTCATTTATTTTCCTGGGACCTACAGGTGTAGGAAAAACAGAATTATCCAAGGCGTTGGCAGAAGCGCTGTTTGGAGATGAATCTGCCATGATTCGGCTGGATATGTCTGAATATATGGAAAAGCATTCGGTTTCCCGTATGGTAGGTTCTCCTCCCGGATATGTCGGTTTTGAAGAAGGCGGCCAGTTGACGGAAAAAATACGGCGTAAACCATACTCAGTTGTCCTTTTTGATGAAATCGAAAAAGCGCATCCGGATGTATTTAATATTCTATTGCAGATTTTGGAGGATGGCATCTTGACAGATTCCCAGGGACGTCGGGTAGATTTCCGAAATACGGTTTTAATTATGACCTCTAATATCGGCGCGCGTTTTATTACCGAACACAGAAATCTTGGTTTTGGTTTTTCATCCGGACCACAAGAAGATGAAAAGCGGGAATATGAGAATAATAAAACAGAAGTTTTGAATGAACTGAAAAAGAATTTCCGTCCGGAATTTCTGAATCGTGTCGATGATATTATTGTGTTCCACAAATTAACCCAGCAGGATATTGAAAAGATTGCGTCGCATATGTTGGAACAGCTTGCTGAGCGGATGGAAACGTTGGAGATGCATCTTTCCTTTTCCCCGGAAGCAGTATCCGAGATTTCTAAAATCGGGTTTGATCCTGTATACGGCGCACGCCCGCTCCGCCGTGCAATTACGGCACGCATTGAGGATATGATTGCCGAACAAATGCTGGAAGGGAAAATTAAAGCCGGAGATTCGATCCAGCTTCGGGTGCAGGACGGCACCTTTTTGTTGGACAAAGAAGTCCCGCAGACAGCTGTGGAAGCCATGACGCAATAAATAATAAAACGGTTTTAGGATTTATCCAAGGTACGATCATAAAGTATTTATGTAGTGTGGCGGCACAGCAGACAGCTGTGCCGCCATTCTATTCATGCCTTAAGGCAGTTGAGCGAAGCGAAACAAAAAATCACCCGTCAAACGGGTGGTTATGATTCCCCGTGTGTGCAGTCTCAAATAAAAAGCCGTTACACAGACATCAAAGATCGGCAGAGCTTTGTTCTCGCTTGAAAATGATGTTCTATGTAACAGTTTTGAAATTCAAGGCACTTTATTTACTGGTGCTTTAATGATACTGGTAAGTTTGTTATCCGGTCTGGGCTTTTCATGCTAGACAGGAATACTTTAACATAAATATACGCAAAGTCGATTACCGAAAATGTTGATTTGTTTCTGTTTATGTTGTATAATGATGACGTCGAATTCGATAACACGTGTACATTCTGTTGGGAGGTGCAGCTATGTTTATGGAAGAACGCCATCAGGAAATATTAGATACAATCAAAACGAATGGAAAGATTACTATTGCAGAGATCACAAGCAAATACGGTATATCCGATGAATCTGCACGCAGGGATCTGCGACTGCTCGAACAGAAAGGAGACTGTAAGAGAACGCATGGAGGTGCTATTTCTATTCGGCAGGTCAGTGTAATACCGCCGGTCAACCGTGATTTTGACAATATGCCTATCTTTGATCATTACAGAGAAATATCGCGTGCGGCGGCAGCAAAGATCCGTCAGAACGATACGATTTATCTGACCAGTGGATCCCTGGGGCATATTATGGTTTCCTTCCTGCCGAGGGACATTCACTATACTGTGGTCGTAAACTCTGTAGACATCGGCAAGGAGCTTAGAAGCTTCGATCATATCGACGTGTATATCGCGGGCGGAAAGATGCGTCAAAGCGGGTCGCTTGTTGACAGTCTTGCTAATGAGTTTGTCAGCAGACTGCATTTTGACCTCTGCTTTATCACTGGAGCCGGTCTGACAGCTGCGTTTGGGTTGTCCAACGGTACCGATGAAACCGCAACATTCCAGCGCACTGTTATCAAGAACAGCCGTAAGAGATGTCTTGTCATTCCGAGTTCAAAAATCGGTGTCGACTCGTTTATTAAAGTTTGTGATGTGGATGCTTTTGACTCTATCATCACAGACTGGGATTGCGTAGAAGATCAGATCGCAGCTATGGAAGAAAAAGGCGTGGAGGTCACGGTCGTTGAGGAGCCAAAATGAATCGGGAACAGAAACTGCGGAATCTGATTCTCGACCGATATACGAGCCTTCGCCGGTTTGCTATTGAATCGGACATTCCGTACAGCACACTGATGACTTTGCTGTCCCGCGGTATTGGCGGAGCTTCTTTTGACGTGGTGATTAAGATTTGTAAAAAGTTGAAGATTGATCCGTTAGAATTTGATTCGGAAAATCATTCTGGAAAATGAACCTTTCGATCTGGCATCCATCTATGCCAAGGAAGCCGGTTGTAGTTACTCATCCACCAAAGAAGGTTAGCAAAACGAGGCAGGGAAGATTCCCTGCCTCAACTCATTGTGATAAAATTGATTTTATTTTTTCCAGGAACTCTTCATTGATATAGCGGATGGAGGGAACATGAAAAAAGGCAACTTGATGATCGAATTTTTGAAGCATATACCAAAAAGCCTCATTACATAAGGAGTTTTTAGGGTTACTTCCTATAGTGGCATAAATTCCATGATTATTCAATGTTTGGAGAATTTCATTCAGGTTTAAATCAGAACACAAAACTTTTTTATCTTTGATTGCGATGCTTTCTATTCTAATATGTCCTTTTAGACTTTTATCCAGCCCAAACATATATACCGAATTGTAGGGTTTGCTTATACCTGCAATCTTTCTTTTTAAACCATCAAATGAGTTGGTGAGAAATATTTTTTCGCCTGTTATGCAGTTCACAATCTTATTTGAGGAATTCCCTCTACCCTTAAAAGCAACATATAATCTTTCCATACATCATCCTTATTCTATTCAAAACAATGGATTGTCTATTCAAATCAATCTTATTATACTATATGAAAGCGGATATTTCCGCTGGATTTATTGCGTGAGGGGCTGGAAAACTTCCCGCTTTCTGTGCCTGATACGGAAATTTTATACTTGGAAATGGGAAGCATCGGTGTACAAGGGGTACAAACAAGATTAAAAAGAAATGTTAGATTTGAAAGTAAGTAGAGTGGCAAAATCAAGAGT
>CAJFUK010000019.1 GCA_904420125.1 Candidatus Falkowella caecavicola | reverse complement strand
TCGACAATATCTTGAATAGTTGTATTTTCATATCCCTTTTCTAAAAAAAGTCGCTGTGCCACTTCCAATATTTTTTCAACGGTGATTTCTGGATATTTATTTCGTGCCACAATGTGCCTCCTTGCCCAAAAACATTCTTTTGGTATGTATCTATTATAACGGCTTCGTTTCCCTTTGTCAAGATACATACCGCCGGTATTAATTTTTGTATTGCTTTCCTTTGCTTCGCGGTAAAAGTAATTTTTCAAACATCTCTCTCGTCGCTTTGGCTTATAGCCATGGCGGTGGTTGCCCCCATACGGAGTTGGTTTTGCAGGGCTTTCTGCATCCATCTTAACCATGGCCTCATATTTCATTTGATATCTTTCGGAAAAAGGCACATTTTGCGTCCTGGATTTTGGGAGGTATAAGGGATATGCATGAAGATAGGCATGGATTTGAAGCGGTCAGAAACCGGGATGTGGGCATTTTCAGAAGAAAAGCGGTTGCCGGAAGCGTGAGAAAAGTAAAGGAAAAAACGATCCGTTTACCTGGATATGGAAGGCCGGGCTTTACAGGCTGCCGCTTGCTATTTTTTTCAAAAAATGTTATGATGAATGACAGGAAACAGCACGTCAGGGGGGAAACGGATGCCGGATGATTTTAACTGTCATTTTGAAAGGCTGGACGATCAGCTGTCCGTTTGCGTTTCGCCAGAACACACGTTTGGAACAGACGCATTTTTGTTAGCAGACTTTGCGCAGATTAAACATGGCGAGACTCTTTGTGATCTCGGCACGGGATGCGGGATTATTCCCTTTTTGATCTACAAATTTTACCACCCGCAGAAAATCTATGGACTGGATATTCAAAAACAGGCGATAGAGCAGTTCCGAAGAGGAGTGGATCGTGCTTCTCTGGGATCTGTTCTGTATCCTATACAGGGAGATCTCCGGGATATGAAAGGGTTGCTTCCGCTGGGCATGATGGATGTTGTTACCTGTAATCCACCCTATAAAGCCTGGGGAGCGGGGATACTCAGCGAACTGACGGCAGAACAGATTGCGCGGCATGAGGTCCTCTGTACCATTGACGACGTTTGTGCAGCGGCTGAAAAATTGCTGCGTTTTGGCGGAAGATTTTACCTCTGTCAGAGGCCGGAACGGCTGGCGGATGTCATTGCAGCGATGCGCGCACACCGGATAGAGCCTAAAACGCTTCGATTTGTTGCGGGAAGGTATGAAGATGCTCCATGGCTTTTCCTGATGGAAGGCAGGCGTGGCGGAAAGCCTTTTATGCAGGTATTGCCTACGCTGGCAGTGCAGGATGAATGCGGGTTTTCAGAAGAGTTGCTGAGTATCTATGGGCATTCTGCGGCCTGGAGAAAGACTGAAGAATAACAAATCCGGGAACATACAAAAAGGGGATTGAACGGATGGCTGGAATTTTATATGTTGTGGGCACACCGATTGGAAACTTGGGAGATATGACGCCAAGAGCGCTGGAAACACTGCGGGCAGTCGATTTCATTGCAGCGGAGGATACCCGTGTTACTTTGAAACTTTTAAATAAATTTGAAATCAAAAAGCCAATGGAAAGTTATCATGAACATAATTTGCGGGAGAGAGGAGAATATTTGATTTCCCGGATCCTGTCCGGTGAAAACTGTGCGGTCGTCAGCGATGCGGGAATGCCCTGCATTTCTGATCCGGGAGAGGATCTGGTGCGTCTGGCTGCGGAAGCAGGTATTGAGGTTAGGGTAGTTCCTCTGGCAAATGCCGCAATATCGGCACTTTGTGTCAGCGGGCTGTCAACCTCACGTTTTTGCTTTGAAGGGTTTTTAAGCACCAACCGAAAAAACCGGTTTGTTCATCTGGAAAGCCTGAAAAATGACGGCCATACCCTGATTTTTTATGAAGCGCCCCATAAGCTGCTGGCCACTTTGCAGGATATGCTGCTGGTCTGGGGAGACCGCCGGATTTCTGTTGTAAAGGAATTGACGAAAATCCATGAAACGGTGCGCCGCACTACGCTTTCCGAAGCAGTGGCCTATTATACGGAAAATCCGCCTCGCGGAGAATATGTGCTGGTGATTGAAGGGAAACAACCGGAGATGGAGACGCCGATGACTCTGGAAGAGGCGGTTCAATTGGCATGCGGCTTGTTGGCGGAGGGCATAAAGCCCAGCGACGCGGCCAAAGAAGCGGCCAAACAAAGCGGTATTAAAAAAGGAGATATTTATAAATGCCTGCTGGAGCAGGATCAATAGATAGATCCATATCATAAGAGACAGTATCATCTGCGGCGGAAGCTGTTTGTTTTGATGGCAATTGTTTGATCTGCCGGATGTTGGAAAGGAAAATGAAAAAGACATGATGCAGGAACGTTTGGATGCTATACTGGCACGGGTTCAGCGCCCGGGCCGGTATGTCGGCGGGGAACTCAACAGCGTAGTCAAAAATAAGGAAGAGGTTGAAGTGCGCTTTGCCTTTTGTTTTCCCGACACATATGAAATTGGGATGTCCCATCTGGGGCTGAAAATTCTCTACAACGTGATCAATGCGCTGGATTATGCCTGGTGTGAGCGGGTGTTTGCGCCCTGGCTGGACTTTGAAAAGGAATTGCGGGAAAATGGTGTTCCGCTGTATGGGCTGGAAAGCTTTGACCCTCTCTGTGAATTCGACATCATCGGCTTTACGTTGCAGTATGAGCTTTCGTATACCAATATTCTGACGATGCTTTCTTTGGGGGGCATTCCGGTGAAAGCGGCAGAGCGGCAGGATCTGCGCCATCTGGTGATTGCCGGCGGACCCTGTACCTGTAATCCGGAGCCTCTTTGCGATTTTGTAGATCTGTTTTCTTTGGGCGAAGGGGAAGAAAGTACGGTTGAAATTCTCGAATTGTACCGGCGAGCAAAAGCAGAGGGCTGGAGTAAGGAAGCCTTTCTGAAAGAAGCGGTAAAAATTGAAGGGGTCTATGTTCCGTCTTTTTATGACGTTTCCTACCATCCGGATGGTACAATCGCGGCGGTGATTCCCAAAAACGGCGCACCCAGTGTCGTCAAAAAACGGATTATTCGGGATTTCGACCGTGTGCTGTATCCGGAGAAATTTATTGTGCCTTATGTTGAAACCGTCCATGATCGGGCTGTACTGGAAGTGATGCGGGGCTGTATCCGCGGCTGCCGTTTTTGTCAGGCAGGCTTTATTTACCGTCCTCTTCGTGAAAAAGAAGCAGATACGCTTTCCCGGCAGGGGAAAAGCCTTTGCGATACATCCGGCTATGAGGAAATTTCCCTTTCGTCTTTGAGCACAAGCGATTATTCCCATCTGGAACAGCTGTTAGACCATATCATGGACTATACCGAGGAAAAGAAGATCAATCTTTCGCTGCCCTCTCTTCGGGTGGATAATTTTTCTAAGGAATTGTTGGATAAAATTAACCGGGTCCGCAAAAGCGGGCTGACCTTTGCCCCAGAGGCTGGTACCCAGAGGCTGCGGGATGTCATTAATAAAAACGTAACGGAAGAGGAAATTTTCCGTACCTGTGCCATTGCTTTTACCGGTGGCCATACCAGCGTGAAATTATATTTTATGCTGGGGCTGCCGACAGAGACATTGGAGGATATTGCCGGAATCATTGATCTGGCACAAAAGATCGTCAACCTTTATTATCATCTTCCGGACCGCACCAAAGGAAAAGGGGTTCAGGTGACGGTCAGTGTATCCACCTTTGTTCCCAAACCGCATACTCCTTTTCAGTGGGAGCCGCAGGATACCAGAGAGACGATTATCGCCAAACAAAAGCATTTGGTGTCCTGCGTCTCCAGCAAAAAGATTCACTGCAACTGGCATCAGGTGGACGGCAGTGTGCTGGAAGGCGTTTTTGCGCGCGGTGACCGCCGTTTGGGCGAAGTGATTTACCGCGCCTGGCAAAAGGGCTGTCACTTTGACAGCTGGGATGAATGCTTTGATTTTCAAAAATGGCAGGAAGCAATCGAGGAATGCGGTCTGACCATTGATTTCTATGCAAACCGCCGTCGAACCTATGAAGAAATTCTGCCATGGGACCATATTCATTACGGTGTGGACAAGGCCTTTTTGATGCGGGAAAATGAAAAGGCCAAAATGGCCTGCACGACGCCCAATTGCCGTCAGCAATGCGCTGGGTGCGGCGCCAACCGGTTGGTAGGGGGGAAATGCTTTGAATAATATGCGGGTTTTTTATGAAAAAAAAGAACGAGTCAAATATATTTCTCATTTGGATACGGCCCACTGCATGCAGCGCGCGCTGAAAAGGGCGGGGCTGCCCGTATGGTACACAGAAGGCTTCAATCCCCATATGTATCTAACCTTTGCCATTCCGTTGGCGCTGGGCTATGAGAGCGAATGCGAAATTATGGACTTCCGGCTGACGGAAGACATTTCTCCCGAAGAAGTGACAGAGCGCTTAAACCGTGTTCTGCCGCCGGGTTTTCATGTGCTGCGAACGGATTTGCCGGTACGAAAACCAGCCGATATTGTCAAGGCTGAATATGCGGTTTCCTTTTACGGGGATTCGCAGGCGATTGAAGCACAACTGGCTGCTTTTCTGGCACAGGATGAGATTTTGGTGGAAAAGAAGACGAAAAAAGGATTATCTGTCGTGGATTTGAAACAGGAAATCCTGTCATGTTCCATGCAAAAACAGGAAGGATCTGTTCTTTTGCAGATTGTTTTACCTGCCGGGATCAGCAAACATATCAATCCCAGTCTTTTGACAGACGCATGGATGGCACAGGCCGACTGTCCGGCAGACCGGATTGCCATACTAAAAAAACGGGTTCTTTGTCAGGATGGAAGTGAATTTATATAATATGAGGCAAGATCTTATAAAATAGCAGAATGACCAAACGAAAATCGGATATGCTACCGGGTACAGGCAGGTGAATGAGGCTGTTATCTGGATCCATATATTTTATGTCAGGAGGTACAAAAATGAAAATTTTTATTGATGGAATGAGCTGCGGACATTGCGCGAGCCGGGTAAAATCTGCGCTGGAGGCACTGGGCTGTACAGAGGTTTCGGTGAATTTGGAAGGGAAATATGCAGATGTAAAGGGAAATCCTCCGGAGGATATGGTAAGACAGGCTATAGAGGAACTGGACTTCCGATTGGTGGGGATCGAAAAATAAAAGCTTACCTGCAAAAGCCGAAACCGCAGAAACAAAAATTTTCCGGTTTCGGCTTTTTTCTGATCAACTTTGCTTGCATTTTTTTTAGTATTATGTTATTATAAATATAAATAAGGAATCATTCTTATTTATATTTATAAGATATGAAAGGATGAGAAAACATGGAATTAAAAGGTTCAAAAACTGAGAAAAATCTGCAGGCTGCTTTTGCAGGAGAATCACAGGCGAGAAATAAATATACATACTTTGCATCGGTTGCTAAGAAAGAGGGCTATCAGCAGATTGGTGCGATTTTCGAGGAAACCGCAAACAATGAAAAAGAACATGCAAAAATCTGGTTTAAGCTTTTAAATGGGCTGGGCGATACAAAACAGAATCTGAAAGCAGCGGCTGAAGGCGAAAATTATGAATGGACTGAGATGTATGCTACATTCGCAAAAGAAGCCAGAGAGGAAGGTTTTGATCATATTGCATGGCTTTTTGAACATGTCGGCGGGATTGAAAAAGAGCATGATGAAAGATATCAGGCACTTTTGAAAAATCTTGAAGACGGCAAGGTGTTTAAAAAGGAAGCAAAAGTTATGTGGATCTGCCGCAACTGCGGTTATATTCATATTGACACCCAGGCACCGGAAGTATGCCCTGTCTGTGCACACCCACAGGCATACTTTGAAATGCGTGCACAGAACTATTAATCTGTATTTCCGGAAGGCAGCATCGGTGTACAAAAATTCAGTGAGAATCAGAAGGGGCAGTACGATATCAGCGTGCTGCCCCCTTTTTCTGGTTACTCGAATTTCTGGATCGGGATAGATTCAGGTGCGGGATATGCCGATATTCGGCTGCAGAAATGGTGAAAAGTAAGCTGTCCCAAAGAGATTCAATTTTTTCGTTGCCTATTTCGAAAAAATCCGTTATAATATTTTACAGGGAATTTTACAGGATCCTGTTAGATAAGCACAAAAAATGGTTGAAACAGCATGATAGAACACAGACGCTGCATATACTTCGACAGAATTGCAGTTTGGTATCTTAAAGTAAAGTTGCTTTCGGAAGATATAAACAGAAAAGAGATGTTTTTATGCGATATCAGAGATCAAGGGCCATCCTGTTTATTTCGGCAATGATGAGCCTTATCATTTTGTGCAGTAGCTGTATGGGGATTCCTCTAACGCTGTCAAAGCCGGCTTCCGCAAAATCTCATGCCTATGAAAGACCTGGCACAGATTTTTCAGAAATGGAATATGTCAGACCGGACATGGACAAAATTTATTCTGTTTTGGAAGAAGCAGAAGAAACAGTGGCTACCTATCAGACTTCCGGAAGGCCGCTGCAGCTGTATGGACAGTTGAATGAATTAATGGGCAATTTTTATTCGATGCAGAATTTAGCTATCATCAGAAATAATTTGGATATGACGGATTCGTTTTATGCAGAGGAAGTCCTTTTTCTATCCGAACAGGGAGCGGAGCTTGCCAACCGTATTTCCAGGTTGGACGAAGCCATACTGCAGGCGCCTTATGGAGAAGAGGTCCGGCAGGCTTGGGGCGAGACTTTTGTCAATTACCTGGAACGGGAAGCGCGCCTTTCTTCTCCGGATACTGCAGAGCTGCTGTATAGAGAACAGGAATTGGTGCTGGAGTATCAGCGCCTGGTGACAGAAGCGACTGTCATGGTAAACGGAGAACCTATTCTGGTTTCTGAACTGGGTTATATGGTAGAGCTGTCGGAGGAAGAATATGGTCAGGCGTTGCAGGACTACTTCGAACAGTATAATCCAATTTTGGGAGAAATCTTTCTGCAACTGGTTGATATCCGTACCCAGCTGGCGGAGACATTGGGCTTTGATGATTACACAGACTATGCATATGAATATTGGGGACGCACCTATACGCAGGAGGATGTCTATCAGTTACGGGAAGCGGTGAAGACCTATTTAGTCCCGTTATATGCGAGCCTGCAGGACTTGGAACTGTATGACAGTGAAGCGCTGTATGCCCTGTCGATATCCCAAGAGGAAACGTTTGCAATTTTAAATCGGATTCTGCCGGAAATATCCGAATCCTTAAATGAAAGTTTCCAGTACATGCAAAAATATCATCTCTACGATCTGGACTACAGTCCCAACAAAAAGTATGGTGGGTACACCACCTATATCAGCAATTATGACGCGCCTTTTTTGTTTGACACATGGACGGGAAGCGGTTACAGTGTGATTAATCTGATACATGAATTCGGACATTACAATTACTTTTATTGGGAGCTGTATTCTCCGATTACCGTTGATCCGGGCACCGATATTGCAGAGGTACATTCTCAGGCGCTGGAATTGCTCTTCCAGAATTATTTTGAGGATTTTTTTGGGACAGCGGCTGCGGATATGAAGGCTGCGCATATGGAAAACCTTTTATTTGCCATGATCAGCGCATCCATGGAAGACGAATTTCAGGAAACAGTTTATGAAAATCCGGATATGACGCTGGATCAGATCAATCGTCTGTATTACAAGCTCAGCGAAGAATATGCCTGCCTGCCGTCCGATGCTGCGGGAGATGTACTTTATAACTGGATTGATATTGCACATACTTTTGAAGTGCCGTTTTATTATATCAGCTATGCACTGTCTTTGGACACCGCGCTGCAGATCTGGGAGATTTCTCTGGACGACTGGGAAGAAGGATTCCAACGGTATATGGACTTTTGTGCGTATAATACAGACAACGGGTATTTTGCTACGCTCGAGGATAATGGCCTGAGAAGTCCGTTTGAGGCTGAAGGCATCCGCCACCTGTCGGAAACCTTATGGGAGTACTTCGGGTTGGAGAAATCGGTATCTGCCGCATAAAATCCGACAGATTCTTCAAACGGCCGTCACATACATCTGATATCATGAAACAAACGGAGGTGAAATCATCATGTATCACATTCTCATTGCAGATGATGAACAGAATATTCGGAACCTGATCAAAAAATATGCTCTGTTTGAAGGACATACTGTTGCCGAAGCGGCAGACGGTATGGAAGCTGTACTTTTATGCCGCGAGCAGAAGTTTGATATCATTGTGATGGACGTTATGATGCCGGAACTGGACGGTTTCTCTGCCTGTAAAGAAATCAGAAAGATTTCGGATACACCCATTATCATGCTTTCCGCACGGGGAGAAGAATATGACCGGATCCATGGGTTTGAACTTGGCATTGACGATTATGTTGTAAAGCCGTTTTCTCCTAAAGAATTGATGATGCGGATGGATGCGATTATGAAAAGAAGCGGGGGAAAACAGGAACCGGAACATACGGTGTTTTCCTATCAGGGGTTGCTGGTCGATCTGACCGCGCGGATTGTACGGATTCACGGAGAGAAAATCTCGCTTTCTCCCAAAGAATATGACCTGCTGTTCTACCTGATTTCGAACCGCAATATTGCGTTAGGCAGGGAGCGGCTGATCACCGATGTCTGGGGATATGATTTCTATGGAGATGACCGTACACTGGATACGCATATTAAACTGCTGCGTAAAAGTCTGGGGGAATACAGCCATTTGATCGTAACCCTGAGGGGGGTGGGATATCGGTTTGAGACAGAGTAAAATGACTGTCCGTTGGAAAAT
The DNA here is from genome assembly GCA_904420125.1 of Candidatus Falkowella caecavicola. GTDB lineage: Bacteria > Bacillota > Clostridia > Oscillospirales > Ruminococcaceae > Falkowella > Falkowella caecavicola. The sequence goes on along the minus strand of CAJFUK010000019.1, from coordinate 5,968 downwards.
TTTTACCTATCTGGCGATTTTCTCAGCCCTTATACTGGCGTTTCTCTGGCTCTTTCAGATCGTATTCCTGGAGGATTTTTATAAAGCCATTAAAACCAAGACAATTTATTGGACAGCCGATATGGTGCAAAAACAGATACTATCTGAAAGTCATACGGACGAAGAAATTAAGGAATATTTAGAAGATTTTTCTCGCCAGCAGGAAATCTGTATTCGACTGTTTGATGACAGCGGGACAGAAATCGCCAGCGCAGATGTTTTATTTGACTGCGTGATTCATAAAATGTCTCCGGCCAAGCAGGTGACCTTATATCTGGAGGCTGTGCAGAACGGCGGGGAATACCTGGAACGATTTACAAAAGAAAAATTCGAAAACAAAGAAGAGGACTATGCGGCCGCGCCGATTCCCCTTCCCCCGCCACGAGGGATTGCTGAAAGCATCGTATATACCCGTATTTTTGCCAACGCGGCTGGAGAAAGCTATGTGCTGATGCTCAATGCGACGATTTCACCGGTGAACGCAACAGTACAAACGCTGCAGATCCAGTTAATCTGCGTATCGGTGATTCTGTTATTGCTGGCTATGGTTCTGTCTGCTGTAATTTCCAGAAAACTGGCCAAACCGATTGCGGCCATCAGCGCATCGGCCGAACAGCTGACAGCCGGGAACTATCAGGTCACCTTTACTGGGGATGGGTATCGGGAGATTGCCAGGCTGAACCAGACTTTAAATATTGCAGCCAGAGAACTGGAAAAAACGGAATCCCTCCGCAAAGAGCTGTTAGCCAATGTTTCCCATGATCTGCGTACGCCTCTGACCATGATTACTGGATATGCGGAGGTTATGCGGGATTTGCCGGGTGAAAATACGCCAGAAAATCTTCAGATTATTATTGACGAATCCAAGCGTCTAACGGCGCTGGTCAATGATATGCTGGACCTGTCCAAGTTGGAGTCCGGCGCGGTTGCGCTGCATAAGGAGCGATTTAATCTCACACTGGCACTGCAAGAGATGCTGTCCCGTTATCGGAAGCTGATCGAGCAGGAAGGGTATACCATTCATTTTGAACCGGATACTGAGGTCTGGGTTTGTGCGGATGCATTGAAAATTTCCCAGGTTTTATATAATCTATTAAATAACGCTGTACATTATACCGGCCCGGACCGGCAGATTTTTGTCCGTCAGCTGGTGCAGGGGGATATGGTCAGAATTGAAGTCGAAGATACGGGAAAAGGCCTGGAAAAAGAAGAATTGACACGGGTCTGGGACCGGTATTATAAAGTGGATAAGTCTTTACGGCGTTTGGAATTCGGCTCAGGGCTGGGTTTATCCATTGTTAAATCCATTATAGACCTGCATGATGGGCAATACGGCGTAGAAAGCCAGAAAGGTTCCGGATCTGTTTTCTGGTTTTCGCTGAAACGGGAAACCGATGAAACGAGTGCGCGATTGGTCTGAAGCATTTTTTATTAGACGATTGAATTTGAGAATCAAAATTGCCGTAGTTAATCAGAGGTGTTATGATGGAACTTCGAGTCTTAAGTTACTTTCTGACAGTAGCCAGGGAGGAAAATATTACCAAGGCAGCCGCTTTACTTCATATTACACAGCCTACTCTTTCCCGTCAGCTGATGCAGTTAGAGGAGGAGCTTGGGGTAAAACTGTTTAAAAGGGGCAACCATAGCATTATGCTGACCGAACAGGGGATGCTCCTGAAGCGGCGCGCCCAAGAGCTGGTTTCTCTTGCTGAAAAAACGAAGCGGGAACTGGGGCAGGACGAAGAATTAAGCGGTGAAATTTCTATCGGGAGCGGGGAATACCAAAACAGCCGTCTGCTGTCTGAAATCCTTGCTGCCTTTCATAAACAGCATCCTGGCATTCAATTTGAAGTATACAGCGGAAATTCTGATGACATTAAGGAACGCATTGAACGGGGGATTTTAGATATCGGCTTTTTGTTGGAGCCGGTGGATGTGGGAAAGTACGAGTTTATCCGCAGTCCGCGCAAAGAAGAATGGGGTGTTTTGGTATCGCAGGATTCTGATCTTGCGGAGAAAGACTGCATCACTCCGGAAGACCTTGCAGACAGACCGCTGATTTTTACTCGCCGTGACTTAATCAAGAAAGAAATCACCCATTGGTTTGGAGAGTATGCTGACCAGCTTCAGGTGGTCGCCAGCGGAAACCTGCCGTACAATTTGGCGGCTATGGGAAGGCAAAATATGGGGATTTTTCTCAACCTCAAACTGGACTGTCAATATGACGGCATGCGGTATATCCCTCTGTTTCCCAAATTGGAAAGCCATACTGTACTGGCCTGGAAGAAGAATCAAACCATGTCGCCCCTGGTGAGTACTTTTATAGATTATGCAAAGAAATACATAAACCGTATTACGACTGATAAAATATAAGCATTTTACATTTCTAATAACAGGCAATATAATATAGGTATCCAACAAAGGACACCTATATTTTTTTGTGTAAAAAGGAGTTTTTACGATGAAACTGGATTTTACTTTCTATAACCCGACAAGAATATATTTTGGCAAAAGCGCACTGGACTATCTCCCGAAGGAACTGGCAAACTATGGCTCCCATATTCTTTTGGTTTATGGAAGAAACGCTATCAAGCAAATCGGCCTATACGATCAAATCCTGCAAATATTGAAAGACAGCGGAAAAACGGTTGTAGAGCTGCCCGGTATTAAGTCAAACCCCACCTATACACAGATGATGGAGGGGGCACGGCTGGTACGTGAAAACCATGTCGATTTAATTCTGGCGGTAGGCGGCGGCTCTGTCATCGACTGCGCCAAGGGAATCTCCATTTCTGCATATTGCCAAGGCGATCCATGGGAGCGTTACTGGATGAATTTTGAGGAGGTGGACAACAGGATTGTTCCCGTAGGCTGTGTGCTGACCATGGCGGGAACCGCCTCAGAAATGAATGGCGGCTCCGTCATCACCAACGAGGAAAAAATGATCAAAGGCGGCAGAACCTATCCGGCCAATGTGAACCCGCAGTTTTCCATTCTCAACCCGGAATACACCTTTTCAGTGCCGAAAAAGCAGATGGTCAGCGGGATTTTTGATATTATGTCCCACCTGATGGAACAGTATTTCACCGGAGATGATGACAACACAACAGACTATATCATCGAAGGGGTCATGGAATCCCTGATTCACAGCACAAGAGCCGCTTTGCAAAATCCGCAGGATTATGAAGCGCGCAGCAATATCATGTGGTGCGCGACCATGGGACTGAATCAAATCACCGGTCTTTCCAAAGCGCAGGACTGGGAGGTGCATATGATCGAACATCAGTTGGGCGCTTATACGGATTGTCCTCACGGCGAAGGGCTGGCTGTACTCTCCGTACCCTATTATCAGTACATCTACAAGGATGGTCTTGATAAATTTGTGCGTTTTGCCAGGAAGGTATGGGGAATAGAGGTCGAGCATATGTCGAAAGAGGAAGCAGCACTTGCCGGAATTGACGCCCTGGGCGGATTTATCAGGGAGCTGGGGCTTCCCACCAGTTTACGGGAGTTGGGGGCAACGGAAGAAATGCTCCCTCGAATCGCTCAATCCGCTGTGAAGGGCGGCGGCTATCGGCAGATGGGGGAAGAAGATATTTTAAAGGTGCTGCAGGCTTGCTTTTAGGGAGCGGAGAATATGACAAAACAAGAAGTAGCAGAACGTTTTCAGATACCGATAGCCATTCTGGAGGAATATGAAAGCTGGGGTTTATGCGATTCGGTCAGACAGGTCATGGATGTCTGGGAGTATGACGACCGCGATATTGAACGGCTCAGCCTAATCATGACCCTCCATGACATTGGCTTTTCCAAAGAAGAAACGTTTGAATATATGCGCCTGTATCTTTCCGAAAGGGATACCCAGGCTGAACGGCTGTCCATGCTGAACAGAAGGCGTTCTGACTCGCTTGATGAAATTCACTTCAAGCAAATGCAGTTGGATCGGCTGGATTATCTGCGTTATGAACTGCAAAAAAGTCAAAAAAGAAAAAAGTCTTCCCCATCATTTTAAGGAGGTATTGGTTATGAAGATTCAAAATCAAGCAGAATTTGAGAAAGTCAATATATTCGGTACAGGCGCACCCAACGATGCTTTTGCACGGTATTTTACTGGCAAATCCTTTCTGAATCCGCTGACACAGCCGGGGGAATCTGCAGTATTTCTTGCCAATGTGACCTTTGAACCAGGCTGCCGAAACAATTGGCACATTCACCATGCCAAAAGCGGCGGCGGTCAGCTGCTGATCTGCACGGCAGGTGAAGGCTGGTATCAGGAGGAGGGAAAGGCAGCTGTCAGTCTGACTCCAGGTACGGTGATCACGATTCCAGCCAATGTAAAACACTGGCACGGGGCAAAAATTGACTCATGGTTCAGCCATATTGCGGTGGAGGTTCCAGGTGAGGAAACCGCCAACGAATGGTTGGAGCCGGTGACGGACGAAGTATATCATCAGTTATGCAGTATGTAGCCTGCTATGCTCATCAGCACTTTTTTGAAACACTGTGACTTTTCCGGGGAAACCATCATTTCTTTCGCTACCTCTGGCGGCGGTTCGGGAAAACACTGCCAACAGTTAAACCGTTCGGGTCTTAAACGGCGAAGAGGATCCTCGGAAAAGCACGAATCCTGCATAGAGGTTCAAGAAATGCGCCGGACAGCTTGAAAACAGTGTAAAATACAGGAGGGACTCACATGTCTTATTTAGGTGAAACCATAAAAAAACTGGGATTTGGGCTCATGCGCCTGCCGCAGAAAGACGGTATCATTGACATTGAGCAGACAAAACAGATGGTAGATCTTTTTCTGGATGCAGGATTTACCTATTTTGACACGGCATGGGCCTATGCCGGCAGTGAGGATGCGATCCGTCAGGCATTGGTGGAACGCTATCCGAGAGAGAATTACCATCTTGCCACGAAAAACGCGGCTTGGATCAACTGCAAGACACGGGAGGAAGCCACAGCACAGCTGGAGGTTTCGCTGAAACAGACTGGGGCCGGGTATTTTGATTTTTATCTGCTGCATAATTTAGGGGAAAGCCGTACCCGCTATTTTGACGATTTTGATCTCTGGAGCTGGGTTCAGCAAAAGAAAAAGGAGGGACTGATCAAGCATGTTGGTTTCTCTTTCCATTCGACACCAGAAGAATTGGAGCAAATTCTGACCGCCCATCCGGAAATGGAGTTTGTGCAGCTCCAGATCAATTATGCAGACTGGGAAAATCCGGCTATTCGGTCGAGAGAGTGCTATGAAGTAGCAAGGCGGCACGGAAAACCAGTGATCATTATGGAACCGGTTAAGGGGGGCATGTTGGCAACACCGCCTCAAACCGTCCTGGATGTACTGAAAAAAGCTGAGCCTGCATCATCGGCGGCCTCCTGGGGCATTCGGTTTGCTGCCAACCTGGAGGGTGTCATTACGGTGCTTTCCGGGATGAGCAGCGTGGAACAGATGACGGATAATCTGTCCTATATGAAGGAATTTCGGGGATTGACCCAGGAACAGCAGGCCACGATTCGCAGCGCACAGGAGGAACTTGCTAAAATCCCACTGATTCCATGCACCACCTGCAATTACTGTGCAAAGGTGTGCCCCAAAAATATAGGCATATCCGGATCCTTCACTGCGATGAACTATTTGACTCTGTATAGCGATCGGCCGGCGGCCGTTCATCAGGAGGAGTGGCTGGTCGGCGGACATGGGAAGAACCGGGCGGACCAGTGTATAAAATGCGGAAAATGTGAATTGGTTTGCCCCCAGCATATCAACATCCGTGAAAATCTGGAACAGGTAAAGTCAGCGCTGTTATAGTCAATCATATATTTGTCCCCCCTTCAAAAGAAGGTAGTGTCAAAACTACCTTCCTTTTTTATTGTAAAAGTTACGTTTTACCTTGATTTTTCGGAGGTTTGCAAATAAAAAGAGCAT
>CAJFUK010000018.1 GCA_904420125.1 Candidatus Falkowella caecavicola | reverse complement strand
GAACTCTTCTTCCGACATATAGCCGCGTTCGACGAGATCACGGTAGCGGTCGAGCATTTCGGCCGGGGTAGGAGGTTCAAAAGAAGAGGCGGCGTTTAACTCGGGAGAGTCTCCGTCCTCTTCCATATAAGAATCCTCGTCTTCCAAGTACCATTCGTCCTCATTTTCCATATAGGAGAGCTGGTCTGGCTTTTTATGTTTAAGTACATATACTGCTGCAGAAATCAATAAAACACCAGCAATTCCCAGCCTGATAGCCGTCTCTCGGTATGCCGAGATCCCCCAGACACCCCATATAGAGAAAAAAATAAGGGGAAACGCTAAAAGAATGCATGCTGCAATGATTAACATGACACATCCTGCAACAACCCCCCGATTTGAGTGGCGAATTGTTACATATTCTAGTTTTTTACTCATTTACAACACCTCATGACCAAATAATTAACATTAAAAACAGTAAACCAATTTTTATCTGAGAAAGGAAGAAAAATAATTATGACAAATAATTATGAAGAAAATTTTTATCTGGAGAAATTAAAAACAATTTCTGAAGAAAAGAAATTTACAACAGACGATCTCAAGTGGCAGACTGGAGAGATAAATTCATTAAATACGGACTTGCTAAAAACATTAGAGAATGGAAAAGAAATAGCCTCTACTATTTTACAAGTAATTTCTGTGGTTGGAGCTGCAGTTCCTAATCCCGTTTCTACAGCAGCAGTAGTCATTGAAGCTTTATTTTCAGTCTATGACCTGTTTAAGGGATATGCACAAGAGCAGAAAGAAGAACTGCAGCAGGAACTAATCCAACGACTCAACCGAAATCAGGAATTGATCGATACGCTGGCGCGCAGCAACGACGTAGCTGAGATTCTGGAAGAGGTTAAAGCGATTCAGCTGGAGGCAGATACCATTGTTCAGATGGCGCCGGAACTGGAACGTATTGTCCGGATGCACGGCGGAGAATCGTTTGGACAGACCTATATTGAAAGCCGCCTGGAAAGTGAAGTCGAATACCAACAGGCGGAGCGAGAAGCCTCTCTGCAAAGGTTTCGGAACGATATGACTCTCCAAAAAGAGGAAATTGATGGAAAAGAGGTAGAGACAAATGCCCTGTTCAAAAGTTTGGATGAGGCTCAACAAGCTATTTATTTTTACGAGATTATCTCCTCTCCGGAAGCGATAGAGAGGATTACTCAGATTTCAAATGAACTTTATGAAAGTGGCGGATCAGCCCCAAACTCTGTGCTTCTTTATGACGAACTATTTAATACTTATCATGCGGACGTTTTGGGTGTATCGAAGGAGCGTCTCACCTATAAGAAAATGGTGGATGAAACTGGACACGATGGAGGACCAGAGCAAGTTCGTAAGGCCATTAGTAAACTCTGGACTAATCTTAATTCTTATGACGATATGTCTCCGGAAGAAATCGCAGAGGCAAAAGAAATGCTCGCGGCTAACCAGAAACAAAAGGGAGAACTGGAGGGACAGCTGCTGAGCGGATATACTGCCTATATGGAACATATTCTAGACTATGCTTCCAATCAGGAATATACTGCCGACGAACTGCTGGCAGATTTAACGGAGTTTAATCAGATCAAAGCCCAGATTGAGGAGAAAATGGGATATACGCTGGAAAATCCATTTCAGGATTACTGGGACGAATTTGAACAGAATACACACCTGACGGAGGAAGAACGAAAACAGCAACTGTTTGAGCAGCTTACCTGGGATTCTCATCGAATACTGCTGGGGGAAAACGCCTATCAATTACGGCTTCAAAACGAGCAGGAAGAATTGGACGCAATGGCACAGCAGATTCTGGATGACGTATCTTCAGAATCCGGTTATGACCTACAGGAATTTACAGAATCTCTCATGAACTATGCAGAGAAATGGCGCAACTTGAACGAAAAATACGGGATCGAGTTTGCAAGTATTCTGCCAGATGTGGATAAGAGCTTTTATATGGCCGAAGGGCCGGGATTTCATACGGCTCACATTTATGCTACCCAGTTACGCAATCTGAAGGATCAGCTGGAAAACGCCCCACCGGAAGCCGAAGGGACGACTGAAACAGAGGGACAAACAGCCTCGGCGCCAGAGACAGCCTCGGAGCCGGAAGCAGCCGCAGTGACAGAAGCAGAACTTTCCACTACAGACGCCGCTCTGGCAGAATCCATCTCCAATCTCCTCCTGACCGATTTGGCAACATGGTTTGAAGAGGATTCGACCCTATGCATTGACAGAGTAAAAACCGTGGAAAATCCGGTATTGATTTCCAATGATTCCATTTCCTCTATTTTATCAGAATGGAACAAAAATTTCAACCCTTTCGATGCATTATCTCCTGAAGATCCGGGAAAAATGGGGGCACCGACAGGCGGTGACGCCCAAGGAGATCCGGACATGCAGACAGCTTTGGAAAAAATCGACGCTGTTCTGGATCTTTTGTCACGGTTTTCTGCACGTACGGGACAAGAGCATGGGGAGATGCTGGATATTTTACGGCGTCCAGCCGATCTGGATGCGCTCTATAACCTGTTTGGCAACTGGATTGAAGAAGATATGAATCAAGAAGGCGCTTTGATGCATGAATAAAAAATTTTTATAAGATGAGACTCCATGAGACTTTTTTTATGTTATGCTATATCTATCAACGGAAAATGACCGTATTATTCCTTGAATATTCATGTTTTGTGAATATTCAAGAAAAAGTTAAATCAGAAAGGGAATTTTTATGCGAGTAAAAGAATTTTTAAAGGAATCGGTTGCACAGATTCCTCATGAGAAGGTAATGGTTTCAGACCGTTTTCGGGATGATGCGGGACAAGCTATCCCTTTTGAACTCCGGGCGCTGAGCCAGAAAGAGATCACAGTCATTGAAGAAAGCGCAATTATCCGGCGGGTCGGGAAAAATGGAGAAGCGGAAGTCCGGTTTGAAGATCTGGATTATTCCGTCGGACTGATTGCGGCCTCCTGCGTGGTCCCCAATTTTCGGGATCCGGCATTGCAGGAAAACTGGGGAGCCAGAGATGAGAAAGACCTGGTGCGCAAAATGCTGCTGGCCGGAGAATTTCACAGGCTGGATCAGGCAGTCAAGAAAATCTGCGGTTTTGGATACCGGCTGGGGGCGATGAAAAATCAGGTAAAAAAATGATCGCGGAGGGTGAAGGCGATTTTGGCTACGCCTATTACGCTTTGACACAGTTTCATATTTTGCCCTCCGCGTACGCCCGGATGAGTCTGGCGGAAAAAGCCGTTTTGTGCGGCATGATTGACTATACGCTGGAAATACAGAAAAAAGCTCAAAAAAGATCGCGTAAGCCGTCCGGAAACAGAAGGCTGCGATCATTCTAAACAAAAGGAGAAAGAGAAAATGCAACAGTTTTTTTATCGAGAAAATGCGGACTGTCCCAAAAACCGGGAAGTGATTATTTCCCAGCGGTTCCGGGGTGCAGACGGCAAACCGGTTCCGTTCGAGATTCGTCCGCTTTATGAAGAAGACAGGGAAGAGATCCTTGCCATCTGCCGGCATGATCCGCGAGGATTCCGCGCTTTGGACTATATGGGAAAACTAACGGCCGCTGCGGTTGTATCCCCGAATCTGAAGGATATTGAGCTACAGAAAAGTTGGGGTGTGTCCGGTGAAGATGCAGTACTGACCACCATGCTGCTGCCAGGCGAATACAACGCATTGAAAGGGGAAATGGAGCAGCTCTCCGGCTACGACAGGCTGCCATCAGATCAGAATGAAGGGGGAAAAACGGATGGAGACTGTCAATCTGCGGGAACAGATGATGCAGAAAGAACCGTCTAACCGGACCTACCGTCTGAACCGGGACACTGGAAGGATCTCCGGGATGACTGACGGGTTGGGGGCCATCGAGCAGGCTGTTTATAAAGTCCTGATGACAGAACGTTTTGCTTATCCGATTTACCTGCAGGGCTACGGGATTGCGTTGTCTGATCTCATTGGACAGAATATGCAGGAGGTTTTGTCCGTTCTGGAAGACCGGATCACAGAGGCACTTCTATCCGATGACCGGATCACCGAGGTCCGGGATTTTGAGGCATCGTATCCGGAGACGGACAGCATTCATGTATCTTTCACTGCGGTCACTCCCCTGGGGATGATCGAGGCGGCAACCAATATTCACATTTAAAAGGAGGAATATCTATTGCAGGGAAAAACTTATCAGCAGTTACTGGCAGAGGCTCTGGCCCTGGTACCGGATGATTTGGATAAGCGGGAAGGCAGCATTATTTATGATGCGCTGGCGCCGGCCTGTTATCTGCTGGCTGAATATTATATCGCGCTGCAGACTTCGACAGAAAACGCCTACGTTCTCACGGCATCCGGGGAGTATCTGGATTATCGTGCGGCTGAGCAGGGACTGGAACGCTATCCAGCCAGTTACGCCAAACGGAGGGGCGACTTTTTGGACAGCGAGGGGAATCCCATGGAGATTCCGATCGGCAGCCGGTTCTCCGAGGTTTCCGAGACCAAGGGGCTGAACTATCAAGTGACCGACGTCTACAGAGACACGTCCGGCAGCACAGTTCCAGGAAGCTATATCCTGACATGCGAAACCGCGGGAACCGCAGGTAATGACTATACCGGTGCGATCCTGCCCATTTCCCATATTAACGGTTTTGGAAAAGGTACGCTGTCCGGACTGGTTTTACCGGCAAGAGACACCGAGACTGATGAGGAACTGCGGGAACGCTATCTGGAACATGTACAGCAGAAGGCATTTGGCGGAAATATCACCTGGTATCGACAGGTTCTGCTGAGTATGGAAGGCGTCGGCGGAGTACAGGTTTATCCTGTCTGGAATGGCGGCGGAACGGTACTGCTCTCCGTTGTGGACAGCGAGCAGAAACCGGCAGGGGAAGAATTTTTACAGTCTTTGCAGAACGCAATTGATCCGCAGGGACAGAGCGGGCAGGGACTGGGATTAGCCCCGATTGGACATCAGGTTAGCATCACTACGCCGGATGCACTCGAGATTTCCGTGTCCGCACAGGTACGGCTCGCTCCGGATGCAAGTTTGACGCAGGTAAAAGAAGACGCTGCTGAGGCGATCGAAGGATATCTCGCGGAGGTTCGGAAAAATTGGGATAATGCCGACAGCCTGAATCAATACGAACTTTGGGTCTTTGCTTCCCGCATCAATGCGGCAATCCTTGATACGGCCGGGGTCACGAATGTAACAGGACTGACTGTCAACGGCGGTGGAGATATTCAGCTGACCGAGACAGCGGAGCTTCAGCAGATTCCGGTGTTAGGAGAGGTGGTGCTCACGGTATATGAACAATAACAGGCAGATTTTCAGACAATACCCATCGGTTTATGAGGGCATTCAGGAAATGGACGGCCTGGCCCGGACAGAGGAAACGCTCTTTGCGCAGGCGGAGCTTTCCGCCGAGACGGTACAGAACCGCAACTACGTGCAGTTGGCAGATACTGTGGGATTGGAACAATTTGAAAAAATATTGGGGCTCCCTGTCGAGCCGGAAGCAGCCGATACATACAGGAGACAGCGAATCTTAAACCGTATGGCCATGCAGCCGCCTTTTACTCTGCAATTTTTGGCGGAACGGCTCGATGCGCTGCTTGGACAAGGGCGCTGGCGGATGGAGATGGATTACAATCATTATTGTTTAACGGTCAAGTATCTGGAGCGGGATAACAGTATTTTTCCCGAATTGGAACAGACAATCCTGCTGATCAAGCCGGCGAATATTCAACTGCTGCTCAAGCTTTTGACCGAACTGCAGGCGGAAACAGGTGTGCGCAGCGGTGTTCGGATGCTGATGAAAAAACAAATACAGATTTTAGTGACAAGATATGAAAGGAGAATATAATATGGCGGTATGGAATCAGGCGGTTGTGACAGAACTGGGGCTGAACCTGTTGGCCAGCGGGAAGGCTGTCACGATTACGCGGGCTGAAAGCGGGAGTGGGACTGTAGACACAGTACTGCTGATCAAGCAGACGGACGTAACGGATCCGCAGCAGGCATTACAGCTGACAGAAGAAACAAGGGAAGAAAACCTGCTGGTAGTCCGTGCGCTGCTGGAAAACACCCAGCTGCAGCAGGGATATACCATGAAGCAGATCGGCCTGTTTGCCAAAACAGATGGGCAGGAAGTGCTTTTTGCACTGATGCAGGACGAAAATGGGGAGGTGATCCCGTCGGCAGAGGAGATGCCGGAATTTATCCTGGAAATGGGGCTGCGGATTCCTTTTTCCAATGCGGAGGAGATTCAACTGGAGATCCAGCCGGACACACTGGCAACCAAAGAAGAGGTAGCGGTGAAATCCAGTATTGTGGTGATCCCATCCGGAGAGGAAATCCCAGTATCGGAACGGAAGGAAAACACCTATTATCTGGTAGAAAAAGAAGACGCTGTAACAAGCGGCACTGTGCATGTAGAATTACAGGACAAAGACGGAAATATCCTGCACCCGCATACGGATATG
>CAJFUK010000017.1 GCA_904420125.1 Candidatus Falkowella caecavicola | reverse complement strand
ATAAAGCCTTTAGTGCCCGCCTGCATAAGGACTACCCAAACGAAAAGGACTTTGAAGAAATCGCCCAACCCATTTATGACTATGTAACTGTAATCGAAAATGTCTACATGGAAATCGGCTTGCAGGTCGGCGCAATACTCGCCGCCCAAACAGCCCAAAACTTAAAAACGGCTTTTGAGGGGGAATAAGACAGTAGAACGTCTGACCAAATGGGATAAACACACCATCCTTTTTTACAGTGGGTTAGAAAATATCCCGGTTTGTGGTATCTGATATGCACGCCGGATCGTGAGCATATGAACTCTCGACATGATGAAAAAATTTATGGAACAGCTTGCAAAGGAGCAGTTTTACGAAATCATTTTTGTTTTGTTTATGGTACATAGAAACGAGGCGTTTATGGATACGGTTTTCAAAACCATGCTTTTATACGATTCTTGCCGGTTGAAAGGAGGAACGAAAGACAAAGAGCAAATTAGTCTTGAATTCAAAAACCTGTTGACCTGACAAAATGAGCAGCACCATGTCCGAATTTGAAAAACATGAGGAAGAATAACAGAAACATCGCGGTTATGCAGCAAGCTATTTTTCCGCGATGAAACGGCGTCTTAATTTGCAAATGTTGAGTACGTATAAGTGCATATATTCATGATGGCAGTCATAAACAGATGATCAGTCATGAAAGCTTTTTCCAGCGGAAAAATGCGTCTTTTTCAAAGCTGGAAAAGCTCGTTGCCGAAAAATGTGGTAAAGGAACGGATGCAGTCATGGAACAAATCCATGCTTATTCATCTGTCATTGAGGAAATCTATTTTAACCTGGGAATGAAAGCCGGTGTTATCCTGCATGGCAAGCGAACCGGCAATTTTGAAACAGACATATGAGGAAGGAAAAACAACAATCATTGATTCCATCCCGTTTGCGTCATACGGGATAACAGAGGGCAAATCCTTCCATACAATCAGCTGGAAACTCGATAGAAAATCATAGAATGAAAGACTTTTTCGCGCAACAGAGACCTACGAAATCCAGCGGGAATCTGTTTATCACACCATAGGTGTATGACCCTTCCAGCGCTTACAGGAAAAAGTTTTACACACAGAGAATCTGCGTCTATTGCAATTCCATGGACACAGTGGAATGAAGGGCATATCAAAGGATATGCCCTTCATCATACATCTACGATACATCCTGTTACGCTGGATCCCCGCTGATAGCTTTTGTTTTCTTACTGCAGGGATGGGGTTTGTTCGAGTCTGTTGAAATACGCTTCATTATAGAGAACCGAAGGATGCTCAGGCTTTTGCCGTTTGGCAAGCAGGTGGCATTGCCTTGCCTTTTCATGGTCTCCTGTTCGGTCATAACAGACACAAAGCTGCATCAGCGGAATAAAATCCTTCATATCGGGCCTTTGAAAGCCTTCTGCATGATCGGGAACAGTCCTTGCCGTCTCATACCAATAGATGGCTTCCGGATATCGCTCTTCTTCCCGGTACCAGTCTCCAATGGCACAGCAGATTTCTGCACGTGGGATTCCTTCCATAAAACTCTGATAAAGAGACTGAAGAGCTGCCGTACGGTTTCCCTGCGCGATTTGGCATTGAGATAGAATCAGCCAGGCCTCCATGCGATCCTCTTTCCATCCGCCCATGGACAGAAAATGCAAAAACTTTTGTTCTGCTTCTGCATACCGGCGGTGATACCAGAGTTCCCTGGCATAGTAATACCACTCCCGCGGAACCAGCTCTTTTTTCTCTGCAAGAAGCTTCTCGAAGATTTTGAGGTTCCGGTCCGGATCTCCGGGTGATACCTTACGGTGAGTAATAGCAATCGGCTCATACCGAATCCTGCCGCTGGGGGTGACTGCCTCATGAACAGCGCCTTGCCATTGATATCCGCAAGCCCGTTTCATCAGCCGTTCTCTGAAATAGGAGAAGGTCGCTCTTCCCGCATCGTCTTCCGCAATTTGATATGGCATCATGACCATATCTGTCTCTATTGGCAGAGTTTCTTTCAGTGCCAGAAATTTTTCCCGCTCTGTGGGCTTCAGAATATCATCTGCATCTAACCAAAGCAGGTATTCTTTCGTGGCTTTGGAAAATGCAAAATTTCTGGCTGCGGCAAAGTCGTCGATCCAGGGAAAATCATAGATCCGGTCTGTATAGCGGGCGGCGATTTCCCTGGTTTGATCCTGTGAACCGGTATCGACAATAATCACTTCGTCTGGAATCCCTTGAACACTGTCCAGGCACCGGCCTAATACAGCTTCTTCGTTCCGGACAATCATACAAAGGCTAATGGTAATCATTTCCCGCTCCTTTTAGGTTAGATATTTTTTCCAATCTTTAAAACCGACAGCGAGGCATTGCTAATTAAGAAGCCTTCTGCACTGGCCACCATCTGCAATGTGGTGGGCGTCGCAGATACCTGAATGGGAAGTGTAAAGGAACCGGTGGTTGGCGTGCGGGTTAAGGTCAGCGTGTCAGTGATCTGCCCCCCTGTTTTAGCAACCCCATTCTGCCGCAGAGAAATCAAAATAGTTCCCGGACTATTGGTTCCCGGCCCCAGAGCGAGCGTCCCGTTAAAGCTGATCAAATAAATGCCCGGCTCATAGATCACAATATCCGGAGACCCCGGTTTATGACAAACAAAAGTCCCGGTTAAAATCGTGTTCTCTGCAAAGGTAATAGCGGAATTCTCCCGCGTGAGCTGCGTAGGCGCATTCACTGTACAGAAGATTTCTGCCAGGTCGCTGAAGCAGCCGTCTTTTCCGCGTGGAATGATAAAATCAAAGATGGCATCCTTTTGTGTACCGGAGTTTCTGACTTCAGCCTCTTGATCCGGTTCTCCCGTAATGACGTTTCCAATCCGGATTGTCGCAGCATCTCCACCTTCTCCTTCTGGCCCCGTCGGACCCGTTGGACCTGTTGGACCCGTTGGGCCTGTCGGGCCGGTTGCTCCTGATGGGCCTGTTGGACCCGTCGGGCCGGTTGCTCCTGACGGTCCTGTTGGTCCCGTCGGGCCGGTTGCTCCTGATGGTCCTGTTGGTCCCGTCGGGCCAGTCGCTCCTGATGGGCCTGTTGGGCCTGTCGGGCCGGTTGCTCCTGACGGTCCTGTTGGTCCTGTCGGGCCGGTTGCTCCTGACGGTCCTGTTGGTCCCGTCGGGCCGGTTGCTCCTGACGGTCCCGTTGGGCCTGTCGGGCCAGTAGAGCCGTTTATTTATGCACAACATTAGATTTTCCTTTGTGTTGAATAGGCAAGCCGTTAGATTGCCTTGTTCTCAATCACT
>CAJFUK010000016.1 GCA_904420125.1 Candidatus Falkowella caecavicola | reverse complement strand
TCAAACATCATATCTGCGATTTTCAAGGTTCAATCTGAGCCTATTTCTTAGGCTCCATTTTTTCATAACTCATTTGACACTACCATCATTTTCCTACAATCCAATCATTTTAGCTGATTACAAAAAACAAAGGGAGACAACTTCCTTAGGAAGTGTCTCCCTTTTGGTCGTGCTTACTATTGATTCATTCAAAGCACTGCCGGACGATACCACAAAACATATAATCCGCCATATTCAACGCTTCATTTTCAATCCGTTCAAAATTTTTAATATCTGCCTGATCATTGCCCTGTAAACGCAGAACCGCTTCTTTTTCTGTCATTTCCAAATGACTGTACAGCTTACTTTTCCATCTGGACTGATCCCAGTATGGATTGATTTTGGACAGGAAACAAGCAATTTCATCTGCATTTTCGTACCATTTTTTACGAGCTTCATCGGCCTTAATAATATTTTTATTTTTCGCGGCATTCACCAAATCAGCAGCGATCAGCAAATGATCGGTCAAAAGCTCCTGAAACTGCCTGGCTGTCCTTGCCCCATAAAGCGGAGCCAAAACGTCCGCAAAATCTTTTGGGTTTTGCAATAATCTGGCTGTAACAGCGTCTAAATCTTCTAATCCGGCAACAGTACTGATGATAAAAAAACGCGTCCAGTACACATGTTGTTCCCATAATTTCCGAAGCTGGTTCATCAGGCAGATTTGCTGTTGACTGTAACAGTAATTCATAATATCACCCTTCATACGCATATGATCGCTAGCATTATATGCCTGAAAAACAAATGGGTGATTATTATAGCAGCGGTTGCCTTTTGATCGCCCTGCAAACCGTTACAAATATTTTGCACGGTTTGAGCCACGGCCATCAATATCCCTGTGTGTTTTCTTATACCATGGTACAGAAAAGATCATAAGACATGATAGACACAAATGCTGCCATGGCCGACCTTTTCGATTGATAACATAAAGTTGGTGTCCCCTGCTCACGACTTTTGCTCTTGACGGCTTCACGGAGAAGGGGACTCGTTTCTCCGGCAGATTATTTCATGTTCCCAGAATTGTGGTAAAATAAGATAATAGAATTTGGCATTAAACTATGGGGGAAGCCGCCAATGCTAACCATCAGAAAATATGAAAAAGCAAACGGGCGGCCATTGAGAAGATCCATGATTGTGCAAGAAAAATCAAACTGCATCTGGCCGGGCTGAGGAAAGCCTTTCTCCCTCTGGCAATTACAGCCGTCCGTGAAAGGCTCTTTGGATACCCCGGCCTATTTTTATTGCAAAGCAGGATGGAGAAGCCGTTGGCTTTACAGCCTGCAATAAGGAAGAACCGGCTTGGTTATATGTTAAACCATCACAAATGAGGAAAGTTGGTGTCCTCCGCCTGTTAGAATATGCTTTATGCTGGGAAATCTTTTTAAAGCATATTCCAAAAAAAGATTTCCCGGCATTCGGTATATTAAAGGATTAAAAGGCAGTGAACCGGCAAAAACTTTGTATGAAAAGACATGCTTACAGTTCAGAAAATAAAAAGGACAGATGCCGGGCACAGAGAATTCAATGCAGAAGTGTATTCTTTTCAGCGTCTGTAAAAGCTTTGATTTAATTAAAAAAACAAATGATATGGATTGGCTGAAAAATAATCTCATGAAACCTGCCGGTATCCTGTCAAAAAGGCACAACATCTGCGAGTTTCTCTACCTTGTTGTGCTTTTTTCCATAACAGAGTTGTCAAAAAGATTCGTGCCCGTTTTCAGCGCATAGTGCTGAGCCCTGCAATGATTCTTCCAATTTTATGTTTTCTCCTGTATATTTTCCTTGCCCATCCCGGTTGACGGGTATGGCAGTCAGGTGCAATTGCAGGCAATGGCAGGGACAGGACAAATCCATTTCATATTTTGAGGGACAACCCCTGTATGTAAAATCTCCGCCGCAGCGAATCACTTCACACCAGGTGAATATTTCTATGAGAGCACGCGGGCAAAAGCCCTGGGGACATTCATATTCAAAATGAAATCGATCCCCTTTTTCTAATCCAAGCCGACAGTTTTTCGCATCGCCTTCGGTAACTTCTATGTCAAAAGCCCAATCCTCAACAATCCATTTGTTCATAACAGCCCTCCGTCCTGATTTTCAATGTTTGACAAAGGAAAAGTCCATGGATACGAACAAAAAATTTTTACAGTGAGCCTTAAACAGGACAGAAATAGACAGATTTTATAAGGGATTCTAAGATTCGTGGGCAATCGTGTAATATGTTAAAAATACTTTGTGTTTTATACAAAATCCTGATAATACTCGATTTAAACGAAAACATCATTGCGATCCGAATCGGAAATAGATTTAGATTTCAATGGTGTTTTCAATCTGTCAAGCGGCTGTAAAAAAGATATTTTTGTATTTTCGACGGGTGGATCTGAACCCTCACGCCGGACAAGGCACCAATGGAAATGTCCAAACCTTAAAGGTTCAGCTCTCAATGGTATTTTGATTTTGAGCAGCCAGAATCTTTATTTTATCGAAAAACGCCTGTTTCCCAGCCGTATATTTTTTCCTGTCATCACAATACATTTTAGACAGGCTTTTCTTTAATTCTTCATACTCTTTTGCATATTTAGAATGCGTTCGTAAAAAGTCTCTAAATTGTATTTGCTCATAAAACAGGGTCAGATCATTTGATTTATAGCAATGAATATGTTGTAAGGAAATTTCATTCTCTCCTCTTAATACAAACAAATACTTACCTGATGCGACTTCACCATAATAAACATATTGACTTTCTTCCATTTTATGAAATACCTGCGCTGTTATATCCTTAAAAACGACAGCTACATCCAGCATCGGCTTGGCCATGATTCCAGGAATGGATGTACTGCCAACATGCTCAATTGAAACGATTTCATCCGCAAACATTTCCATGAAAAATTCTTTTACTTTGCTATATTCATCCGCCCATGTATCGCTATGAGGCAGCAATATGACTCTGTTTTTTGGCACACCCAGCATAATATACTCCTACAATTGAAGCCGCTTGATTCTATAATCGTATGGTACCATACAAAGCGAAAGAAGTCAAATACTCAAGCAGCCCGTTCATGAACTCTGATAACAATCGACTCATTTCAACAATCATTTGGTGGAGCTAAAAGCACAAAATCCGAACCCATCGCCAACCGGCAAAAGGTTCGGATTTATTTATTATGTCAAGATGTCAAACGGCTATAAAAAAGATATTTTTATGGTTTCGGATGAAAGATTCAAACCCTCGCACTGAATAAGAAACACTTGATTGTTCCTACAGACAAGCTGTTTTGGAGTCGGAAGCAAATTAGAAACGAGGGTTCAGATTGTAACGTGTTTTTCAATTGAGAACAAATACCCAAAACGACACACACCCTTTTTAGGTCGACCCTCTATATAAACGGCTGCATGCCAATACGAACATGGATAAGGAATCCCAACACCATCGCTTAATATTTGATCACGCGTATCATAATAAGCACCACCGATATCCCCATCAAATTCATCTGTTTTATAGACTGCATATGCCGCTTGCTCGGTGGGAACATCGTAGTAATCAAAGCCTTCCGGCACTGGAGTTCCCTCTTTAAAAAAGCGACCGGCCAAATAGTGATTTTCAGTATCGACTTCATTTCCGTTGTGATGCATAAATGCACAGTCATAGGGGATCTGTGCTCCATAATCCGGCATCATTTTGTCCAATGCCGGCATAAATTCTTCTTTGCGCGCCCAAAGAGAATCCCAATCTTCATCAGGCCAAGCATCAATGCCGATAAAGCGTAATTTTCCCAGAGAGCGATACTCAAAACTTTCACACGTTAATTGGCTGCTGTTTTCATTACTCATAAATTTTTCCTCCGTTTATACTTAGGATAAAAATATAAATTTGATACAACCCAATCAATAATTTCTGCCACAATGATGTCAAAAAGAATAGTTTAAGCAAATTTTAAACTATTCTTTTTCTTTTTGACACTTCCTTAGGGATCCTGTTAGAATGGTTCTGCCCTGGCCATTTGCTGCTCACCCCTGATTATTTTTGTTAAGCGGCTATAAAAAAAGATATATTTACTGTTTTGGATGGGAGATTTGAACCCTTGCAGCTCAGCGCAGCATGTTTATGATTTCTTTGAATTCATCCGTGTTGCGAAGCTTATCAAACTCTGGAGATGACAGCCGTTTATCGCGCATGATCTGGCATAGTGTTCTTGTGTCAGATGTTTCAAAATCAATTTTTCTGACAGTAATACTTCCGAGCAACATACTCGAAAAAACTTGTTCTTCCGGTCGTCCATCAAATGCTTTGGCAGCTTCTGCTGCAATTTTCAGATGTTTGATAGCTTCTTTATTGTTATCCAATCTTGCATATAGTTTTGCAATATCCAACTGCAGTTTAGCGGCACCCCAACCATCCGGCGTGCTGGTGTTATCATATATAACTTTTTCAATCTCAAATACCTTTTTTATTGCCATAACGGACTGCTCATCCGAAATACAACCGGAATCTGCCAATAACCATATAGAACTTCTTAATGCTTCGTAGTCTTGCTTTATTTTATTTTTCAAATAGGGAAGTTTTTCATCGTCAGTTAAACTCCACCACATTTGATTTTCTTTACAGAATTCAGCCGATGGCAAAGATTCATAGACCGCTCGGCCGATTTCCTTTCTTCCCATTTCACAGTGGTTGAAAGCTAGTCTGGCTGTTGCCTCAAGACGAATATCCTGATCAGGACAGTATTTCATAATTCTTTCGCCCAAAGCAGTGATTTCCGCATCGTTCTTTTCCATGTTTTCTTTCCATTCGGGAATGTTGCCATCATCATCCCCTGCAATAAATAATGCGTACATCAACTTATTCAACAACGTAAAATTATTCGGATATTCAGCAACGCCCTCTCGCGCAATCGCAATGCAGTCATAAACTTTGCCTTGACTGATCGCTTCCTGAAAACGGAACAGGTATTGCTCAACTTTTTCCCGTTCGATGTGTTCACCAACTCCGATAAGTTTATCTACTGTCACACCGAAAAAGTCTGAAATTACAGGAAGTAGTTCCATATCCGGATAACATGTGCCGGTTTCCCAAAGTTAAAGATATGGATACAGGTTAATCAATTTTGCCGATAAAGCGGTAGTAAATCTCAATCTCCTGATCTCGC
>CAJFUK010000015.1 GCA_904420125.1 Candidatus Falkowella caecavicola | reverse complement strand
TCTGCAAAGCGGCGGGAACAGAATGGAACGAAAAAACCGCATCTGCCGATCAGACAGACACGGTTTATCGGGTACAGGTTGGGGCCTACAGTAAGAAGGAAAATGCTGATTCCATGCTGAAAAAGATAGAGGCGGCCGGCTTTGATGGATTCATTGCATTAGGTAAATAGCAGAAAGAACCCCCGGAGAGTTTTTTATTCTTCGGGGGGTTCTTTCTGTTACTAATTTGCTACTAATTTGCTATTAATTTGTTACTAACGGCCCTTTATTTTATGGGTTTTGTAGCATCCTGTATTTTGAACATTGCTGAAAATATCGATGTTTTCTAATCCTGAAAGATGGTGAAATTCATTGCGGAATAAATCTGTTTTCCGTTTTTTCTTCATTGTATACCGTATGCAGAAGAAGAGGCATTAACGCCTTGGCATAAATTTTGCGCTCACTTCCGGGCGCTTTTTGTCCAATTGAAGTGATTAAATGTCGTATTTCCATTTCACTGATGCCGGAAAATACTGTTTTGCCCGGCATATTACCATCAAGAAGATGTTCGATTTGCAGATCAAGATATAATAGTATTTCTTCCATCATACTTTTTTCAATGCCAATCGAAATCAGCTCCATATCATATCGATTCAAAAAGCTGTATCTGTGGGTATCGTCGGGACGGATAAACTCAAGTGTACCGGCAGTAATAATTTCACTATATCCATTTATATGATGAATTGCTTTTCCCGACGGCACATAAAAAATCTCATAGAAATCATGGCAGTGCAGTGAAAATGTTTCTCCAACGCTCTTTTGATGCAGATAACCGACCCCGCTTATTTGATCGTATTCGGGAAAGGGCAATCTGACTGTTTGATTGTCCATAAAATCACCGGGTATAAATGTTACTCATACGAACGTTTTTGCTTTCCCGAATATAAATGCAGTCAGAAAAATCCTCAGGAACAGTTATTGTTTCGTCGGATGGACTGATATCAATACATCTGTCGCCTTTCAAATATCTGTTTGCGCTGTCTTTTCTTTCAAAATACACCTCATTAAAAACAACACCGTCAATATTATTCCCGCTTCCGATGACTCCGATTATATTCTCTCCTGTACAACTTATGTGATGGAAGCTTATATCACGGATATTCACAGCGTTATTTACATTCGGCGCAGGATAGAGATATCCATCGTAATTGTGATATGTTCCGACAAGACATATCGGTTCACCGTTGCCCCACCAGTTCCCCGCATGAACTTTGGTATCAATGCGTATATTCTGAAACATAACATGTTCAACCAAACCCGTGCCTTTGGAAGCCATGATGGCAATGCCTCTTTGTGAGCCGTAAATTATACAGTTTGAAACCGTTACATTTCGTACAGTGCTGTGTATATATCCGATAGAAATCGCTTTGGATACCGATGTCATAATGCAGTCGGAAATGGTGATATTTTCACATGGGCGATACCAGTCCGTTATTCCCGAAAGAGCAATACAATCATCTCCGGCTGCAATATTACAGCCATGTATAATGACATTTTTACAACTGCAAAAATGCATGCCGTCATTATTAGGAATCGTCATATCATTTTCTATTGTAATATCTGATATTTTAATATCTTCTGAGCTGTTGAAGGACATCGTCCAGCAAGGCGCATTTTTCAGCATAATTCCTTTAATGGAAATATGGCGGCAATTATAAAAAAAGATCGGCTGTGACGGACGATATTTATAATTTCTGGTACACTCCGCCTTTTGTTCTTCGCTGTAAATATGACCATCATCCGGAATATTCGGACTGTCCATATCATAAAACATCTCGGCATTCATATCTATAACGCCATGCCCGCTGATGGATATATCGCTGTGATTCATAGAATAAATCAGGCTGATACAATCATGCATTTCATTATGTGCAAAACCGTTTGGATAATAGTCTTCACGATTGCCCGAACCCTTCAGCACAGCCCCTTTTTCAAGATACAGCGATGCGCCTCCGAGATTCAGTGTTCCTGTTATGTATGTGCCTGCCGGAACGACAACTACGGCACCGCCTTTAGCTGTCGCCTCATCCAGAACAGCCTGAATTTCTTTGGTCTGTACAGTATTCTGTAAAATATGATAATCCGATAGATTTAAATACATTTTCTTTTCCCCCTTCAATGGATTTTACATCATTAAATCACATATTTTAAATGAAATCTACCTTTATATTAACGTATTATTCCACTATATTGATTTCAGGAATGCTGTTTCTGAACCTCTTTCAGAATGCCGGCTTTTGCGGTTCATGACGATACGCAACCCTATATTTACTGATAGGCGTGATCGTTTTTCGCAAATTTAATCCTGTCCGTCCGGCAGCCGGAAGTCAACCGGCTATGGTATCAGACGGCAGATCCTTTTATGGTTTGCTGAGACGGCCCATTATTAACGTCCGGTTCCTCCTTGAAATCCTTATAGGGAAGAGGACACCCACGCTGCTACGGAAAAGATCCTTTCAAGCGTGCCTGATTCGATCTTCATGGAGGCGGTATACGAAAACATCTGTGTTTAAACCGTCTTACGACTGTTCGCGTAAACATTTATGAGAATTGATAAAGTATTTTGATCTGTTCCATCCATCAAGATGGACTGCCATATTGGCCTATACCGGATGTACCCAAGCCAAGCAGATCATCCAATAGATTTGGTATTGTCAATAACGGTATACTTTTCAACCCCAGAATTGTTTATCACCTGGGCTGTGCAAAAGCCATTCTACACAATGAGTAATTTAACGTCGATGCCTTGACTTTATCTGCGATATTCCATAGATTATCGACAACCCTTATTTCAACATTCCGTTTGATCAATTCTGAAAACAAATCACGAAACTCATATTTAGCAATCGGTATCTGTTTTGTTTTGGCAACATAGTATCCGGCCACATGGTCTTGTAAGACGAAATCTTCTGTATGAAATTCATATAAATACAACGTAGTCGATCTGACTATATGGAACCATTTATTCTCGATCACGATTGCATAGGTCATGGTATCCGTTGAAAAAAAGTTCATTCTATCAACATCTGTTGTATTTTCTCCTATATGATATGTAACACGAGGGCAATTTCGCGGCGTTAAAAAATTTGGCAAATGAAATTCATCTATTGCCCATACCAGTCCCACATGTTTATCCAGATCATTTCTATCAGGTATTCTTGGCTCAAAATGATGAATATCTGATTGTTCACTAACATGAAAAAGTCTCATACAGTTCTCCTCCTGTCAGACATGCACCCTATTATCACCGGACTAAGATTTATTTTTTATGCAAAGTACCAATTACTCTTTATTTTATCACAGAATGCCGTACAATTCTACCTCATTTTCAGGAATACCTCGCACAGATATTCCGCAGAGCAAAATACCCAAAGGGATACTCGTTTTCTGTGATTACCAGGGAAAGGCTCAGAGGAGATATGCGATGATTTCAGTCATGCTGGTCAAAGGACGCCCGGATTGCAAAATGAAACTGGATATGATGCAACAACCCCGAACGGTTTTGGACAGTTCGGGGTTGTTTTTGTGATGTATAGTGGCCAACAGGGCATCCCTGCTATGGTCATCGGAAAGGAAGCGGGTCAGCGGCCGCAGAGGATCTGGCCAAGTTCTTGCAACAGTTTTTCTTTTTTCTGATTGACCTGATGAAAATTTACTGCCCGGATATAATATTTTTCCAGATCATCATGCAGCTTTTTTGCCACCTGCATAAGAAGGACAGCCTCGTTGATCAACTCTCCAGCCGCTTTTTGATTGAATTTCAGCCGCTGCCGGTGCTTTTTCAACTGTTCCATATCAATAAAGCGGGATTCATGCACCACCCGGTATGGCGCAAACGGTAAAAGCGTACGGTTATTTCCAGCGCAGAATCCCAGACGGAGAGCCGGGATAAACAGTTCTTCAACCTGGGATTTTGGATTGAAAGGACTGTAACAGGTAAAGATTTCATGCCCGTATTCCAACGCCAGCAGACGCAGTGCAGAGAGCAGAAGGCTGCTGGATGCCTCATATGGATCCGATAACAGATAAACGCGATCGCAAAGGGCCGGTATCGTGCTGTCCAGCGAAATCATTCCTTTGGGCGTTACAGCACGCAAAAAGCGTTTATGCTCTATTGCCTTACCGGCACCCTTATGGGCAAATTCATGCAAGGCCACCCGTTTAGCGTAACGGGTAATCTTATCCGTGTCCGCAGCATCCAGCGCCATGAGCCGGTTGCTGCTTAACAGGGAATTGGCAGCCTGCAGAAAATTCCGGCAGCGGCTGTGACAGAGTTTGTTTTGTGCATTCAGGGCCAGTATTGGCGTCCGGTTTGCCTGCAGGATTTTTTCATCCCAGCAATCGCACAGGTTGACAACGCTCTCATAAGCCCCCGGCGCATAAGGCTCGACCGCATGTGGCGGGGTTGCATCCAGTAAAATCGCATCCGCATGATGGAAGATGACGCCGTCGAGGGAATCCGGATCAGAGGAACAATGAATCCGTTCGGTTAATCCTTTTTCGTTTTCGATATCTTCCAGCGTTTCTGCAACCTGGCGCATCAAGGTGGACTTTCCTGTGCCTGGCCCTCCCTTGATTAAGAAAATACGCCGTTTTTCCTGCGGGGTAACCAGTGTATCCCCATATGTAACGAACCCTTCCGGCGAATTAACGCCCAGAAAAAAATCTGCAGTGATTCCCATATGCTTCTTCCTTTCTTATTCGATCAGGATTTGTGCTGTATTTACTCTTTATGCTATTCAAACCGGCCCTTTTTTGCTACTGGACCAATCATTTTAGTATTTTCCGTTTTTTACAGAAAATATACAGGTGCGTTGCAAAATTAGTTTTTGGAATTAAATATGAAATTTTTTAGAAAATAAGTTTAGATTATGAAATTGTCGATTGACAATTCAAATAATTTATGATATTATTTAATAAAAATATAGATAATTGTGAAGGGGATCCGGGATGGAACTGATTGATAAACTACAGATTTTGGGGGAGTCTGCAAAATATGACGCGGCCTGTACATCCAGCGGCGTCCAGCGCGGTGGGAAGCGGGACGGCGGGATCGGCAGTACGGCGGCACCCGGGCTCTGTCACAGTTTTTCGGCGGACGGACGCTGTATTTCGCTGTTAAAGGTTTTGATGACCAATTACTGTATCTGTGACTGCAAATACTGTATCAACAGGATATCGAATGATATTCCGCGCGCTGCTTTTACACCGGAGGAAATCGCCAGACTGACCATTGAATTTTATAAGAGAAACTATATTGAGGGCCTGTTTTTAAGCTCTGGCATCATTCGCAATCCGGATTATGCGATGGAACAGATGTGCAGGGCGATCTCCCTCCTTCGTCACCAGTATCACTTTAACGGGTATATTCATGCGAAGGCTATTCCGGGTGCCTCCCCGGAGTTGATCCAAAAGATGGGGATGCTGGCCGATCGAATGAGTGTCAATATTGAACTGCCATCTGAACAGAGCCTCAATAAGCTTGCCCCGGATAAAAGCAAAAGCAAGATTTTAAAACCGATGGCGTTTATCCGGGACGGGATTACGGAGAATCAGCATGATCTTCAGGTATACCGCCATGCACCTCAGTTTACACCAGCCGGACAGAGCACCCAGATGATTATCGGCGCAACACCGGATACGGACTTTCAGATCATGCGTCTGTCCGAAAGCCTCTATCAAAAATATGCGCTGCGGCGGGTATTCTACTCGGCTTATATTCCGGTTGGCGACCATGCGCTGATTCCGGTCGATCAGCCGGCGCCTTTGCTGCGGGAACACCGACTGTACCAGGCTGACTGGCTGCTGCGTTTTTATGGCTTTAAAGCAGCAGAAATTTTAAGCGAGGATAAGCCCAGTTTAGACCCTATGCTGGATCCGAAATGCCACTGGGCGCTGAATAATCTCTGGATGTTTCCGGTGGATGTCAATCGCGCCAGCCTGGAAACGCTGCTGCGGGTACCCGGTATCGGACCGACTTCTGCCCGCCGGATTGTCACGGCCCGTCGGCTGGGACCGCTTCATTTTGATGATCTTCGCAAGCTGCGGGTCGTCATGAAGCGCGCGATTTACTTTATTACCTGCAGTGGTAAATACGCAGAAGGAATCCGGTTTGATTACCGCTTTATTTACGCCAATCTGACGGCTGATACCCGCCAGCATCCAGGTTCTCTGCCGGATGTGCGCAACACCGAACAACTCTCGCTGTTTTCGACCAACCAGCCCGTATTGCAGGAGGATTATATGAAATGTCTGACCGGACAAATGTAGCGTATCTGTACGACGGAAGCTTCGAAGGGCTGCTTAACTGCATTTTTACTTCCTATGAGCGGCGGGAGGCGCCGGAAATCGTGGCAGCGGAAGAAGGGTTTCAGCAAGGACTTTGGACCCGGACGGAACGGATTGCTACCGATCCGGACAAGGCGATACGGATGGAAAAGGGGATTGTACAGCGCGCCGGGCGGGAGATACTGGAAAACATGTTTTTATCATTTCTGTCCTGTCGTGCGGATAAAGACGTCTGGATTTACCGCTATGCCCGTATGGCCATGAAGGCGGGACGGCAGTTGCAGAACATGCTGACTGACAGCAGCGTTATGACGGTTGCCGATATGGTGCGAAAGGTCGGCAATGAAAAGGTACGGATGATTGAGTTTATCCGTTTTTCAGAAATGGAAAACGGCGTGTATTATGCAGAAATAGGCCCGGACAATGATGTGCTTTCCCTGATTATGCCGCATTTTACCGACCGGTTATCCTGTATCCCATTTATTATCCGGGACCGCAAACGGAATGCAGCGGCACTGTATGATACCAGAGAATGGTATATCACCGACGCCTCCGGGATGCATCTGCCCAGTTATGCGGAAGATGAAGCGGAGTTTCGGAGGCTTTGGAAGCGTTTTTTTCAGACCATTGCCATTCGGGAGCGCGCCAATTATATCTGTCAGCGCGGGCATCTGCCGCTGAAATACCGGCGGTATATGACTGAATTTCAAGTGGATTCTGTTTTGTCTCCGGCGGCCGGGTATCTGGACAGGGAAAAATCGGCGCTGGGGGTACAAAGAGTACATCATTTGGATGCACAGACAGAATAAATGTCGAATATCCAAATTGGTTATGCGCAGAATCGTCTGCATATTTTGAATAAAAACGCAGATAAAAGAAAGTGAGGATAGATCATATACCGCTTGCTTTTTGACAGGTTGGTTGCTACAATAGAAGAAAGCATCAGAGGAAAGGATGAGGCGCAATGAAATTCAGTGAAATGATTTATGAACGTCCGGATATTGACGGATTTAATCGAGAAGGACTTGCCCTGGTACAAAAAATGGAGCAGGCAACAAGCTATGCCGAAGCGCTGCAGGCATTTGAAGCCTTTGAACACTTATCTAACCAGTTGGAGACCATGTATTCTTTAACCTATATACGCCATGAAATTGACACGGCTGATCCATTTTACGATGCGGAGATGAATTTTCTGGATGAATCCATCCCGCTGACTCAGGAGACGCAGCAGAAAATGACTCTGGCCCTTCTGAACAGCCCGTTCCGTGCAGATTTTGAAAAAGAGTATGGGACGCTGTTAATCAAAAATGCAGAAATTGCGTTGAAAGCGTTTTCACCGGAAATTATCCCGGAACTGCAGGAGGAAAACCGGCTGGTCACAGAATACAGCAAGCTGATCGCTTCTGCACAGATTCCGTTTGACGGCCAGACACGCACCCTTTCTCAGCTTTCTCCTTACAAACAGTCCGCTGATGATTCTGTACGGTTGGCAGCCTGGAAAGCAGATGGAAATTTTTATACAGAGCATGGAGAGACGCTGGACCGTTTATATGACGATCTGGTCCGGGTCCGTAACCGGATGGCACAGAAACTGGGGTATGACAACTATATCCCATTGGGTTATTACCGGATGATGCGGAACAGCTACACACAGGAAGATGTGAAAAAATTCCGCGCGGCTGTGGTGAAATATCTGGTGCCGGTTGCCGATCGTTTGTTCCGCGAACAGGCAGAGCGAACCGGCGCGGCGTATCCGCTGAATTTTGCGGATGAAGCTTTGACCTTCCGTTCCGGCAACGCTGCCCCGAAGGGAACGCCGGATCAAATTCTGGCGCATGGACAAAAGATGTATC
This sequence comes from Candidatus Falkowella caecavicola, assembly GCA_904420125.1. Lineage (GTDB taxonomy): Bacteria > Bacillota > Clostridia > Oscillospirales > Ruminococcaceae > Falkowella > Falkowella caecavicola. Next base: position 30,985 of record CAJFUK010000015.1, on the reverse strand, counting down.
ACGAAATGTCGGCAGAAACCGCAGAATTTATCGATTTTATGTATCAGAATGAGCTGTTGGATGTGCTGAGCCGAAAAGGAAAGGCAGGCGGCGGTTTCTGTACGGATCTTCCCCTTTATAAATCTCCCTTTATTTTTGCAAACTTTAATGGTACGTCCCATGATGTGGAAGTGATCACGCATGAGGCCGGCCATGCGTTTGCCTCCTATATGGCGCGGGATATCCGACCGCGCGGCAATCAAAGCCCTACGCTGGAATCTTGTGAAATTCATTCCATGTCTATGGAGTTTTTTGCATGGCCCTGGGCAGAAGGCTTTTTCCGGGAAGATACCAATAAATTTTATTATGGGCATCTGGCCGGCGCTTTGACCTTTATTCCGTACGGAACCATGGTGGATCATTTTCAGCATTTGATCTATGCGGATCCGGATATGACGCCGGAAGAAAGGCACAGGACATGGAGAGAGCTGCTGGGGGTTTATATGCCCTGGATGCGGCTTGGGGAAATTCCTTTCTATGGAGATGGGAAGGGATGGCAGCGGCAGAGCCATATTTATGAACGTCCTTTTTATTATATTGACTATTGCCTGGCCCAGACGGTGGCGCTGCAGTTCTGGACAGTGATGCAGACGGATCGCACGGATGCCTGGAACCGTTATCTCCGTCTGGTGAAAAAGGCTGGAACCGAGACCTTTGACGGACTGGTCAGTACGGCTGGACTGGATACGCCTTTCGGAGATGCCGCGCTGCAGAAGGTGGCAGAGGCAGCAGGAGTTTGGCTGGATCATGCGGATAAAGAAGCACTCCGTTAGAAAAAATTTAACCTGAAAAAAGGTGCCCTGCAGATTATTTTCTGCTGGGCACCTTTTTTGTTATAGATGGTATAGATGGACTTTTCTGAATATACGGATGACTCTGTATACAGACACGCAGGACGGCTGTCGTCTGTTGCGGATTAGGCCGGAGACATATAAATAAAAAAACATGGAGTCGGTTCATGGATTTTTCGGCAGTGCAGCCCAATCTACCTGCGGACTTGATCACAGAAATAAGCTTTCTGCGGCGCTCTGTCCGGCGAGGCAGCCTGTGCTCCAGGCCCAATGCAGGTTGAATCCTCCGCAGTCTCCGTCTACGTCCAGTATTTCACCAGCCGTATAGAGTCCCTTTTGCAGACGGGATTCCATAGTCGCCAGGTTGAATTCATGACATAGAAGACCGCCCGCAGTAATCTGTGCGCTGTCCCAGGAGAGTGTGCCGGTCACGGGAAAGGTCCAGTGCTTGATTCTGAAAGCCAGCGTCTGTAGTTCTTCCGGGGAAAGGGTTGCAGACGGTCGGGAAAGAGGGAATAGCCCGAGTTCTTTGAGCAAAGTATGCGCAATTTTTTTGCTTATCAGACCAAGCAGAAAATGTTCGAGCAGCATCTCGCCTTTCTGCTTTTTTCGCATAGACAGCATGCCTGCAAGCGCTTCTTCGGAAAGGTCAGGCAACAGATCAAGCCGGACGCTGCCTTTGGTTTTACCCGTCTGTGTGCTGAAAATTCGTGAAAGCTGGAGAATCGGGATACCAGAAAGACCATACTCGGTAAAAAGCACTTCACCCCATTCGCTCCGGCGGATTTGTCCCTTGATTTCCGCATCCGCCCGACAGTATGCACGAATCCCTTTCAGCGGCCGCACGGAAGGATTTGAACTTTTCAGTTGGACAAGAGAAGGAAACAGGGGTGTGCAGGTATGGCCAAAGCTTTGCACTAAAGCATAGCCGCTGCCATTTGCTCCCAGGCCGGGCGCGGCCTTGCCGCCCGTCGCTACAATAACGCGGTCAGCCCGCTGTTTTTGGCCGTCCGGAGATTCCAGGAGAAATCCCTTTGACGTATATGTCAGACGACAGACCGGAAATCCGCAGCGTTCCTCGATACCCCGAACCATACAGGCATAGCGCAGGACATCCAGCACCGAGGACGCCTGAAAACTATAGGGATAGGTCTTTCCGTCCGCCTGTACTTTACAGAGCAAACCGATCTCTGCAAAAAAATCCATAATTTTTTTCGGCGGATACTGGGACAGCACGGTTTTTACGGCATCCGGCTGAGAACTGTGGTAATCCGATGGGGAAAGGCAGGTATTGGTCAGGTTACAGCGGCCGTTTCCGGTTGCCAGAATTTTTTTTCCAACTCGGTCCAGACGTTCCACCAGGAGAATCCGTGCGGCATGTCCGGTGCGCTGCAAAACACTGGCTGCGGTAATGGCGGCAGCCAGGCCGGCTGCTCCTCCGCCGATAATGGCAATGGTTTTCATAATGTCTCCTTGTTTTTGGATGGGATCTGTTGATATTCAGTATAGCATAAAGCGGAAAAAAAAGCCAGCCTGGATTGAAAACACTGGAAAAGATCTGCCGGCATTCAAAAAAGGACAGCCGGCCAGATTGTCGGATGGCAGAACAGAAAGAAATTTAAATTTTTTTGCAAAATGTAAAGCAAAATACTTGACACCTTGGTAAGAATATGCTACAATTCTTTCTGCGTAAAGAAAAAAGCTTTACATCTTTGCAGACAGCATCCGGGAACGCCGGAAAATTAAAAAAAGCGGTGAAAAGGCATGAGCGAAGGAAAAGATTTGCAGTTTTCCATGCTGCTGGACTTTTACGGGGCGGTGCTGACCGAAAAACAGCGGGACGTGATGGAGCTGTACTACAATGAGGACCTCTCTCTGGGCGAAATTGCCGAGCATGAGAATATTACCAGGCAGGGGGTTCGGGACAGCATTAAACGCGGAGAAGCGCAGCTGACAGAAATGGAGGAAAAGCTCCAGATGCTGCAGAGTTTTCAGGAACTGGGAGAGCTGCTCCCCAAAATTTCTGCGTTATCTGCCCAGATTTTTGACGAAAATGACCGGCATAAATATTCTAAAACAATTGAACGCGCAGCAGAGGAGATTCGGTTGCTGGCGGACCGGTATATGGAAAAGTATTTTAATTAGCAGTAAGGAGTGCAGGCTTTTTGGCTTTTGAAGGCTTATCGGAAAAATTGAGCGCCGCTTTTAAACGTTTAAAATCCAAAGGGCGTTTGAGCGAAACAGATGTAAAAGAGGCAATGCGTGAGGTTAAGCTTGCATTGCTGGAAGCGGATGTGAACTACAAGGTTGTCAAGGATTTTGTCAATAAGGTGACAGAACGTTCTGTGGGCAGCGATATTCTCTCAAGCCTGACCCCGGCGCAGCAGGTGATCAAAATTGTCAATGAAGAGCTTTGCGCGCTGATGGGGACGGAAAACGCCCGGATCAATTTTCCTTCTAAACCGCCTTGTATTGTCATGATGTGCGGCTTGCAGGGTTCTGGTAAAACAACACATTCGGCAAAAATCGCCAAGTATTTTAAATCGCAGGGCCGGCGTCCGTTGCTGGTAGCCTGTGACGTATACAGGCCAGCTGCCATTAAACAGCTGCAGATTGTCGGAGAGCAGGCTGGGGTGCCTGTTTTTGAAATGGGTCCCGGCGATCCGGTCCGGATTGCCCAGGAGGCGGTCCGGCATGCAAAAGATCATGGTAATGATCTGGTTCTGCTCGATACGGCTGGACGGCTTCATATTGATGAAGAGCTGATGGATGAGCTCAAACGGATGAAGGCTGCGGTGGAGCCGGATGAAATCCTGCTGGTTGTAGATGCAATGACCGGTCAGGATGCGGTGAATGTCGCACAGTCTTTTAACGAAGCGCTGGGCATTGACGGCGTTGTCCTGACAAAGTTGGACGGCGATACCCGTGGAGGTGCTGCTCTTTCGGTATTGGCAGTCACCGGAAAACCGGTCAAATTTGCCGGAATCGGAGAAAAACTGGATGATCTGGAACCCTTCCATCCGGAACGCATGGCCTCCAGGATTCTGGGAATGGGCGATGTGCTTACCCTGATTGAGAAAGCACAGGATCAGGTTTCTGAACAGGAAGCACTCCGTCTGGCACAAAAAATGAAGGAAAACAGCTTTGATATGAATGATCTGCTGGAACAGCTTCGGCAGATTCAGAAAATGGGTTCGATTAAACAGATTCTTTCCATGCTGCCGGGAATCGGCAACAAAGTGCAGGACATGGATGTAGACGAAAAACAATTTGTGCGGATTGAGGCGATCATTACATCCATGACGCCCAAGGAGCGCGCGAAGCCCGCTATTATTAATCCCAGCCGGAAACGGCGTATCGCTGCCGGCAGCGGGACAAAAGTTGAAGATATCAACCGCCTTCTGCGTCAGTTTGAACAAATGCAGAAAATGATGAAACAATTCGGCGGAAAAAAAGGCGGTAAACATCGCAGACTTCCCATCCCGCCCGGATTTATGGGCGGAGGGATCGGCGGTCTGTGATCAAGCCGTTTTGCGTATTCAGATTGCATACTCTGTTAAGGAGGTGAAAGAACATGGCAGTAAAAATCAGACTGCGCCGTATGGGCGCGAAGAAAGCTCCGTTTTATCGTATTGTTGTAGCGGACTCCAGATATCCGAGAGACGGCAGATTTATTGAGGAAATTGGTTACTATGATCCGAACAAGGAGCCTTCTGAAGTAAAAGTTGACGTTGAAAAGGCTAAAAAATGGATGGCTACAGGTGCACAGCCGACAGACACCGTCAGAAAGCTTTTGAAAAACAACGGTGCGCTTTAATTGGATTGTTCGACGGAACGTTTAAGAAATGGAGCGTCATATGAAAGATTTACTGATCACACTCGCCACCGGCCTTGTTGAAGACAAAGGCGCAGTGCGCGTGGACGTGGACGAGCCAAATGAAGAAGGCGTCATCATTTACCATCTTCATGTGGCAGAACCCGATATGGGGCGTGTAATCGGCAAGCAAGGCCGCATTGCAAAAGCGATCCGTACCGTAATGCGTGCCGGCGCGAGCCGTACAGGCGAAAAAATTCTGGTTGAAATTGATTAACCATATAAAGCTATGCAGCTTTTGCTGCATAGCTTTATATTATGCAACATCAAATGCAGGACAGGAACAAGACCAGCAGAAATACTGCGCAGCATCTGAACATATTTACTTAGAAGGACCGGATATTGCTGCACCCGCCGTTTTTCCTGCAGCGGCGGCGCAGCGGAAAATGGAGATGGGTATGGAAAAGAAAAGATTTCTGGAAACCGGACAAATTGTGACGACGCATGGGATCGCAGGAGCAGTCAAGGTGCGCCCCTGGTGTGACACACCGGATTTTCTGACAGAATTTGAAACATTGTATTTTGATCATGGAAAAGTCCCCATGCAGGTGGAGAATGCACGGGTTTTTAAAGACATGGTTTTGATCAAATTTGCCGGAGTATCGGATATGACAGCTGCCCAGAAGCTCCGGGGGCGAGTCATTTATGCAGACCGTGAAGATATTATCCTGCCGGAAGGCAGTTATTTCATCCAGGATCTGATCGGACTTTCAGTCGTCGACGCCGATCAGCCCGCCCATTGCTATGGCAGGTTGACAGAGGTGATACAGCCGGGAGCTAATGACGTCTATACCGTCCGGACACCGGAGGGAAAAGATGTTCTGATTCCTGTTATACCGGATGTCGTAATCCGCACCGATCTGGCAGAAGGGAAGCTTTATATCCGCCCGCTGAAAGGATTGTTTGACGATGCGGATTGATATATTAACCCTCTTTCCGGACATGTGCACCGCTGTTTTAAAGGAAAGCATTGTCGGACGGGCCTGCGCGCAGGGGCTGGTGACAGTGCAGTGCCATAATATCCGGGATTATACCCAGGACCGGCACCGCCGGGTAGATGATGCGCCTTATGGCGGCGGAAGAGGAATGGTCATGCAGGCAGAGCCGATTTATCTCTGTTGGAAAGCTGTCTGCGAACAGACTGGTACACGGCCGCATACGATATATATGTCTCCTCAGGGAAGGCCGTTTTCGCAGCAGCTTGCGGTTGAATTTTCCCATCGGGAAAATCTCCTGCTTCTCTGCGGGCATTATGAGGGAGTCGATGAGCGCCTGCTGGAGGAGATTGTCGATGAGGAAATCTCAATTGGTGATTATGTTCTGACCGGGGGAGAACTGCCGGCACTGGTTGTTGCCGACAGCATCATCCGGCTTTGCGACGGCGTGCTGGCAGATTCCTCCTGTTTTGAAGAGGAAAGTCATTTTCACGGCTTGCTGGAATATCCACAGTATACCCGGCCGGAAGAGTGGATGGGCCGTAAGGTACCGGATGTGCTTCTGTCCGGCCATCATGCAAACATAGAAATTTGGCGCAGGCTCAAGTCCATAGAACGCACCCGTATCAAACGCCCGGATATGATGGCACGTTTTGTGCCGGATCCGGCGGACGCCAAGCGGCTGAAAAAGGCGGCCAAACTTTTTCCGGACGAACATTTTGAACTGTAAAATGAGATACAATATGGACGTGTTTTTGCACAAAATGACAACGATTTCCATATTATGGAATGGAAACTAATGATTATGCTGTATATGTTGAAAGAAATATGGTGATAATAACCAAACAGGCAATTGAAAATTTTATTTTATATCAGCTAAAAGCAGAAAATTTTTGTTTTGCCTATAAAAACCCCCCGGAAAGATTGACGTGGGCAAGCTTTGTGGTATAATAACTACTATAGTTATTCTAATACAGTATAAAACTCCTGCTTTGCAGACGGACTTTGTCTTGTATCGGATGAAACGTTACACAGATTTCGCTGCAGCAGGACCTATAGGTATGTAGTTTGCAGAGAGGAGAAAACATACATGTACGTTAAAGAGGTAGCTGTTCAGAATCAGGTAGGTTTACATGCCCGCCCGGCAACGTTTTTTATCCAGAAGGCCAATGAGTTTAAATCTTCTATCTGGGTAGAAAAAGAGGAGCGCAGAGTCAATGCAAAAAGTCTGCTCGGTGTTCTTTCGCTGGGGATCGTAGGCGGTACCACAATCCGTATTATTGCTGACGGCGCAGATGAGCAGGAAGCAGTGGACGGTCTTGTGAAACTGGTAAACAGCGGTTTTGTCGAGTAATATAGGTCAGGCAGACTGACGTTGAAAAATCCACCGGGCGACCGGTGGATTTTTGTTCGTTATCAAATGTAACACGCATGGATGATTTCCGGAATTTTTCTGTAGACAAATTTGACATCTATGCGGCCGAATGTTTATAATAATGATGGAGAGGGGGAATTGTTCTGGAACGAATGGAATATCTGCGGGATAAAGTACACAAACTGACGGATAAGCCGGGCGTTTATCTGATGAAGGATAAAGGCGGCAACATTATTTATGTCGGAAAAGCAAAACGTCTGAAAAATCGGGTCAGCAGTTATTTCCGAAAGAATTCCCAACATAACGAAAAAGTACGCCGTATGGTCAGCCAGGTACAGGATTTTGACTTTATTGTTACCGACAGCGAGTTTGAAGCGCTGGTGTTGGAATGCAGTCTGATTAAACAGTATAATCCCAAATATAATATCCTGTTAAAGGATGATAAGGGCTATCACTATGTCTGGATTTCTCCGGCTCCTTATTCTAAAATTACAGCGGAAAAGCAGAAGCCGCAGGACGGTACCATATTGGGCCCTTATACCAGCTCATTCGCCGTCACCCAAACAGTGGATGAGGCCAATCGGGTGTTTATGCTGCCGACCTGTTCCAGACGGTTCCCGCAGGAAATTGGCCGCGGCCGTCCCTGCCTGAACTATTACATTAAACAGTGTTCCGGTGTATGTACAGGCAAAATTTCTGCAGCAGACTATGCGGATACAGTGAACCAGGCTGTCGCTTATATGAAAAACGGAAGCGCAGCTTCGGTCGAAGAACTCAAAGCGCAGATGCTCGAAGCATCTGAAAACCTGCAGTTTGAACGTGCGGCTTTAATCCGTAACCGGATACAGGCTATGCAAAAAATCGCTGAAACGCAAAAGGTCCTGTTGAAAAATGAACAGGATCTGGATACAATAGCGATGGCTGTAAACGGTCAGACTGTCTGTTTTGCCGTCCTGAAGTTTCGTAACGGTCGACTGCGGGATAAAGAGCATTTTATTTATCATGATATTTATGATGCCAAAGAGGCACGTTCTGAATTTTTGACCCGTTATTATGCGCAGCACAATGATTATCCGAAGATTCTTTTTCTGGATGATGAACCCTCTGATCTGCCGCTGCTGCAGGAGTTTTTGAACCGGCTTTCCGGACGAACCGTACAGATTCGGATTCCCCAGAGAAGCGAAGGGCATAAGCTGATCCAACTGGCCATGTCCAATGCGACAGAACAGCTTTCCTATAAAGTCAGCCGCACTGGACGGGAAATTCAGGCTCTGGACGAATTAACCAGGCTGTTGGGGCTTGACAAGACGCCGGAGTATATTGAAGCATATGATATTTCGAATTTAGGGGACAGTGGGATTGTAGGCGGTATGGTGGTTTTTCAAAACGGCCGGCCTCTGAAATCCGCTTACAAACGGTTTTCTATCCGCCAAACGCAGACGCGGGACGACTATGCTTCCATGCGGGAAATGCTGGATCGGCGGTTACGGCATTATGTTGAGGAGAAAGAATCCGGCACCGGTTTTGGGCGGCTTCCGGATTTGATTCTGCTGGACGGTGGCAAAGGACATGTTGCAGTTGTACGGGAAATGATAGAAAAGTATGGGCTTTCTGTCCCCTTGTTTGGTATGGTAAAGGATGACCGGCACCGTACGCGTGCCATTGCAGTCGAGGGAGGAGAAATCGCGATCAACGCTCAGAAACAGGCTTTTGCACTGGTGACTCGGATTCAGGATGAAGTGCACCGCTTTACCATCCAGTTCCAGAGAAACGTTCGCAAAAAGACAGCGTTTGAAATGGAATTGACCCGTGTGCAGGGAATCGGTCCCAAAAAAGCTCTCGCGCTGTTGAGTCATTTTAAGACGAAAAAAGCCATCAAAGAGGCAACTGCTGAAGAGCTGCGGGCAGTGGCTAAAATTTCGCTCGAAAAGGCGGAAGAACTGCGGCTCTGGATTGCAGAAATGCTATAGCGGTCAGGTGCGGAAAGGACGGCAATATGGAAAAATTGGTTACTTTTGAAGAAGTGCGGAATAACCCGGAGATTCGGGCCTATATCCTGCGGGCGGACGAAACGCTGGCCAGCCTGGGGTATACGGAACATGCGTTTGCCCATGTGATGCGGTCGGCAGAAAACGCAAGCTATATTCTCCGGGAACTGGGATATCCGCAGAGGGAGCAGGAATTGGCGCAAATCGCCGGTTATATGCATGATATCGGCAATGTCGTCAACCGCGTTGCCCATGCGCAGAGCGGTGCTTTGATGAGCTTTCGGATTCTGCGGAATATGGGGATGGAGCCGGATGAAGTGGCCTATATCATCAGTGCAATCGGCAATCACGATGAGGGGACAGCAGCACCGGTCAACGCCATTGCGGCCGCATTGATTCTGGCCGACAAGAGCGACGTGCGACGAAGCCGTGTGCGAAACAGTGATATCACCAATTTTGATATTCATGACCGGGTTAACTATGCGGTAGAAAGGTCTGTTCTGACCCTGAGCCATGACCTCAGAGAGATTTTGCTGGAGCTGACGATCGATACCCAAATATCACCGGTGATGAGTTATTTTGAGATTTTTATGCAGCGTATGCTGCTTTGCAGCCATGCGGCGGAATTCTTGAAAATCCGGTTTGGGCTGGTGATTAACGGACAGCGGCTGCTGTAAGGATACCGGGAATCTTGGCGCGGTATGGAAATGATAAAAAAATACCTCTGACAAAGTTTGCATGTCTTTGTCAGGGGTATTTTTTCGTCTGACAACAGGCAGTCTTTATCAGAATGTGAACAACGCCAAAAAACTGCCTGTTGTGGGAAAAAACAACCTTTTTCTGTTATGGAAAGTAAAAAAATTACAAATTTGAAGAAAAGTTAAGAAAAGGGCCGTAAAATCAGAAAAAATGGGAAAAAAACTTGTATAAAAAACGCTTTTATCTATTGCAATATCATAAAAAACTGTTTATAATAGGTACTGTAGTGGTGAAAAGTGGGGACAGGTGGTTAGTTTGCTATCCATAAAGGCCAATTTTATAACCGGTACCCCAAAATGACAAAAATGTTTTAACGTATTATAAAGATCCATGCCGGGGGATAACAGCCGGCAAGAGAGGCAGGTGGGGAAATGCTGATCGGAGAATTCAGTCATGCGCTGGATGTCAAAGGCAGAGTTAATTTTCCGGTAAAACTCCGGGAAGATCTGGGAGATCGCTTTATCCTCACACGGGGTCTTGATAACTGTCTGTTTGTGTACTCTCAGACAGAATGGGCGCTTCTTTCGGACAAGATCAACGCACTGCCTTTATCTAAATCCCGCGGACTGAAACGGTTTCTTTTTGCGGGAGCCTGTGAAGTGGAACCGGACAAGCAGGGGCGGATTGTGATTCCTGCGAACCTGCGGGAATATGCACACCTGGAAAAGGATGTCATGATTGTCGGTGCATCCAATCGCGCCGAAATTTGGGACAAGGCTGCATGGGATGAAATCTGTATGGGGCTTTCGGCAGATTCGATCGCAGAGGCAATGGATGAGCTGGGCTTTTAGTCCGAACCCGGGACAGAAAGAGGTGCTGGTTTGGAATTTTCACATTTTTCTGTAATGCTTCCCGAATGTATAGAGGGGTTGCGGATTCGGCCGGACGGCGTGTATATAGACGGCACGGCAGGCGGTGCAGGACATTCGTCTGCGATTGCTTCCCGCTTATCGGACCAGGGAATCCTGCTGGCCCTGGATCAGGATCCCGATGCCATAGAAACTGCGAAAAAACGCCTGGAAGTGTATCCGTCTGCCAGGGTGATACAGGCTAATTTTTCCGAAATGCGTCAGGTAGCGGCTGCGCAGCAGATCGAAAATGTTGATGGTGTGCTGCTGGACCTGGGGGTATCCTCTTTCCAGTTAGACACGGCCGAACGGGGATTTTCCTATATGCATGATGGGAATTTGGACATGCGGATGAGCAAACAGGGAATTTCTGCCAGAGAAATTGTCAATACTTATTCCAAAGAAGAATTGGAAAGAATTTTTCGGGAATATGGAGAGGAACGATTCAGCGGCAGTATTGCAGCCGCTATCGTTCGAAAACGACAGGAGCAGGAAATCAGCACCACTTTTGCGTTGGCCGACATCATTAAAAGCGCTATGCCAGCAAAGGCCAGACGGGAAAAAAATCCCTGCAAGCGGACGTTCCAGGCGTTGCGAATTGCCGTCAATGCAGAACTGGACCGGCTTTCCGACGGGTTGGACGCAGCTTTTGAGCTTTTGGCGCCAGGTGGCCGGCTGGTTGTACTGACTTTTCATTCGCTGGAAGACAGAATCGTAAAGCAACGGTATCAGGCATGGTGCCAGGGATGCGTTTGTCCGCCTGATTTTCCGGTATGCCGATGTGGGCACCAGCCAAAAGCCAAACTGATTACCCGTAAGCCCCTGCTTCCCTCAGAGACGGAACTGGCACAAAACAAACGAAGTCAAAGTGCAAAACTGCGGATACTTGAAAAATTATAGAGAATGGGAGAGACGCTTTTATGAATAATAATCTGGCATATGATTTCTCAAAATTTGAAGAAAAACAAGCTGCTCCGCAGCGTCCGCAGATTGAGCAGATTTATCCAAAGGTCAAGGATACAATCAGTTTGCCCAAAGTGATCTTTGGTTTGATGAGCGTGTTGATTGTCACTTCTATGCTCATCTATAACAACGTGCGGATTTCTGAGATCAATACGGAAATCCGGATGCAGCAACAAGAGTATGATATTTTGGTGAATGAGGGAATTCGCCTGAATATGGAGCTGGAAAGCGGTGCCTCTCTCAGCAAAGTGGAGGAGTATGCTTCCAATGTCCTGGGAATGGTGAAAATGGAAAAAAGTCAGATGCAATATATTGAACTGACTGACGGAACAACGGTTGAAATCATGCAGCAGGAAGAACCGAATCTATTCGATCAGGTACAGCGGCTCCTTACAGAATTTGTAGAGAATATTACCGGAAAGGCATAAACCGGGGACTTGCATAATAAGCTGTGATAGGGATATGGCGTAAAGTCACAGCGTTATATCGAAAACAGCAGGGTTAAGAAATTTTCTTGGCCCTTGTTTTCATCATAGGACCAGCTAAAATTAGATTTCCGGGGAGGATTTTATTCTATGGCACAAACCCCAACGAAAAAGATGAAGATGCGGCTGAATCTGATAGTTCTGCCCTGCGTTTTACTCCTTTGTGCGGTACTGATTGGCAGGGTATTTTATATCAGCATGTTCGAGGAATATAATGGAAAAAGTTATGCGCTTTTGGCACAGGAACAGCAGCTGCGTTCGGTGCCGATTGCGGCTAAACGGGGGACAATCTATGATCGGAATATGGTGGTACTGGCACAGAGCGCTTCCGCCTGGAAAGTCATCCTTTCCCCCGCCCAGATTCCAGAAGAGGATCACGAACTGATTGCATCCGGCTTATCCGGGATTTTGGATGTGGACCGGGAAGAAATCCTGTCCATGCTGGACAATAAACAGAGTTATTATCAAGTGATCAAGAGGAGGATTGAAAAATCTGTCCACGACGAAGTGGTTACCTTTATTGAGGAAAACGATCTGAGCGGCATTCAGCTCATGGAAGACAGCAAGCGGTATTATCCTTATGGAAATTTCCTGTCTACGGTATTAGGTTTTACGGGAACCGATAACCAGGGACTGTATGGACTGGAACTGTATTATGACGACATTTTAAAAGGGCAGGAGGGGCGTGTGGTCGCTTCCAAAGATGCACGCGGCTCCTATATGCCCTATCAGTTTGAGAGTCAGTATGACCCGGTCCCTGGCAATTCCCTTGTTTTAACGGTCGATGAAAAGATTCAGCACTTCCTGGAGAAAGCGTTGGAGGATACGGTAGAGACCCATCAGGTGAAAAACCGTGCTTGCGGGATTGTCATGGATGTCAATACCGGCGCCATTCTGGCCATGTCCACCAAACCGGATTATGATCTGAATGATCCATATACGATCACAGATCCCGAGGTGGCTGCCGCACTGGAGACTCTGGAAGGGGACGAACAGAAACAGGCGCGGCTCAACGCCTTGGAACAGCAGCGCAAAAACAAAGCGCTGACCGAGTTATATGAGCCGGGTTCCGTATTTAAGGTTGTCACCGGTTCGGCTGCTTTGGAAGAAGGAGTCATGACGCTGGACCATTCGTTTTACTGTTCCGGTGTGATCGACGTTGCCGGAACAAAGATCCACTGCTGGAAGCGAAGCGGGCATGGCACGCTCGACTTCGTAGACGCTGTCGTAAACTCCTGCAATCCGGCTTTTATTGAAACCGGACAGCTGCTGGGTAAGGAGAAGTTCTATCAATATTTTAAAGCCTACGGCTTTACAGAAAAAACGGGCATCGATCTTCCGGGCGAGGCTTCCCGTACTTTATACTATACCGCCGAAGAAATGGGACCGGTCGAACTGGCCAGCGAATCTTTCGGTCAGTCGATGAATATTACGCCGCTCCAGATGATCACGGCATTTTGCGCTACCGTCAACGGCGGATATTTAGTACAGCCGCATATTGTAGCACAGATTCTGGACAGCGAAGGAAATCTTGTGGAGAGTATCAATCCGGAGCCAAAACGGCAAGTCATTTCCGCGGAAACCTCTGAAAAAATGCGGATGATATTGGAAGAAGCCGTTTCGGCAAACGGCGGAAATAACGCTTACATAAAAGGATACCGAATTGGCGGTAAATCGGGTACGGCAGAAAAATTAGGCGGCGATGAGACCGACCGCGTATCTTCCTTTGTCGGCTTTGCACCTGCGGATGATCCACAGATTGCTGTACTGATCATGGTTGATACTCCAACTGCCGGAGAAGTATACGGCAGCGTCGTTGCTGCACCCGCGGTTGCATCCGTGATGCGGGATGTTTTGCCATATCTGGGTATTGATCCTAAATATAGTGAAGATGAGCTGGAAAATCTGGATGTGGTCGTTCCAAATCTGGAAAACAGCGATGTGATGAGCGTGCAGAACAAACTGAGCAACATGGATCTGGAACTGCGCCAGATCGGGGACGGAACAAAGGTGATCAAACAGATCCCGCAGGCAGGTATTTCCGTACCGAAAGGTTCCACAATCGTGATTTATACGGAGGAAGACTATGAGTTGGAAATGACAACGGTTCCACTGGTCATGGGGCTGACGCCGGAGCAGGCAAACCGCGAACTGACCAATGCAGGCCTGAACATTCAGTTAAACGGTGGTGCTTCTGCACACGAAGATGCCAAGATTGTCGGCCAGTCGATCAAACAGGGAGAACAGGTACCCAAAGGGACGGTGGTTGCCGTCGAATGCCTGACGGTGGAAGCGATTAACTAGCAGCAAATTTATGTATAAATATGGAAGATCAGACCCATGATAAATACAGCAAAGCGCGGGCAGATTTTGGGCTGGCCATGATGCATGGAATGGCCAAAAAAACAACAGGGACGCGGGGAACTTTAGACAAAGAATGTGACAGAAGATAGCAGAGGAGATGACAGGATTGAAGCTTTCGGACATATTAAAAGGAATTTCCTGTACGGCGGACTGGGATGTCGTCGGAGATCCGGAAATAACAGATGTAAGCGATGACAGCCGCAGAATTGCCCCGGGCAGCATGTATGTATGCATCAAGGGTGCACGGGTGGACGGACATAATCTGGCCGTCGAGGCATTAAGCAAAGGGGCCGCAGTCATTCTCTGCGAGCATGATCTCGGCATTCGCAGCCAGGTGCTGACCGCAGATACACGAAAAGCCTATCCGGAGGTCTGCGCAAACTTTTTCGGACATCCGGCCGATCGCTTAAAATTGATTGGTGTGACCGGAACCAACGGGAAAACCACAATTACAATTTTGTTAAAAAATATTCTGCGCTCGTTAGGGATTTCCGCAGGATTGATCGGCACGATCCAAAATGAAATTGGGGATAAGGTATTTCCAACCAGTTATACAACACCGGAAGCCTATACTTTACAAACGCTTTTTGACGGAATGGTCAGGGCCGGCTGCCCTTATGCGGTGATGGAAGTCACTTCCCAGGCACTGGCACAGAACCGTTTGGGAAAACTGAATTTTGCCGTTTCTGTTTTTACCAATCTGACACAGGATCATCTGGACTATCATCAGACTATGGAAAACTATTTTGAAGCGAAAAAACAGCTGTTTACCATGTCTGATGCAGCGGTCATCAATATAGATGATCCCTATGGCAAGAAACTGGCAGAGAGTGTGGAGTGCCGCGTCATGACTGTTTCTGCGCAGAATCCGTCCGCTGATTTTTATGCGCATGATATTGTCTGCAGCATGGAGGGCGTTTCCTTTAAAATGGAGTGCCACGGTGTAACCTGTCGGATCCGGTATGCTGTACCCGGTATGTTTTCGGTTTATAATGCACTTTGTGCCGTGGCGGCCTGTACAGCAGCGGGTATTTCGCTGGAGAAGGCTGTGGATGGTATTAATCAGGCAAAGGGAACCTGCGGACGGAGCGAGCTTTTACCGACGGGCGGCCGGGATTTTGCCGTGATCTGCGACTATTCTCATACACCGGATTCTTTGCAGAAAATTTTGGAAACGGCCCGGGAATACACCAAAAACAGGCTGATTGTATTATTTGGATGCGGCGGAGACCGGGATCGGACCAAACGCCCGATCATGGGACGGATTGCCGCACAGCTGGCGGACTTCATCCTGATTACATCCGATAACCCGCGTACAGAAGATCCGATGAAGATCATACAGGATATTTTAGAGGGGGTACAGGATGGGCAAACGCCTTATATAACCATCCCGGATCGCCGTGAGGCGATTTCCTATGCCCTGCGCCATGCACAACCGGGCGATGTGGTGATTCTGGCAGGGAAAGGGCATGAGGATTACCAGGTGATCGGTACGGAGAAAACCCATTTTGATGAACATGAAATTGTGGCACAGATTATAGAAGAAATGAATCAGGAACAGGCGCAGGACAGATCCCCTGCCTCTGTTTAAAGGTGGTAAAAGTTTGGAAAAGCTCAGTATACAGGAAATTCTGCAGGCAGTCGGAGGAAAGCCCTGTCATTCCGCAGAGGGATTTGTTACCGGCATATCGATCGACAGCCGTAACATGCAGCCGGGATGGCTGTTTATTGCGATTGAGGGAGAGCATTTCGATGGGCATGATTTTGTAAATGCAGTTGTCGAACAGGGTGCGGCGGCGGTTTTGGTCCATCATCCGGTGGAAACTTCCGTACCGGCCATCCTGGTGGAGAATACCCGGCAAGCGCTTCTGGATCTTGCCGGATATTACCGTTCCCGTTTTTCTGTACCGGTGGTTGGGGTTACCGGCAGCGTAGGCAAGACTTCGACTAAAGAGATGATTTATACAGTTTTGTCAGCCGACCGGCAGACGCTGAAAACAGAAGGTAATTTTAACAATGAAATCGGTATGCCGCTCACGTTGCTTCGTCTGCAAAACAGCGATCAGGCGGCAGTGATTGAAATGGGCATGTCAGGGCTTGGGGAGATTCATGCGCTGTCTTCTGCAGCACGGCCGGATATCGGCGTTATTACCAATATCGGCGTATCTCATATTGAGAAGCTGGGCAGTCAGGAAAACATCCTGCGTGCAAAACTGGAAATCCTGGACGGCATGCATGATACGGCCCCGTTGATTCTGAATGGGGATGACCCGTTTTTGTTTCCTCTCCGGGAAAAGCTCAGCCGGGAGATCCTGTATTACGGCATTGAAAATCTATCCGCAGATATTCGCGCGGAGAACATAAAACAGGAAAATACGACAACGGTTTTTGATATAGTATATTATGGCTATCGGGTTCCTGTTCAACTGCCTGTGATTGGGCGGCATAATGTGCTCAATGCACTGGCTGCTTTTGCCGTCGGGATTGCCCTGGATATCCAACCGGATAAAATGGCTGCTGCTTTACGGTATTACCAGCCAGCAGGCATGCGGCAGAATGTGATAGACTGCGGGGGCGTTACGCTGATTAATGACTGTTATAATGCCAGCCCGGATTCGATGCGTGCAGCATTGACAGTTCTGAAGGACACCCCCTGTGCCGGGCGGCGGATCGCAGTGCTGGCAGATATGCTGGAACTGGGCGATTACTCCAGGCAGGCCCATTGGGAAGTAGGAAAAATGGCCGCGGAGCGGGGCATAGACTGTTTGCTCTGCTGCGGGGAAGCCGGAGAGTACATAGCACAGGGCGCAGTGGAGGCCGGAATGGAAAAAGTGCGATATTTTGCAGGAAAAGAAGAAATGACTTCCTATATCCGCCTGACCGTGCGGGAAGGAGATGCGATTCTCTTTAAAGCCAGCCGTGGCATGCATTTGGAACAAGTGATCGCGGCTATATTTCCGCAGGAAATATGATAAAACAACAGGCATAAATCGTCTGCATACAGGAAACATAAACAGAAAGGCATGGTCACCAATATGATGATACTTACACTTATCATGACGGCTGTTCTGGCAATGGTCATTACCTCTTTACTGGGTATCAAACTGATTCCATATCTCAAACGGTTGCATTTCGGGCAGACAATTAAAGAAATTGGACCAAAATGGCATGCCAAAAAGCAGGGAACGCCCGTGATGGGGGGGCTCATGTTTTGGGCCGGTATCATTGTCGCTGCTGTCATCGGTTATCTTTATTACATTTTCCAAAGCGGGAACACGCCGAATTCACTTGCGGTTGTACGTTTTATATCCGGGTTGTTTATTGCGCTGGCTTTTGGGATGATCGGCTTTTTAGATGATTATATCAAGGTGGTTAAAAAGCGTAACCTGGGACTCAATGTCCGGCAGAAAACCGTTATGCAGCTTTTGATCTGCATCGCCTACGTTGCTACGCTTTATCTTGCAGGCGATACATCGACAGTTGTGATTTTCCCCTTCCTCGGACAGATCGACTTTGGAATTTTTTATTACCCTCTGGCTGTGATCGGGATCTATTTTTTTGTCAACGCCGCCAATTTGACCGATGGGGTCGACGGGCTGCTCAGTTCAGTCACCTTTGTAGTTTCTCTGGGGCTTTTAGCAGTTGCCGCTATTCTCCGGAATATGGAGATGCAAATTTATGCAGTAGCACTTGCCGGTGGCTGCCTGGGATTTCTGTTTTGGAATTTTCACCCGGCAAAATGTTTTATGGGAGATACCGGTTCGATGTTTTTAGGCGGAATCGTTGTCGCCGCCTGTTTTGGGCTCGGTATGCCGGTTCTGCTTGGATTGGTAGGGATTATTTATCTAGTAGAGGCGATGTCCGTTGTGCTCCAGGTAATCAGCTTTAAGACAACAGGAAAACGTATTTTTAAAATGAGCCCGATCCATCATCATTTTGAAATGAGCGGATGGAGCGAAGTGAAGATCGTCTTTGTATTTTCAGCAGTTACCGCGGTGTTCTGTGTGATCGCTGTGATCGGCGTCTGGACCATGCCCGGCGTTCGGTAAGAAACAAAAAGGAAAAGGGGGATCCGGGTTGGCGACTGTAAAAAAAGATAGGGTAAAAGCAGGAAAACGTCCAGTAGACATTACCTTTCTGGTACTGGTTTTAATCTTATTGGCATTTGGCCTGTTGATGTTATTTTCTGCCAGCTACGCCTATGCACAGTATTATCAGGGAGACAGTTTCCACTATATCAAAAAGCAGGCGTTGGTCGCTGTGATCGGGGTTGCCTGTATGTTAATTGTTTCTAAAATCGACTATACCATTTATAAAAAATACACCTATTGGATTTATGGCGGTGCCATTTTTCTGCTCGTTTTGGTTTTGCTGGTCAACATCAAGAACAGCATCAAGCGCTGGATTTATGTGCCGGGTGTTGGACAGTTCCAACCGTCCGAGGTGGCAAAATTTGCGCTGATCGTGCTCTTTGCTTACCTGATCGCCAAACATGGTGAAAAAATGAATACTTTTCAGTACGGCGTGTTCCCATTTGTATTATTTTTGGGCATCACGGCAGGGCTGATCATTATTGAGCCGCACCTGTCCGGCACCATTCTGATTATGGGAATCGGACTGATCATGATGTTTGTCGGGGGAACCCGATACCGTTGGTTTATTCTTCTACTGGTGGCCGCAGCTGTAGGCGTTGTTCTGGTTCTGACATTCGGACGGGAATATATGGCCGAGCGGCTACAGGGATGGTTTGATCCATTTTCTGACCCGCAGGACAGTACCTATCAGACAATGGAGTCTCTCCTCACCATTGGGTCCGGCGGCCTTTTAGGCGTTGGCCTGGGCAATTCCAGACAGAAGTATCTGTTCCTTCCGGAACCGCAGAATGACTTTATTTTCGCGATTATCTGCGAAGAGCTTGGTTTTATCGGCGCTATGGTTGTTATATTGCTCTTTGTTTTGTTTGTTTACCGCGGCTTTGCGATCGCTGCCAAAGCGCCGGATAAGTTCAGCATGATGCTGGCCGTGGGTATTACCACCCAGATCGGATTACAGGCAATGCTCAATATTGCCGTTGTTACCAACACAATCCCGAATACTGGTATCAGCCTGCCGTTTTTCAGTTACGGCGGTACGGCGTTGTTTCTACAGCTGTTGGAAATGGGAGTCATTTTGAATGTTTCCCGGCACGCATCACTTGAAAAAGAATAAATAAGACAGGGGGAACTGTCATGCGAGTACTGATTGCAGCAGGCGGCACAGGTGGTCATATTAATCCGGCTCTTTCCATTGCTGAGTGTCTGAAAAAGCGGCATTCGGACATCGAGATCCTGTTTGCCGGATCACCGCGTGGAATGGAGGCGACGCTAATTCCCAAAGCAGGATATCCGTTTGCGCCGATCAAGGTGAGAGGATTTCAACGACAGATTTCTCTGGAAAACCTGATGCTGAATCTGGATGCGGTGAAATGTCTGGCTTTTGCCGGACACCGCGCAAAGGTCATCATCAAAAAGTTTCAACCTGATCTGGTTTTGGGCACGGGCGGATATGTCAGTGGGCCTGTTGTCCGTTGTGCGGCCAGAATGGGGATCCCGACCGCCATTCATGAACAGAACGCCTATCCCGGTGTGACCAATAAAATTCTTTCCAAGATTGTCGATCTGGTATTCCTGCCGGTAGTGGAAGCAAAAAAATATTTTCCGGCTGAGGCAACCGGAAAAATGCATGTGGTCGGCAACCCGGTTCGCGAAGGAATCCTTCTGAAAATCGGAACAGAAGCGCGCAGAGAGCTGGGAATCGGAGAGAAAATGTGTATACTCTCTTATGGAGGCAGTTTGGGAGCGGATGCCGTCAATCGTATTGGCGCGGATGTAATGGAATGGCGGCAGGGAAAAAAAGACGTATATCAGATTCACGCTTACGGCAGGTTGGGGAAAGACCTGATGCCCAAACTGCTGGAAGAACGGAGTATCCGCCCAGAGGATGACGCGAATCTGGATCTTCGGGAGTATATTGACAATATGGACACTTGTATGGCGGCGGCAGATCTGGTCATCTGTCGTTCCGGCGCCAGTACGTTGAGTGAACTGGAGGCCGCCGGAAAAGCATCCATTCTGATCCCCTCGCCGAATGTGGCCGAAAACCATCAGTACCACAACGCTATGGTGCTTGCCTCCCATGAAGCGGCTGTTGTGATTGAAGAAAAAAATTATAATAAACAACAACTTTTTGATTTGCTGGATGGCTTTTATAACGACAGAAACCGACTGGTCTCTTTCGGAAAGAATGCATCCAAACTTGCGATTTTCGACACCGCGGACCGGATTTGCGATGGATTAGAACGCCTTTTACAGCGCAGATAAGGCCTGTACACCATACACGCCCCCCGGCTGATTTGCATATGATACCTGCACAGAGGTTGCGAAAGGGTGTTTTATGTGAAGAAACTGCTAATTCAGGGGGGCGAACCCCTACACGGGGAAATTGCGGTTCAAGGTGCGAAAAACAGTGCGTTGCCATTGCTGGCAGCGACCATTCTGGGCGGCGGCGAAAGTATCCTACATAATTGTCCCGATTTGAGCGATGTACACGCGGCCTGTGAGATCCTGTCCTATCTGGGGTGCAGTCTGCACCGCGAGAAGGACACGATGTATGTTGACACATCTGTGCTCACACATGCAGAAATCCCGGAGGATCTGATGGGTGAGATGCGTTCTTCCATCATGTTTCTCGGCGCGATGCTTGGCCGGATCGGACGGGCACGAATTTCTTTTCCCGGCGGCTGTGAATTGGGACCGCGGCCGATTGACCTGCATTTGTCCGCTTTGCGCCAGTTGGGGGTCGAAATACAGGAGGATCATGGCTTTTTAGATTGCTCTGTCCCGAACGGGCTGCATGGAGCCCGCATTACCTTATCTTTTCCCAGCGTAGGCGCGACGGAAAACATTATGCTGGCGGCTGTGGTTGCACAGGGAGAGACCATCATTACCAACGCGGCGCAGGAACCGGAGATCGTAGATCTTGCGGAATTTCTGCGGGCCTGTGGCGCAAAAATCCGAGGCGCAGGGGAAAGCGTAATCATCATAGAAGGTACAGACAGCCTGCATGGATCAGAATATACGGTGATCCCAGACCGGATTGTAGCGGCTACATATCTGTGCGCGGCAGCGGCGACCGGCGGAGAGCTTCTTTTGAATCGGGCCAATCCACAGCATCTTGGCGGTATGTTGGGAATGCTGGAGGAGGCAGGGTGCCGTACGATTGCCGGCGGCAGCAGCATTTATATCCGGGGACGAAGCCGGCTGCGCCCGTTTAAGCATGTCCGGACCATGCCGTATCCGGGTTTTCCTACCGATGCGCAGGCTCTATTTATGGCAGTATCTACCATTGCAGATGGTACGAGCGTCTTTGTGGAAAATATTTTTTCCAACCGGTATAAACATGTGGATGAACTTGTCAAAATGGGTGCGAATATTAAAGTAGAGGGTAAAGTCGCCGTTGTAGAAGGCGTACATCATATTTCAGGAGCCAGTGTGCGCGCGACTGATCTCCGGGGCGGAGCGGCATTGGTCATTGCTGGACTTGTGGCAAATGGAGAAACATCTTTGGGGGATATTTATCATATCGACCGCGGATACGAATCCATTGAAAGAAATCTTTCTGGGTTGGGCGCGAAAATTCGAAGGGAAGAACGCTGATTGAGGCAATCAAACATAGTTTTTTACAGCAAAACAGCCGAATCCGGAGCAGAGACCTGTCTTTTCCGGGTTCGCTGTATAGCTGTATAATTTGTATAAATTGTATCAATGGTAGGATTGTATTTGGGAATAAAAAAGAGAGGGATGAAAAATTTGGGTGTGCAAAACCGATATCCGGATCCTCGCAGTCAGGCACGTGCGGCAAACGGTCGAAAACACCGGCGGAAAAGAAAACGGAACTACACACTGTATTATATTTTGATGGCCTTCTTTGTGCTGGCAACCGGGATCACTCTATCTATGACGGTGTTTTTCAATATTACGGAAATTGCAGTTACTGGTGCGAGGACCTTATCCCCAGAGGAAATTGCCGCGGCAGCAGAAGTAGAACCGGGAGATAATCTTTTCAGGCTGCATACGGAAAAAATGGAGCAAAAGATTCTGGACACATACATCTATGTGGATCATGCAAAAATCTATAGAGAACTTCCGGACACGCTGGTGATTGAAATCGAAGAAGCCTCTCCCTATTTTAATCTGCATTATGGCGATCTGTATAGTTATATCAGCCGAAATGGACGAGTCCTTGAAACAGGACGCATTGCACCATATGAAGGGATTATGGTGGTGGAAGGCCTGCCTTTTGAGGACTATGAACCCGGGGATTTTTTAGGGGACTCTTATACAGAACAATTAGAACTGTACCGTGAAATCACAGATGCGATGGAAACATATGGGCTGGAAGGGGTTACTGCCATTAATCTGCAGTCTCCGCTCAATATTACCTTTTCTTATGCAGATCGGCTGACTGTGGATTTAGGGGACAGGAAAGATCTGGAATATAAAATCAAGGGGATGGCTGAACTGATTCACGAGCATATTCCGGAAAACGCTACCGGGGAACTTTTGTATATTGCATCTTCCAACAGTTTCCATTACATTCCTCAGCAAGATGAACCAGAGCCCGCTGATCCATCTGATTCATCTGATGTCTCTGTGGAGGAAAGTTCGGCGGAATAAGATGTAAAATCATTTGTAAAAAAACCGGATTCCTGCCAAGAAATATTCCGGAATACCTTGAAATTTTTTTGTGAATCTGATATATTATATTTATATACATATTGGTATTCCATATTTTGTTTTATTTGGAACATCTGTGCTTCAATCAAAAGAAAAAGACAGCTTTTGTGTGAACGACAAAAAGCGTGTACTTTAGAATAAATGAGTTGTGTGGGGAGGACGTTTGAATTGGAGATTAAATTTGAAAACGGCGCAGAGGCAGCCGTAAACATTAAGGTGGTAGGCGTCGGCGGCGGCGGCGGAAATGCTGTAAATCGCATGTGTGATTACGGTGTACAGAATGTTGAGTTTATTGCAGTCAATACAGATCAGCAGGTGCTGTATCAGTCTAAAGCCACACAAAAAATTCAGATTGGTGAAAAATCTACAAAAGGCCGCGGTGCGGGCGGAGATCCTGAAAAAGGAAAAAAATCCGCTGAAGAAAGCCGTGAGGAAATAGAATCGGTATTAAAAGGCACCCAGATGGTTTTCATCACCGCTGGAATGGGTGGTGGTACCGGTACGGGAGCAGCGCCTGTAGTTGCTGAAATTGCGCGGGATATGGGCATTTTGACGGTTGGTATTGTGACCAAACCTTTTATGTTTGAAGGCAGGCGCCGGATGGCACAGGCCGAGAGCGGTATTGCTGAACTCCGACAGAATGTAGACTCTCTGATTGTCATTCCCAATGAACGTCTGAAATTGATTTCTGATCAAAAAATTACGCTGGCCAATGCTTTTCAGGCCGCGGATGATGTGCTTCGCCAGGGTGTGCAGAGTATTTCTGATCTGATTAATGTGACAGGGTTTATTAACCTGGATTTTGCCGATGTTATGGCCATTATGAAAGATGCCGGTCTGGCCCATATGGGCGTTGGCTGCGCAAGCGGCAAAAATAAGGCGGATGAAGCGGCGCAGATTGCAATTTCCAGCCCATTGCTGGAAACTTCTATTGACGGCGCAAAGGGTGTTATTATTAACTTTACCGTGCCGCCCACGATTGATTTAGAAGAGGTGGATGAGGCATCTCAAAAGATTACACAGGTTACTCATCCTGATGCGAATGTCATCTTTGGTATCGCAATGGATGAGAGCCTGGAAGATGAAGTAAGGGTTACTGTGATTGCTACAGGCTTTGATACGGATTTCAAGCCAAAACTTGAAACCAAAACAATTAAGGAAAGCATCCCGGAAGCCAAAGAGGATTCCAGCGAAAACGGATTTGATGCGGACAGTGACTTTGAAAAGATCATCAGTTTATTTAATAACAAATAGTCACGGCATAGCGGTTAAAATTCACCTGTCCCTTGGGCAGGTGAATTTTGCATTATCCATGTTTTATCAATATCTTATGCGCTGGTGTGGGCAGATAGACCATAACCAGCCCGATATCATGGAATCATCCGGTAACAGACGATCCATTCGCCGGAGATTCTGGATATAAAACCTACAGCGGATTCAGTTCAGAAGGGATTGTGATGGGATGAAAAAGCAAAAAAAGAAAAAATGGATGTCTATTCTATTGGCAGTTTCCCTGTTTTGCAGTTTGGGCATATTGCCGGTCCAGGCGGCAGCAACGAAACAGGGCGGAGGTTTCATCCGTGTGCAGGGCGACCAGCTGGTCGATGAACAGGGCTTTCCATTTCATATCCGCGGGATTGCTTTCGGGAATGGCGTCTGGGCAAATCCTTCTCAGCCGTTCCGTACACACCATACGGAAGAAAGTTATCGGGAACTGGCCGAACTGGGATTTAATACGATTCGGTTTTACTTGAATTACGGACTGTTTGAGGACGACAGCGCGCCTTACCTTTATAAGCAGTCGGGATGGGACTGGCTGGATGAAAACATTGAATATGCCCGTAAATACGGACTTCGTCTGATTCTCAACATGCATGTGCCGCAGGGCGGGTATCAGTCTTCCGGAGAGGGTATGGCGCTTTGGACAGATCCGGAGAATCAGAACCGGCTGACGGCCTTATGGGCGGAAATCGCTCGCCGGTATCAGGATGAGCCGGTGGTACTGGGGTTTGGTCTGGTGAATGAGCCGGTTGTACCAAAGTTGGATACCTTTGAGAAAACGCTGGCTCAGTGGAGTGGCCTGGCACAGCGTATCACCGACGCTATCCGTAAAACCGGGTCAGAACAGATTATTTTTGTCGAACGTCTTTGTGCGCAGAAAGATCTGGAAACCGGAGAATCCGACTGGTCTCAGCAGGAGAATCTTGGATTTTTCCTTTTGGATGACGATAATACAGTCTATGAATTTCATAATTATGACCCGTATTATTTTACTCACCAGGATTTGCCCGGTTCGGACACTGAAGGACGGACTGCCGTCTATCCTGATCTGTCCCGGCTGCAGGCGCTGAATCAACGCTGGGTAACGGCGACTTTTGGTACGCCGGCGGACCCGGCGGCAACCGGCTGGCAGGAATATATCGGGGAAAAATTTCTGGTGGATGATCCGGAGATTATTATTGCCAACGCTACACTGCAGGCGGCCAATATGGGCGTATCCGGTAAGGCATATATTGATGAGGTACGGGTATGGGAATATGATGAAAACGGAGAATTCCTGCGTGAAATCGCGGTCAACTCCTTTGATCAGAAACAGGAGCCTTCCTTCTGGTCATCCGATGGAAGCGGTTACGCTGCCTATACCGAACAGGGCTATCAGGGCGGCGCTGTGATGGCGGCAGGAACAACCGGTGATGGCAATATCTCCTGTACAGATATTTTTCGTGTGGTGCAGGGACATTCTTATCAAGTCCGGGCCTGGATCAAAACAGAGAATTTGGCTTCGGATGCATCGGTTCGTCCACGGGTGGATTTCAGCAGTGCAGACAGTGTTGAGATATTTGACCGAAAGGCCATGTTGTTTGGACTGGCAGAATTCCTTTCTTTTGGCAAACAGCATCATGTGCCAATGTATTTAGGCGAATTCGGAGCGGATACCCGCGCCTTTCTAGAGGACCGGGGCGGGGAACGCTGGGTGGCAGATATGTTGGATCTATGTATACAGAACCAGATTCATTTTAATTATCACACATATCACGAAGAGTGGTTTGGACTTTATCAGAACTCGACCAGTTTACTGCCAGATGAAAGGAACGATCTGCTTTGGACTTGTTTTCAGGAGAAATTACAGACGCAGTAAATGAGAATTTTGTTGGATCTTCGATGGAAAACAACTTGACATTCCAAAATTTACGTGCTATAATTTATCCGTTATCCTTGTCCTGGTCAACAGACCAGGACCTAAAGTCCAAAAGGAGGTGCTTTAAATGGCAAAAGTAACAGAAAGATACGAGAGTCTCGTTGTCTTCAGTACCAAATTGGGTGAAGATGGTATCAAAGCAATGGTTGAGAAATTCACAGAGCTTATTTCTTCCAACGGTACACTGGAAAACGTTGACGAGTGGGGTAAACGCAGACTGGCTTATGAGATCAATTATGAAACAGAAGGTTACTATGTACTCTTCAATTTCACTAGCGCGCCTGCATTCCCGGCTGAGCTGGACCGGATTTATAAAATCACAGACGGCGTTATCCGTTCTATGATTGTCACAAGGGTGTAAGTTTGGGGAATCCGGTTTCCGGATGTATGATGGTCGGGCTGGTATGCCAGTTTGACACATTAGAAAGGCGTGAAAGAAATGCTGAACAGAGCCATTTTAATGGGTCGGCTTGTTGCTGATCCCGAATTAAAACAAACCCCGAATGGTATTTCCGTAACCTCGTTTCGGCTTGCCGTAGAGAGAAACTATGCGCCGAAGGACGGAGGCCAGCGAACAGCTGATTTTATTGATATTGTTGCCTGGAGACAAACAGCGGAATTTGTTTGCCGCTATTTTCAGAAAGGACAGTTAGTTGCAGTAGAAGGCAGTATTCAGACGCGGGCTTACGAGGATAAAAACGGAAATAAACGTACTGCAGTTGAAGTGGTTGCGGATCAGGTGTATTTTGCAGAATCCAAGAAATCTTCTTCTCCGCGCACCAATGAAGCAGTCGATTTTCCCCCGCCTTTTGAAGAACCGGCACAGAAAGGCACCAGTTTTTCAATCGGCAATTTAGAAGATTTTGAAGAAATTGATTCTGATGGAGATTTACCATTCTAACCTAAAGGAGGTATAGACCATGGCTATGGAAAAAGAAAGACCGGAGAGACCGGTTCGAGCAGGCAGAAGACCGCGTAAAAAAGTTTGTAGTTTCTGCATGGATAAGGTCGATAACATCGATTATAAGGATATTGCAAAATTAAGAAGATATCTCACTGAGCGTTCCAAGATCGTTCCGAGACGTGTAACCGGCACATGTGCACATCATCAGCGTCAGCTGACAGTTGCCATTAAACGTGCCCGTCATGTAGCGCTGCTGCCTTATGTAAGCGAATAAGTTTTTCAATGGATGTGAAACTGATAGATCCGTATGGAAATATGGTTTCGTATGACTGGAAAATAAACGCAAGCACTGTTTAAAGGGTGTGTATCCTTAGATACACACCCTTTAAACTATTGTGATGGTAATAAAAAGAAAAGCATTGACCACCTTTCTTAACCAGAAAGGTGGTCAATGCTTTTCTTTTTTGTGTTTTGCATTCTAACGGCGGATCGATCCATTCTTTCTATATTCCGTAGACAAACATTATTATAATGAAAAATATTCTATTTGTAAATTGGAAAAGTACCAGAAAAATCATTCGCAAATTCGACAAAAATATAGTATTTAAACATATTAATATAATTATTTTGTCGAAATATGCAGTAAATGATTTAAAAACAGATATAAGAATCAGCGGGGAAGAAATGAAAGAACGAAAAAGAGAGCAAAAGGACAGAGTATAAGTGGAGTCAGTAAAAATAAAAAGAATGTATTTGGAGAGGAGCAAAAGAAAAAACGGGCTGAGGCTAAAAAAGCAGTATATTGCTCCCAATATTCTCTCCAATGAAAGTTTACATGCCGCTTAAAGCAGTATCCCCCTGCGAATAACGGCAGGGGGATACGGACGGATCAACAATGCATTTTGAAGACATGAAATAGAGGCAGAATATTTGCTGCTGAGGACAATAGGATTCACTGCGTTCTGCCAGCGGAGATCTTCTGTATTTTATTTAACGCTTTTTTATTCTTCGGCCACTTTGGCGTACATGGTTTTGGCATGGACGCCGGGAAGCATTCCCAATTTACCGGATAAGGTACTGGTAATCGTTTGAGGTGCATCCAGAATAATACTGATCACAGAGAGATTTCGTTCTCGATAAGGAACTCCCATTCTCCCCACGATATATTCACCGTATTGATGCAGCAAGTCATTGACCTGCCGGACCGATGACTTGTCCTCAATCATAATACCAATTAATGCAATCCGTGTTTCCATAATACTCCTTTAATCGCGGCGACACCTAGTAAGGATAGTATAGTCTTAAAACCTAAAAAGACGAAGGTTATTTACCTTATCAGTCTACCTTTTTACCACATTTTTGTCAAGAGCCAGGAAGTGTGGTCCCTTTTCAAGATAAGTAGTGATAGTTGATAATCCGTCGGTTTCACCAAATAGCATGTCCTAACTTGAGAACAGCCACAAGCAAAAGGTGATTTGCCTCGTGCTTGTGGCTGTTTTGCGTTATCAGTCGATTTGCAC
Organism: Candidatus Falkowella caecavicola; assembly: GCA_904420125.1. Lineage (GTDB taxonomy): Bacteria > Bacillota > Clostridia > Oscillospirales > Ruminococcaceae > Falkowella > Falkowella caecavicola. The sequence goes on along the minus strand of CAJFUK010000015.1, from coordinate 2,167 downwards.
ACATTGTTATGTGCGTTTTTGTAATATCAAACAAATATTTATTTGTTGTTAGGCAAAGGGAGAAAAAGCTACTGATACAGTCCAGATACAAATACATCATCCGTGTTTTGAGCAGGACATTCCCTCTTTAGGTCCTCCATCTTGGAAGTATTAGGAGGTACAACTTCGGGAAACCGGGGTGAGTACATTCTTTGGAGGGCATATAAATGACAGACATGCCAAAAGTCCTGAAGGTTAAAGACTGTTTAACAGGAGCAGACTTCGAGAACACAGTCCTAAACATTTTAGTCCATCTCGGCTTTGACGCACACCTGACAGGAAAAGAGGATCGGGGCATTGATATCATTGCTTCAAAGATAGTCGAGGGGAAAACCTACAAGTTTTATATCCAGTGCAAGTTCTGGAATAGCACAGTGGGGATAAAGCCAGTCCAGGAAGCGTTTACAGGCTGTCACTATTTTGGAAATGATGGAACGCCAGTTTTGATAACCAACAACCGAGTAACCGTAGAGGCACGGCAATATGCCCGTAAACTGGGTGTAGAGGTCATAGGGAGAGCAGAGCTTGGAGAAATAGGCCAATCGTATAAGAAAGGGGCAAATTGGATTTAAGCATTACAGGGTTGCAAGGCTTGCTAATGGGAAGTCTATGCAGAAATGAAGAACAAATCAAGGCCAGTGTCAAAGACAACAAGGAAGAAAAAGAATTAGATACAGCAGAGAAATTTAAGAGAGCGGTTATAGATGATTTAGACAGGGTGGATGAACTTCAAAAGGAAGCTGCAAGATTACAGCATGAGGCATTAAAGATTTATAAGAAGGTGGTATTGAAAAACATCGACTATGGTTGAAGGGCAGGCACTGAAAGTGCCAAGCATAGTTTAGGAGGTTTAACTATGGCTGACCTATTCAAGAAACTCTTGAGTAGCGTGGACAGCCTGACCGAAGAACAAGTCAATACATTGCTGTCCACGCTGAATGAGAAAAAGGCAGGACAGGAACAAGAGACAAGCAAGCTCGTCCGCAACTTGGAGACAGGCAGGATTGTTGCTTGTCCACATTGTGGAAGTGCTACGATTGTCAAAACAGGAAAGAAAGATGGCAGGCAAAGATATAAGTGCAAAGATTGTTATAAGTCGTTTGGTGATACAACAGGGACACTGCACCAGCACTCTAAACTGACAAAAATCAGTGGTTGGGTTTAATCAAAGGAATTTTGTTGAATATTCCTCTTCGGAAGATTGCAGATGACATAGAGACTTCTGTTCAAAGGGCTTGATACACAAGCAAAAGATTTGCAACATGCTGGGAGAACTATTCCCAGAGCAGGACAATACATTCAATGGCATTGTTGAGTGTGATGAATACATTGTGAAATTGTCCTTCAAGGGGAAAAGGGATGCGGGTTTCTTCATCCATCGGCTGGGGAGGATGCCCAAGCACCATCGTTCTTACAGTGAGAAGCTGGAGTACTTGAGGAAGAATGGTCTGCTGGAGGAATTACAAAAGACACCGGAGCGGCTGGAAGAACTATTGACAGCAAGCGGAGCCAATCCGGGGCGTATCCATGAGCAGGCGTCCATATTGACCTGTAAAGACAGAGGACAAAATCTCTATATTAGTCCGGTTTGTATTGGTCGCATGGAGAACCAGCATGTGATGAGCCATTTGTCAAAGAGAATATCATCAAACGCTATTATGGTAACAGACACCTATGCACCATATAAGAACTTTGCAGAGACAGAAAACATACAAATCGAACAGATTTTATCTGAAAGGCATGCAAAAGGGGCCTTTAATTTAGGAGCAATCAATGCCTTGCACTCCCGGCTGTCGGCCTTTTGGCCCAAGAGTGCAGAGCGGGAGCCAGCGACAAAGTATTTGGACTTACAGTTAATGCTTTTCTGGTGGCTGGAGAAGAACAAAGACCTCTCCATCAGAGAGCAGGTAGAAACGATATACAGCTACCTCTCCGAGCAGTATTATAAGCATGTTTACTTGGGAGGAACTTGTAAGAAGGCCACTTATGATAGATACAAAAGACCATATACCACAGAGGGTATAAGGAACAGAAAAATTTACAGCCAGAGGTGACTCTGGTTACTTGTCATGCCATGCCTTGCGGAAAACATTTTTGTATTTTATAATGATAGAAAATAATGATATTG
>CAJFUK010000014.1 GCA_904420125.1 Candidatus Falkowella caecavicola | reverse complement strand
ATAACACACTACACTTTGCAAGCAAAGTCGTGTGCCAATGGGGGCAAGCCCCCTTTGGAAACCCCCACAAGAAAAGGCGGTATGCTGCCCCTCCACGGGACGCATACCGCCTTTTCTTGTTATCCAGCCCTCCGGCTGTATCGGTTGAGCAAAAGTCAGCGTGGGATTTGTGTAGTATCTTTAACTTTGTGATACCCCGGTTTCCCATTTTGATATTGCTTGTCTGGAAACGCCTAACTGCTCTGCAAGCTGTTCCTGCGACAGCCCACTCTGTTTCCGGAGAGAATAAATTTTTTGCTGCAGGTTCATCCGGGCACCTCCTGTCTCTATTTTATCTACAACAACAGTTGCAGTCTATATATCTACCGTGACAAGTTCGCAACCACCGGTTGCAAAACCATATTTTTCACCTTTAATCATGCACAAACTGAAACCGGTGCAAAAGCCGCATCATGGTGAGCCTTTTTCTCACATACGGAGAGAGTTTTCCGGAAAGATCCATGATCTGGTCCGGCAGGCCAATATCTTCCGGGCAAACCATACAGCCAGCCGCATGCAGAAGATCCCTGATTTCCTGTGCAGCTGGGAGCTCCTCCAAAATGGTCAGAATCTCCTGGAGGGATTCCTCGATTCTTTCCCTGGAAATGGCAAGCAGCGGATCCGCCTGATTTTCCTGAAGAATTTCTTCCTCCATTCCTTTCGGCCCAAAATATCGGTGAATGGTTTCCCGATTGATTCCGGAATAATCCGGAATCAAGAACGCTCCTGTACGTAGTTTTTGAACTGCTTTCTGATAAACACCCAGCGTATACACCAAACCCACAGATACCTTTTCCCCATGATAAGCATCCAGGCAGGGATTCAAAATTTCCATTTCCCAAAAATGGGATAAATGGTGTTCCGCACCGGAGGCAGGTCGTGAACTGCCAACCATCTGCATCGCAAGTCCGGAAAGCAGCAACCCGTACATCAGCCTTTCACACGATTCTTCCTTTCCGGCATGAATGCCTGCAAGATCCTTTTGCACTTGCTCTACTGCTTCCAGTTCCATTTGGCAAACCTTTGCACAAATCGTTTCTCCTGTAATCGCATGCGCAATTTTCCAATCCGCAATGGCTGTATATTTACCAAACAGGTCGGAAATTCCGGATGCCGTCAACCGGCCGGGTGCTTGCGAGAACACAGTGCTGTCGGCCAATACGCAAATCGGAGCGGCAGCAGAAAAACTCTTTTTAAATCCGTGCCATGTCATCGCCGCTACGGTCGAAACAAACCCATCTACACTGGCCGCGGTCGGTATCGAAAAGAAGGGGATCCCTTTTTGAAAAGACACATACCGGGTAATATCATGTATAGTGCCAGCCCCGACCGCCAGCAGAATATCCGCATCAGCCGGCAGCGAAGAGAGCACGGTCTCCACAGCGTTTTCATCCGCATGCAGATGGTCTGCTTGCAGGCAAATCGACGGACAATGCGCCAGCAAACGACAAACCCTGTCCCCTGCTACCCTCCAGGTATTCGTATCACAAATGACAACCGGCGTGCGGTATGGGTAGTCGGAACCTCCAAGCAGGAAAGGAAGTCGTTCCAGCGCCTCTTTTTCCAAAATAATTTCTTTAGTAGACAATGCATGGCTTTGTCCGCATATACATGGCTGCTGCAAAGAATCTATGTCCAACGGAAAACCGTTTGTTTTCATTTGATATGTTCCTTTCTGCGCATTATTGGATCAAACCTAAATGATGAAGCGCCTCTGCAATCCCCTCTTCACGAACCGTTTGGGTGATATATTTTGCCACTGTTTCCAATTTTGCAGAATGCCGCCCCATCGCAATCCCGTTTCCAACTGCACAAAACATCTCATAATCATTGTCCGCGTCACCAAAAGCGTAGGTGTCCATCCGATTCAAATCAAAGTGTCGGATTAATTCTTCAACACCAGTAGCTTTTGTCACATTTTTCTGCCCAATATCACTGCAAAGATTTCCCGGCTGGGGCGTAATTTCGTAACGATCACCATATTCATGTATAAACGCGTCTCTCTGTTCCAGATTGTGATAGCTGATCATTAGTTTATGAACCGGAATACAGCAGATATCTGTCAGGGGATGAAACACATGCGCCGGCAGATTGAATATCCGCAAAAGGGTCTGAAAGCTTTCCTCACGCATGTCGTTGCAGTACGCACCCTGTGATCCTTCGATCATATAATTCATATGATGCACATCAAAATAATGCGCCAGTTCCCGAAGATTTTCCTCTGGAATAAAACGGTCTGCGATCGTTTGTCCATCCACCTCGACATGTGCGCCGTTGGATGTAATATAACCGTCAAATTGCAGGTCAAATTCTGGCAAATATAGCATGGAACGGCCGCTGGCCAGGATGGTCATATACCCATTTTGACGCAGCCTGCGCAAGGCCTCTTTTGTCCGTTCGGTTGGCTGGTAAATACCATCTAGTCCATCGATGAGTGTGCCGTCTACATCAAAAAATATAGCTCCTTTATATTGGTGTGTCATTTTATTTCCTCCCATAATCTCTTTCCATAAAAATGATAGCATGTTTTTGATCATATCGTCAAGCCATAACCTAAAAACAGACAGCTTTTCAGCTGTCTGTTTTTAGGTTATGATTCAATTAGGAAACAGCCCCTGCAACTGCTGGTTCCATCGTTACAGGAGGATCAACAGCAATCACACCGTCTTTAAGTTCCTGTACTCGTTTTTGTACTTCTTCCATGGAAAACCCTTCTAATGCAATTCCTTTTTCATCAGAAAGCCAGGTCAAAAAATCTGTATCTGTCAGCGTGCTGTCCGTCTGCCCGCTTTCCCATTCAAGATAAAAGTTTGCATAGTCCATCAAGGACCAATTTTCCGGATCATTTTCCAGTGTCTCCTCCACGGAAAAAACAAGTTCGCCGATTTCTTTGAGCGTATTTAAATCCGTTGCCAGGATCCATTGATCGGAGACAGTAAACATGACATCATCAATCCGGACACCGCGTTCCGGCAGCGAATCTTCCTCTTCAGCATCCTGCCGTTGGATCGTTGCAATATGTTGGAACCCTTCTTCCGGGTCCACCTGATACAGCAGGTAGACACCGGTATATCCATGCACACCCCAACCAGATGATGGGATACCAATCAACGCCCGCTCTGCATCGAACAAGAATGCTTTATGATTGTCAATCGCTTCGGAATAATCGTAAGCCGCATCCAATAACGATGTTTGAATCTCTCTGGGATCGGTAGGGTCACTGACATCAAATAGTGAAAGTTTCATTGCGCCAGTTCTTCCGGTCTCCTCGTCGGCATCATAACCGAATCCAATCAGCAAATCCTCGCCGTATGGGTGAAGATACTCAGAGAATCCGGGAATTTTCAGTTCTCCCAGAACTTCCGGCTGTTCTGGATTTGAAAGATCAACGACAAACAGCGGATCCGTATTCCGGAAAGTGACAAGATAGGCCATATCGCCTATATAACGTACAGAGTGAAGATTTTCTCCCTCTGCCAGATCCTTCGTCTGCCCGATCAGTTCAAGATTTTCATCCAGCGTATAGACGCGGCTGGCCTGATAAGATCCTCCCAATCCATTATACTGATAGACATTAACGGCTACCTGTAACACTCCGTTGGAAGTTTGCATGGAAAACTGATCATTAATACTGCCAGCAAGCTGTGTATCCGCGATATAAGCGATATTTCCATCTTCCGCCGCATATTTAAAAATCTTTGTATAATTAGCAGAACCACCGTTTTCATTCCATTCGTTTTTTCCGGCGGCAATGTAGACGGCTTCAGAATCCATATACACTTCACTGCCGGTTCCAAGGATGGAAGCAACCGAAACCTGTTCCTGTATATCCAGACAGTTGACAGCGCCCAATACCGTATATGCCGCTTCCCCATCCGGAAGAATCCGAATGCCCGACGCAGGCACCAGATACGCCTGGTCTCCATCCCGGTAACAGGGAACATAGGTTTCCGGATTTTCCTGCTGGATCGCCCAAGCATCCAGGTACTTGGTACTGATTAGATACAGATAACCATCCGTCATCCGGGAGGAAAGATAACTGCCCTCCTGCGTATAGGTACGAATCTGTTCAGGCTGGGTACGGTCGGTGATATCATACACAGTCACTTTTATACCGTTGTTTCCATAATAAACCGGCATCATCGGCGTATTAACAGGATCTGTTACTGAGGATTCTGTGGTCATTTCCTCAGGTTCTTCTTTAAAAAAGCGTGGCTCTTCTGACAGAACGACCAATCGGTCTTCGAGCAGATAGAGCTCCAGGAACCGTTCCCCTTCCTCCGTGGCGGAAATTGTCGCCACTTCCTGCATCCGTACCGGATCATTCACATCGGTAATTCGCACAGCGGAATCCGAGAGTGTATACAGATATTGTCCGTCTGTCTTGACAATATCCGCCTCATCCACGCCAGCAACCTGCGTATTCGTCTCTGTATAAAATACGTTGGTTTTATCCCCCGTACCGGTAGATGCCTCCGGCATAGCGAGTTGGGTATTTTCCAAATCGTTACTGACTGCCCCTGTCTCAAAAGAAGGCATGGCAGTCCAGCCCTCCCCGCAGATTTCCTCTACTGCTTCATAAACCGCCGTATATTCAGAAGCCGCAGACTTAAAAACAGAACGCAGATGAATATCCCCGTCCTCCTCTGATCCGGCAATATTGGATTGCGGCATAGGAGAATCGGCCTGCATTTCCTCTTCTGAACTTTGGCCGCTCATTCCTGCATCTAACCACACAGGATCCGTCTGCAGCGCAGACAGAGAAGCGATCGACACAAGCCCCACCATCGCGCACGCGGAAATCAAAGCCGCCTTCCGCGGCCAGGAAGCCAGAACCCAGTCTTTTTGTTTTTTTGCAGACTGCGCCTCCAGGCGTACCCGCAACATTTCAGGCGTCAACTGCTTGGAACGAATCAAGCGGTCGTCCAGCTTTCCCATTTCTTCTGACAGACGCTTGGCCAACGCCCGCTCTTCTGTTGCATGTAATTTCTTTTTCATACAACCTCACACACCATATACATTCTGAACCGCCTCCTTTTAGGCGTTCGATTATGTACTGTTTGATGGCTCTTCCAAAATGGTCCGCAATTTTGCCAAAGCCCTAGACAGACGGGAACGGACCGTTCCGTGGGGCTTGTGGAGAATCGCTGCGATCTCTTTCCCGCTGTATCCCCCGACCACGGAAAGCATGACAATCAGTCTGTCATCTGGAGCCAGCTGGTCCAAAGCCCTATGGAGTGTTACCGAATTACCGGCCTCCTGCTCCAAATCGGATACATCCCGAAGTTCCTCCATCTCGTCAAGCGCTATTGATTTGTTCTTCTGTACATATTCTTTTAACTTACGTTTGCAAACACGATATAGGATCGAAAAAATCCAACCTTTAAATGCCTCTTCAGATTTCAATCCATGAATTCCCTTATAGGCTTCAAAGGCACATTCCTGTACGGCATCCTCCGCATCCTCCCGCACGCGCAAAAGATAATAGGCATACCTATATAAATCGTTCCAAACTGTCTCATATAGTTTGGAAAAGGCCAGTGTATCCCCTTCTTTTGCCGCTGTAATGATTGCAATCATGCTTGTTTCCATGGCCAAAGTACTCCTTTATGCCATCACTTAATAAGTGAGTGGCATCTCCTGTTTTGTTGCATAATTCTAAAAGATGGGTGTTTTTTTATCAAATTTTAAAAATATATTGTCATTGTCTGCGCGATCATGCGTCTGTATTATCAATATTATACCATGAAAATACCGATACGCAAGCCACAACTTATCTTTTTTCCACGAATATACGATCTGAATTTTCACGCCAGAAAGCGCCCAAAAGTGCATCCAAATCGCTGATATTCTGCAGGTATTGGCAGTTGGTCCAATGGGCAGGAAAAAGAGCCTGATAGGAAGATTTCGTAAAACGGCTGTCAATCAGCAGTACCACACCACGGTCATGCTCGCTGCGGATGACACGGCCGGCCGCCTGCATGACCTTGTTCATTCCCGGATACTGGTAAGCAAAGGCAAAGCCCCCGCCACATTTTTCGTCATAATACCTGCGCAGGATTTCCAGCTCCGTGCTGATCTGCGGCAGGCCCACACCAACCACAGCCGTCCCGATCAAGCGCTCGCCCTGCAGATCGATCCCTTCTGCATAAATCCCGCCCAATACGCAGAACCCCAGGAGCGTGCGGGAATTGCTGGACTGGAAGCGCTCCAGAAATGCTTCCCGTTCCTGTTCAGTCGCACCGGGTTGTTGCACAAGAATATCCACCTCAGAATAATGCTCCTGGAAAACCGCAGACACTTCCTGCATATATTTATAAGACGGAAAATAAGCCAGATAGTTGCCTTTCCGGGCGGACACCATCCTGTATAATAATTCCGCCACCTGTTCCATGCTGTCTTCCCTGTCTTTATATTTTGTACTGATCCGGCCTGCAATGACCAGCAATAAATTTTCTTCCGGAAACGGGGATGGAAGCTGCAGGCTTTTAGCGTTTTCTGTTCCCCCTAGAACCGTGGCAAAATAAGGAAGAGGGGAAAATGTTGCGGAAAACAGAATGGCCGCCCTGCCGCGCTGCATCGCCTGATCCAACAGACTTGCCGGATCCAGGCAGAGAAACTTTACATTGAGTTCCCTGCCGTCTGTTTCCGCATAGGTGACATATCCATCATGGTAAAGTTCAGAAATCCTCTGAAAAAACAGCAGTTCAAAATATAAAGATAAAACCTCTTTTTCCAGCCTGTCGCCTTTGTGTTCTTCCAACCACTCTTCGCAGCAAATGGCCAACCGGCCGACCTGCTGGAGCAGGGATTCCGGCTTTTCTTTCTGTACCCAAAAAAGCTTTTCCCCGCATTGTTTCCGAAGTGCGATCAACTCGGTGTTGACTTTTCCAAGCGCACGGCTCAGCTTCCCTTTCGTTCCCAACTGCTTCCGCAGAAGAAGAAACGTCGACTTTCGAAGGCTGGCAGAATACATTTCCCGCGCACGGTCGGGCAGATTATGCGCCTCATCAATCAAGAAAACGGCATTGCTTTTTCCTTCTGTAAAAAAGCGCTTTAGATAGACCACAGGATCAAAAAGATAATTATAATCGCAGATGACTGCATCGCACCAGACGGAAAGATCCAGAGAGAACTCATACGGACATAGTCTTTCCGCTTTTGCGGTCTCTTCAATGAACGGCCGGGTGATCTGCTCCTGTTTTTGTAAAACATGAAAAACCGCTGCATTGACACGGTCAAAATACCCATCTGCATATGGGCAGACCTCTGGCCGGCAGTCCCGCTGGTCCAGAAAACAGATCTTATCTTTGGCTGTTAAGGTAATGGTCCTGCACCGAAGCCCCTTTTCCCGCATTCTTGCAAAGCTTTCCTCTGCCGTTTGCCGGGTGATCGTTTTTGCCGTCAGATAAAAAATCCTTTCTGCATATCCCTGTCCCATGGCTTTTACTGCGGGGAATAGAGTGGAAACCGTCTTTCCGATTCCCGTCGGGGCCTGGCAAAACAGCCGGCCTTCTGTTTCAGCTGTCCGATAGACCGCCTGTGCAAGCCTTTTCTGTCCGCTGCGGTACACATCATACGGGAATGCCAGTTGATGAATCGAATCATCCCGGCACTGTTTCCATTCTGCCTGCATCTGGGCCCAGGCATGGTACTGTTCCAGAAGTGAAAAAAAGAACTGTTCCAGTTCATCCTGTCCCCGGTGCCTGCGATAACGAATGATGGCATCCGTATCCACCTGATAGTAGGTCAGTTGTATATCAATTTCCCGAACATCCTGCTGTTTGCAGTACATATATGCGTAGCACATGGCCTGTCCCCAGTGCACGGCGCTGAAATCTTCGGTTATTTTTTCTTCCGGCAGGGTTGTTGTTTTAATTTCATCCAGCGTGATCCCTGACGGTTCGGTTATGACACCATCTGCACGTCCTTCAATCCGATACCGGACACCCAGATATTCTGTTTCCGCCGTCAAAGGCACTTCCGCATGATAGGCATCGCCGGCAGCTTTCTGCAGGCGGCGGTGAATACGCGCTCCTTCCTGCGCGCGGTCTCCACCGGTATACCGGCTGTCTATATCTCCGCTGCGCAGCAGAAATTCCACCAGCTCTCGAACCGATAACCGCACCTCATGCTCCATCTTTGATCTTCCTTTATTCAAAAATTCCTAATCATTATTATAATGTACAAACAGGTATCTGTCAAAATTCTGTTCTTTTTTTGAAACAGGCATCTTTCTCGGGTGAATCCATTATTTTTAGAAAATTATGTGCAAAATGTCGAAAATTACTTGCTTTTTTCTTCTAAATATAGGATAATAAAAACATTCTTGTGTGTACACATCCCAATCATCGGGGTAAACAGGCCTTTATAAGTGTTGGTTTATTCTTTGAAAAATGATCTGTAAGGGGTTTAGAGGTTTATGGAAGAGAAAAAAAGAAGCAGTTTTTCCGGCCGTATTGGGTTTGTTATGGCAGCAGCCGGTTCTGCCGTCGGTCTTGGAAACATCTGGCGGTTTCCATATTTGGCAGCAAAATATGGCGGCGGTATCTTTTTGTTGGTCTATATTCTGCTGGCAGTTACCTTAGGTTTCAGCTTGATGGTCTCGGAAATTGCGCTTGGCCGAAAGACGAAACTGAGTGCCATTGAGGCATTTTCTACCTTGAACAAAAAATTTAAGTTTTTAGGGATTCTCGCGTCCGCTGTGCCGGTTATTATTCTCCCCTATTATAGTGTGATCGGCGGTTGGGTAGCAAAATACATGGTTGTTTTCATGACAGGCGGCAGTGCACAGGCTGCACAGGATGGATATTTTAGCCAGTTTATTTCTGCGCCGGTAGAACCAGCCATCTGGTTTGTCCTTTATATTATTGCTACCGCTGTGATCGTTCTGCTGGGCGTTGAAAAGGGCGTCGAAAAAGCCAGTCGGATCCTGATGCCGCTCCTGGTGGTTTTGTCTGTTATCATCGCGGTCTACACTTCGGTACAGCCAGGTGCCCTGGAAGGGATCAAATATTATATCATGCCGGATTTTTCTAAATTCTCTGTAAAAACGGTGCTCGCCGCAATGGGACAAATGTTCTATTCGCTGTCTTTGGCGATGGGGATTATGATTACATATGGATCTTATCTGAAAAAAGACGGAGATATTGAAGCTTCTGTTAAACAGATTGAAATTTTTGATTTGTTAATCGCGTTTCTGGCGGGTTTGATGATTGTTCCCTCTGTATTCGTATTTTCCGGCGGGGATGAAAGCCAGTTGCAGACCGGACCCGGCCTGATGTTTGAAATGCTGCCGAAAGTCTTCGACAGCATGCCGTTTAGCAATGTAGTCGGTGCGGTCTTTTTTGTACTGGTGCTTTTCGCAGCGCTTACTTCTTCTATTTCTCTGATGGAAACAGTTGTCTCCATTGTACAGGATAAACTCCACTGGAGCCGCAAAAAGTCCAGTATAGCGGTCCTGATTTTTACGATTGCCGTCGGCATGCTCTCCTGCCTTGGCTATGGCCCGCTGAGCTTTATCTCCGTGTTTGGCATGGCATTTCTGGATTTCTTCGATTTTATCAGCAACTCGGTTATCATGCCGATTGTCGCGCTTTTGACCTGCTTATTTATCTCCAAAGTGGTCGGAGTGGATCCCATTGTTGAAGAAGTCAAGCTCAGTTCTGCGTTTAAACGCGAAAAAGTCTTTCGTGTCATGATCCGTTATATTGCGCCGATCTGTATCATTGCCATTCTGGTTTCTAATCTTCTGTCTTACTTTAATATCTTTGTCATCTAAGGGATTTGTAGAATATCCATAGCATAAGCGCCCCACAGATTAAAAAATCTGTGGGGCGCTTATGCTATGGATACTAAAAAATTCTATTCTCTTTTCCGTCTACAATAGATTTTCATCATAACGGGCGCGTATCCCGCCAATAAATTTCGGACGGCTCCGCGCAAAAATAATATTTGCCTGTCCAATTCTGGACGGCTCCAGACGGACAGGTACCGCCACCGGCATCAGATGCATGCCGATCAGCGTTCCGCCGATATCCATACCGCATTTTGCCTGTACTGCTTCTACCACCACCGGAGATTGAAATGCCTGATAGGCCGTTGTCGCAAAGGATCCTCCGGCCTTGGGCTGTGGAACAGCATTGACCGGAACCAGCCGGTATTGTTCAGCCGCAGCCCGTTCCAACACAATACAGCGGTTCAAATGTTCGCAGCACTGTGCCGCTAAAAACACTCCTTTTTCCTGCAACACCGGATAGATGCCCGCAAACAGCGCACCTGCCAGTTCCATACTGGAAAACGATCCGATCTTGTGCCCGCCCACTTCGCTGGTAGAACAGCCGATGACCATGATGTCCCCCGGACCTGCCTTGGCGACTGCCAGCAGGGATTCTGCCGCCTGTTTTGCCTGTTTTTGAATCTCACCCAGCATATTTTCTTACTTCCTTTCTTCCTTATTTATCTTTCCTGGACTTTTTACATCGCAAGGCGCGAGCACTATGCGGTGGCAGAGAGAGCGAAACAGAAGGGACCTGTCTGCCATATACCTGATCGTTCCAAAAGTCATAAACATCAAAGCAACCCGCCAAATCAACGGTAAACAACTGGTCTTCCTCCCGGCGGTTAAAAAGCGTGATCAAAAGGTCATCGCCGATCATTTGCCTGCCGATCGTAAAATCCGTGTCGTCAAAACGGGCCGCTGTATCCGGTATATCCAGGCAGCGGCAAAGCAATTCCCAGCTTTCCGGGCGCAGATTTTCCAGATTGTCCCCGTTTAATACGGCGCCTCCCGACGCCAGAATCTGTGTGCGGTGGAAACCAAGTTCTTCGTCTGTCAACCCGGTCGAACTCTTAACCGGATTCCCGTCGGGGCCCACGACAGTTACCTCCGCGTTCTCTAAAAGCAGGCAGTCCGGATCATTGATCCATAAACGCCGGTTCTGCCAATTCCGATAAAAGCACTCTTTTGCACTGTGAACAAATACACCCCAGTTTCGGCTGATGTCTCCGGTAATCCGCATGCCGTGTACTACGATACTTGGCCACATAGGGGCGTTACAGCCTAAAATATAGCTGTCTTTCCCGGCGCCATCCAGGATCGCCTGCATTCCCGCGCGATATCCTTCTATATAGCTCATCCGGGGGTTTTTACGCACGCCAAACCAAAACGCTCCCCAGATGGTTCCATCCAGTTTAAAATATCGAATACCCCATTTTTTCCGCATCTCAGCATATAGCCCTTTCAGGTAAGCACAGGTTTCCGGGTTGGTTCCGTCCAACATATACCACGGTCCCTGATTCCACCCGCCAAAAGTATAGCGGTCAGATGCAAGCGGTTTTCCCTCTTCATCGCAGATAAAATACTCCGGATGCTCCTTTAAAAGCCTGGAATCTGCCGAAGCGGAAAAGGGCGCAGCCCAAATCGCCGGTTCAAACCCTTTGGCATGGATCTGCGCAATCAATCCGTCCAGATCCGGAAAACGGTCGGATGTCTGCAAATAATCGCCGATCCGCGCTTCATATCCATCGTCTATCTGTACGAAGCGCAGCGCCGGCAGCTGTCGTTGCATGGCGTCCATATTAGAACAGATATCTTCCTGGGTCACGCCGCCGCCGTAATAATACCAGGAACACCAGCCGGTCGGCATCACCGGATATTCCGGATAGGGATGATGTTTGGCCAGCCGGTTTCCCAACTGTTCGAGCAGGAGCTCCCGGTCATTGCCTTCCGCAAGCATGATTTCTTCCAAACAGATCGTCTCTCCGGGATTCACTTCAATGCCGCCCAAATCCTGTTCCAGAATGATTTTTTCCCCATTAAAATGAATTTTACCGCAAAACCGTGCAGCTGAACTATAACCAATCAGGCGGATTGGATTGTCCAGAATCAGCAGGAGACCATAACCGGTAAAAAATCCGTCCCGAACCGGCAGTTTATAATGTCCACGGTCTGTCAGCCCCGAAACATCCCTCGGATTTTCCAACGTTCCCTCTGTTTGGGAAAGCATATTATATCCCTCTGCATAAACCGGCGTCTCCGGCGGACAATGATGAAACATTTCCGCAAATTCTGCATTTTGCAGACGAACCGGCTCCTGCTCCAAATAGCGGGCAGTGACCGCCGTAAACGGACCGTCCTTTTGTATGGTGATATCAAATGCAAGAATATTTCCCTGCATATCTCGAATCCGTATCGTTTCCGGTATAAACTGCATCTTTTTTCCCCCTGTCATGTATCTGCTATTACTGGTATCATAACATGACAGATCAAACCAGTCAATGGAATTTTGGTTGTGTCCGATCCATTTTCAAGCTGCCGGACTGCTCAGCAGTCTTAATCCTTTTTCTCTCCCGGTTGTACAAGCTGATGACTATAAAAACCAACTAAGCGTTCCCAGCAAAAGGGTGAGAATAGCTGACAGCAACGAGGCGTATTTTCCCAACTGATTGCTGCATCCATAGCCAATTCTCTGACCGATCTCCATCAATCCCATACTGAAAACAAGCGTGCATAACAGGGTGGGTATGACTTCCAGCCCAGCAACGCTTGCACCCAAACCTGCTCCCAGATTATTCAGCATCAAGGCCGCGGCAACTGTAATCGCTTCACGAACGCTGATATCTCCGGACTGATCCTGATCTGCATATTCCGGATTTTCTAAAATTCCGTTTTTCTGTTTATGTAATGCAAGAAAAAAGCTGATCAAAAAAAACAGGCCAAGCAGCCAGAGAAGTCCACTGCCAATCATTCTCGCGCTTTCCGGTGAAATATATTGTAAAATCCATTTTCCCACTGTCATGGGCAACAGGGTCCCCAACCCGGTCATCCATGCAATCGCCAGATTGCTGCGAAATCCAACCCGGACTTTCCGGGCGCCATAGGCAATGCCCAGAGCCAGGTTATCCAGATTCGCCGAAAAAGCGAACAAAAAAGATGCCCAGATATGCATCTAACCCCTCCCGTCTTTTGTCTATCTCTTTATCCTATGGGGAAGAGGAAGAATTGGTTCCGCATATAAAAAATGTAAAAATCGTATAAATATAATGGGAATTTTGAACAAATTGCAAACTTCCTGTTACTTTATCATTTTATTAAAAAAAATAGTTGCTTTCCTGTTAGATATGCGTTATAATAAAGACATACTCCGGTTGTTATTTTTTTAACAAACATAGTTGTATCCAATCTGTGTTTGTATTTCAACCGGCAAAAAATTTCAAATAATCATATAGGAGGAACGTGAAACATGATGAGATTTACATTACCGAGAGATATTTATTATGGGAAAGGTTCCCTGGAACAACTGAAAAACCTGCAGGGCAAAAAAGCGATGATCGTTCTTGGCGGCGGGTCCATGAAAAAATTTGGTTTTGTCGATAAAGTTTTGGGTTATTTAAAGGAAGCGGGCATCGAAACCCGGCTTTTTGAAAATGTAGAACCGGATCCGTCG
Organism: Candidatus Falkowella caecavicola; assembly: GCA_904420125.1. Classification (GTDB taxonomy): domain Bacteria; phylum Bacillota; class Clostridia; order Oscillospirales; family Ruminococcaceae; genus Falkowella; species Falkowella caecavicola. Next base: position 17,717 of record CAJFUK010000014.1, on the reverse strand, counting down.
GTTGAAACGGTTATGAAAGGCGCAGCTGCCATGCGGGAATTTGAGCCTGACTGGATTATTTCAATGGGCGGCGGTTCCCCGATTGATGCAGCAAAAGCGATGTGGGTGTTCTATGAATATCCGGATACAACATTTGAAGAAATTTTGCAGCCGTTCTCTTTCCCGACACTGCGTCAGAAAGCCAAATTCCTGGCAATTCCTTCCACATCCGGTACTGCAACTGAAGTAACGGCTTTCTCTGTCATTACTGATTATGCAAAAGGAATCAAATATCCGCTGGCAGACTTTAATATCACCCCGGATGTCGCAATTGTTGATCCGGAATTGGCGGAGACCATGCCTGCCAAATTAACCGCACACACCGGAATGGATGCCTTAACCCACGCAATTGAAGCCTATGTTTCCACTTTACATGCTGCGTTTACCGATCCGCTGGCACTCCGTGCGATCGAAATGGTCTTTAACTATCTGCCTGCATCTTATAAAGGAGACAAAAATGCACGGGAGCAGATGCATTATGCGCAGTGTATGGCTGGTATGGCATTCTCCAACGCTTTGCTTGGTATTGTACATTCCATGGCGCATAAGACAGGTGCTGCTTTCTCTACCGGACATATTCCGCATGGCTGTGCAAACGCTATTTACCTGCCGTATGTAATCCAGTACAACGCAAAAGAAGCTTCTGCAAAAACCCGTTATGCAGAAATCGCAAAATATCTCCATCTGGCTGGCAATACAGAAGACGAACTGGTACAGGCTCTCTGTGATAAGATCGATGCTTACAATGTAGAGTTGAATATTCCCAAGACATTAAAGGATTTCGGTATTGTCGAAGAAGAATTCAAAGAGAAAGTTGCCAAAATTGCAGAACTGGCAGTCGGCGACGCCTGTACAGGCTCCAATCCGCGTGCGATTACACCAGCACAAATGGAAAAACTGCTCACAGCGACTTACTATGGTCAGAAAATCGACTTCTAAAAATTAAAACAAACGGTTTTGTTTTTTGTTTTTTCCTTGTCCGGCGCTGTATAAACAGCGCCGGACAAGTTTTATAAGCGTTTTTTAATCCTATATCAAATATTCAGTAGAGCTTGTTTTTTTCTGTAAAATACAGTATAATAAAAATAAAGCTAAACCTTAATGTTAACTTTAAGGTTATAAAGAAAGGAATGCAGGCCTTGGAGTATACGATCAAAGAAATGGCAGAACAATTAGGACTGCCGCCCCACGTGCTCCGGTATTATGAAAAAGAAGGGCTGTTGCCACAGGTTCAACGGGCGCCGAACGGATTTCGCCTATATTCTGAACAGGATATGGAATGGCTGCGCTTTATCTGTGTTCTGCGCGATACCGGGATGCCGATCGCTGAAATCAAAGATTTTGCGAAACGCCGCACAGAGGGGCACTCCGCCCACGCTGCGCAATACCGTATATTGCAAGCTCATATTCAAAAAGTACAGGACGATATTCAGCGGCTGCAGCAAGGCGTACAGGCATTGGAAAAATCCCTTTCCGTTCTGGAACGTTTCCGGGAGCAGGAAGAAGAAACCTTCAAAGAAAAACAGGAAGAAACCGAGCAGATATTGCGGGCGCACGCAATACGTTATCCCGCGATGCAGCCACAGGACGCTGTTAAAATCCTATATCAAAATGTATTCGGCGGTGGCCACATGATTGCTCATCCGTCTGCCAGTTTGCGGCGGTTAATGGAAGAATATCAGAACGTAATACCGGATGCCCATACTCCTTTGACAGAACCCATTGGCAACGGTATATGCCGCCTGCACATGCAAGCCTTGCAGGAAAAAACACAGTTGTTGACAGTCAACCGCCTGTTTGTCGCCAGTGCGGAGGAGATCCACGGAGAAACGGCTGACTTCCTTAAAAAACTGGAGATCCTGCGGCAGGAAACAGAAAACGGACGTATGCCTTTTTCCCCGGAAATATTGGAAGAGTATCTAACGCTCTATTTACGGGAAGGATGCCATGCTGTCAGTCACAGTCCGGTTTACCGGGAGACTTATCATCCTGCTTACCGCCTGCTTCTGGAAAAATATATCCCTCTCCTTCCCTTATTCGCAGATATTGAAAACCTGCTGATGGAAAAAGGATATGCCGTATTAGCGGTTGACGGGCCTTGCGGCAGCGGTAAAACCAGTTTTGCTTCTCTGCTGAGCAGGGTTTATGAAACGACCGTGCTTCATATGGATGATTTCTTTCTTCCCCCTTCGCTCCGTACAGAGGCAAGGCTCGCAGAACCTGGAGGCAATATTCACTACGAGCGTTTTTTGCAGGAGGCCGCTCCGGGCATCCGAGAGCATCGGTCTGTACCCTACCGCGTGTTTGACTGTTCCTGTATGGATTACTGCGGTACGAAATATACCCAACCGAATCCGGTTGTTCTCATTGAAGGATCTTATAGTCAACATCCGTTGTTTACAGACTTATTTGACCGTAAAATATTTATCACCTGTCCACAAACGGAACAGCTGAAAAGGATTTTACATCGAAATGGACCGGAAATGGCGGTTCAATTTCAGGAAAAATGGATTCCAATGGAAGAAAAATATTTTCGTGCCTTCCAAATCCGCTTGCACAGCGATTGGATTCTTGATTCTTCGGTGATACCAGGATCTTTTGTTCCCAGAGAAAAAGCGGATGATCCTGTTGCCAATCCATCCATACAACATTGAGGAGGTTTTATTATGACAAAAACAAAAAAACTGGTGCTGGCAGCGCTTTTTGTTGCCCTGGGCGCGGCTATGCCGTATGCCTTTCACATGATTCCCAATGCAGGAAACGTTCTGTTACCCATGCATATTCCGGTTCTTCTTTGCGGGTTGATCTGCGGCTGGCCTTATGGGCTGGCATGCGGCGTTCTGGCGCCGCTGCTTTCGAATCTGACAACACAGATGCCACCGGTCGGCATTCTTCCCAGTATGCTCTGTGAACTGGCCGTCTATGGTCTGATTGCCGGGCTGCTGTTTCACCTGATCCATACGGGGAAAAAGGTTCTGGATATTTATATTGCGCTGATTGGTGCTATGCTGGCAGGGCGCCTGGTCTACGGCATTCTGAATGCTGTGATTTTCAACGCGGGAAATTATTCTCTGGCCATATGGGCCACCTCTGCGTTTGTCACCGCTCTGCCGGGGATCATCATTCAGTTGCTGCTGATCCCGGCTGTTCTATTTACACTGGAAAAAGCAAAATTAATTCAGAGAACGTCTCCTGCAAGATAACTTCCAGGAGATCGCTTAAAACAAATTTTATCCGCTTGGTTGAGATAAATCAAAAAGCTGCTTAGAACGCCTGATGTGTTCTAAGCAGCTTTTTATGAAATAATACCAGATGAAGTTTCTATAGAATCATCTGTACAATTTTTCCTACCGGATCTCTGATTTGCCGCCCATATACATTCTGAGCGGTTCCGGAATACGAATCGAGCCATCTGCATTCAGGTTATTTTCCAGAAAAGCGATCAACATACGTGGCGGCGCGACCACCGTATTATTTAACGTATGCGGGAAATATAAACGATTGCTGTCATCCCGTACACGGATCCCCAAACGGCGTGCCTGTGCATCGCCCAGATTGGAACAGCTGCCAACCTCAAAATATTTTTTCTGCCGGGGAGACCATGCCTCCACATCCAAACTTTTCACCTTCAGGTCGGCCAGATCACCGGAACAACACTCCAGCGTGCGTACCGGAATATCCAGAGAACGGAAAAAGTCTACGGTATTCTGATAGAGTTTTACAAACCAGTCCATACTGTCTTCCGGTTTACAAACCACAACCATTTCCTGTTTTTCAAACTGATGAATTCTGTATACGCCGCGTTCCTCGATTCCATGCGCCCCAACCTCCTTACGGAAGCAAGGGGAATAGCTGGTCAGCGCCTGCGGGAGCATCCGTTCCTCCAGGATGGTGTCGATAAATTTTCCGATCATCGAGTGTTCGCTGGTACCGATCAGGTAAAGATCCTCTCCTTCAATTTTGTACATCATGTTTTCCATTTCTGCAAAACTCATGACTCCGGTTACGACATTGCTTCGGATCATAAACGGAGGTATATAATAGGTAAATCCTCTGTCAATCATAAAATCCCGTGCATAGGACAAAATCGCTGAATGCAGACGTGCAATATCTCCGCAGAGGTAATAAAAACCGTTACCGCTGGTACGCCGTGCACTGTCCAGATCAATTCCGCGGAGACGCTCCATAATATCCACATGGTATGGAATTTCAAAATCCGGTACAGCAGGCTCCCCAAACCGTTCTACCTCTACATTTTCGCTGTCGTCTTTTCCAACTGGAACAGAGGGATCAATGATGTTGGGAATAACCAGCATGATTTTCCGGATTTCCCCTTCCAGTTGTTCTTCTGTCGTTTCCAACTCGGCCAGCTCTGCCGCAATTTCGGCCACTTTAGCCTTTGCGGCCTCCGCCTCTTCTTTTTTGCCCTGTGCCATCAGGCCGCCGATTTCCTTACTGATCGTTTTTCTTTGACCGCGCAGTTCGTCGCCTCTCAGTTTTGCCTCACGATACTGTCTGTCTTTTTCAATAACCTCATCAACTAAAGGCAGTTTTTCATCCTGAAATTTTTTTCGGATATTTTCTTTGACAAGATCCGGATTTGCTCTTACAAATTTGATATCCAGCATAGATATGCCTCCTTATGTTTCTGTCCGGTTTCACCGGAAAATAAAAAAGACCTTCCCCTCCCGCTATGGGACGGAAAGATCCGCGTTGCCACCCAATTTGCCGGCTGATAAAGCCCGCCTCTTTTTGCGCTTTAAAGGGCGCATCCCTCCGACTCTTCGCCGGCAGCTCCAAAATGGAAAGGTTTATTTTCTGACCGATTCGCACCAGCCATCGGTTCTCTGCACAGAATTATCTACCATTTTTTTCTTCATCGCTGTACTTACTTTTATAATTTATATTATTATATACCATTTTCTTTCATTTTACAAGTAAAAATACAGATTTCTGCAAACCTCCCAATTTCACGGATAAAAAACTGTTCGAATCAGGCAATCTGTCAATTTTTTCTGCATAGATTCAGGCATTTTGCCCATACTAGTTGCTGGAGGTGACTGCAATGAGTCCAAAAGAATTATTGTATATTGAAGACGCTCTGGGACATGAACAGTTTTTAATCACACAATGTACAGAAGCGGTCCAAAATCTGCAGGATGCGGATCTGAAACTTTCTGTCCAGCAAATGGCAGATAAACACCAACAGATTTTTAATCAGCTGCTGCAGTTAATGTAAGGAGGAAAGAAAATGGATGATAAATGCATCATGGAAAACATCCTGCTCACAACCAAAGGAATTTGCGACCTGTATATGCACGGTACTATAGAATCGGCAACGCCGAATGTGCATACGGCAATGAATACTGCGCTGAGCGATTCTCTCTGTATGCAGGAAAACATCTACAAAAAAATGTCTGCCAAAGGCTGGTACCCGTCTGAAAAAGCAGAACAGCAAAAAATCCAGCAGGTGAAAAATAAATTTTCTGCTCAATGAGTAAATATCCGCCGGCTATGCCGGCGGATATTTACTCATTGAGCAGTTGCGGATTCCCCCGCTGACTCTCCAGCCAGGCCGCAGCTTGCTGAAGGCCCTCTTCGGTCAGTGGAAATACCGCTTGTACTTTTTTTTCGGCGGACTCGCAGCAGGACATCCCATACCATGCGTAGACGTCTATATTTTCTCCATCAGGACTGTATTTGTAATTAAAGTTTTCCAGACTCCCGGCATAAGGGTTCTTAGCCACCAGATAGGCCAAATGCGGAATCTCTATTTTAGACATCATGCCTTCCCCCCTGATTATCTCGGATAGCGCTGCTGTTCTTTTTTTCATGGACTGCGGTAAATATTCTTTTATAAAAGACCGCTTCCCACCAACCACGCAATATTTACATATTATATCTGCTTTTTTTACACTTGTCAATTCAGTTTTTCTTGATCATTTGCTTGCCTCTATTCGATATCGGCCAATGCGGCAGGCTATCTTGTTCCGTACAAATGGATGAAGCGACGGGCCCGTTATATTTTTTTAGCCTGGCTTTATTTTGAACGGGGAATACCAGTTCATATCTTAGAGTACAGAGAGTACAGAAAGGTTTTGTCTGATGAATCGAGACACCGGTCTTTTAACGAGTAACCCCTATAAACTTTTTTTTAAATACCTGATTCCCTCCATCAGCGCAACACTGGTCACATCCATCTATCTTCTGGCCGACTCGATTATTATCGGAAAAGGTGTCGGAAGCGATGGATTGGCAGCATTAAACCTGCTGTTGCCTCTGTTTTCTCTGTATTCTGGATTGGGTACCCTCTTTGGGGTGGGCGGTGGGGTTCTGATCTCTATGTACAACGGCAGCGGGGACCGAAAATGCGCCAATACATTTTTTACTGTTTCCACAGTCTGTATAGCAGCCGTTTCTCTGTTGATGCTGATATTTTCTGTAACTTTTTTTAAACCGCTGTTGTTTGCTCTGGGTGCAACGGAGGAGAGCTATCCGCTCGTCGCCGAATACAGCCGGTATTTAGTCGGTTTTTCCTTTGTTTTTTCCCTTTCAAATTTTCTACAGACCATTGTGCGAAATGACCATGCGCCGAAAACTGCCATGATTGCAGTCATCAGCGGGGGTGTTGCCAATGTGATACTGGATCTTATTTTTATCTATCTGTTTGACTGGGGGATGGCAGGCGGTGCCATTGCAACCGTCATTGGTAGCCTCCTGACCGTCTGTATCCTGTTGACTCATTTCTTTTCTTCTAAGTGTACACTTAGCTTTGTACGGGGATCCATTTGCCTCAAAAATATCTTACGGGTCCTTCATTCAGGTGCTGCCAGCTTTTTAATGGAAATCTCAGCTGGAATTGTCACTTTCGTTTTAAATCTGCAGATTCTGAAGCTGATCGGCAACACAGGGATTGTCATTTATAGTGTAATCGCCAATTCTTCCCTGATTGCCAATTCCTTCTTTAATGGTGTTGCCCAAGCCTCCCAGCCGCTGATCGCAACCAACTATGGGGCCAGAGCCATGGAACGTGTTCAAAAAATTCTGCGTATCGCCGCGCTGATCAGCGCCGGGCTGGGAATCTTCTTTACTGGGATCGGGATTCTGTTCCCCGCTCGGCTTATCCAAATTTTTGTTTTCTCCACCCCGGAAATCCTAAATCTGGGGGAAAGCGCGCTTCGAATTTATTTCTGTACTTTCCTGTTTATCAACCTGAATATTCTGTTGAGCACCTATTTTCAATCGGTGATTCGTCCAACCCTTGCGTTGATTATGAACCTGCTCAGGGGATTGTTTCTCAGTACCCTGTTTGCTTTTGTATTCCCCGCTCTGTTCGGCACCAGTGCGATCTGGTTTGTCATGCCGGCAGCAGAATGTATCACGTTGTTATTGGGCGCTTACTTTTTCTACCGCAGCAGCCGGACGGCTGCCTGATTGTTGTGGTATTTATGTCTAAAAACCGGTGGGGTCCCAGGCAATACCTGGGACCCCACCGGTTTTTCGTTTTTTATGTACATCCTGTTATCGTTATACAGGAATCCGACAAACTATTCCGTAACATTTTGCGGACCATACTGTGTCTGCGAAGAAGTGCTGTCATTGCTTGTCGTTTGAGAAGATTCTCTGGCATCTACGATCGCTGTTCCCCCTTGTACGGTCACCCATCCATGCTCTTTTCTTGCTTCGGCTTCCATCATATCAATCAGTTCAGGAGTCAGAGAAGCGGCAATCACACGATTGGCTTCAGCATCTGCCTGTGCTTGAATCACTTTGGTTTCTGCCTCAATTTTTGCCGCATCCTGATCGGCCTGTGCCTGTACAACCTTTTGCTGGGCCTCGATTTCTACACGCAACCTTTCCTGCTCTGCGGTTTCTACTGCTTTTTTAGCAACCGCTTCTTCCTGAATCGCCTGTTCAATCGCATCGCCGGCATCTGTATCTACAAAAGTCATAGAATAAAAAGATACCCCGCTTTTTTCTAAGCGTTCCGCCAGATCCTGTTCAATCGCCGTATAAACCTCATTTCTTTTTTCGCCTAAAATGTCGATGACATTATACTGGGTCGTGACGCTTTCAATGCTTCTCTGAACGGTCGGAGAAATTAAGGAGCGATTCATATTATCCAGTGTGCGGAACTGCTTGAAAATTTCATAGGCGTTTTCGCTGTTTACCCGATACTTAATATCAATATTCATAGTTAAAAACTGCGCATCTTTTGTTTGGCTGGAAATCTGCGACAATTCCTGGGTCTGCACTTCGGTTGAAAGCTTATAGATCGTGTCAAATGGATTTTTGACACGAAACCCTTCCGGAAGGGTTACATCGCTCACACCCGTGAAGGGAGAATACTGAATGCCGACGCTGTTCGCAGGAATCGTGGTAAAACAGCCAAAAAGGATAAAAGCCAAACCTAAAGGCGCACATATCTGTTTTTTATTTCTGCGAAACTTGATTTGTCCGTTTTCTTTTTTGAATCCTAAAAAGATAAAAAGGAATAGGGTTAAAACCAGACCGGTTACTACATAAAACATAATGATTTCCTCCTGTTTACTGTTTCATCGATTGTTTGATCGTTTACGCAAGCAGTCCGGACAGCAGTTCTTCTGCCTGCAGCCGGATCAGGCCTGATGCATAGGCAAGCATCATAATAACCAGTGCCTTCCGTAGCCGTACGGCGGCTCCCGGAAAAGGCTCCTGATATTTTTGCAATTGTTCCTCTGTTACTTTCTGAATGATCTGTGCAGAAATACCGTGGCATTGGCGAAGCGCCTGTAACGAAGCGCATAACAGATTATAGAGTTCTGTCTCATCAATAATGTCATCGGAAAGATCGTCTACTTTTCCGTTTACATACTCCAACAACAATGCGATCTTTTCCAACTGCATGGTATTTCTCAGCATATTAATAATCAAAATACGTGCCAGCTGAACCGCATTATACTTTTTGCCGTTGGGCCTCGATACCCAGCCGCGTTTTACCCAGTTTTGAATCGTAGAGGGTTCCAGTCCCGTAATCGAACAGATCTGGGATAAATTCAGCCCCCCGGTAACGGCTGCCATCTTTTCAAACATCGAAAAAGCAATCCCATTTTCATCGGAATCTTCGATCACTGTTCCAGGAAGATATTTTTCATTCATTTTTATAACCACTCCTTTCTCACAGAATTCTCAGGTTAAAACATTTGTTGTTCAGTTTTTTCTTTTGCCTTCCTGACCTGATGTGGTTATTATATCATAAGTTCATTTGAACTCAAAATATAATTTTAAACACTTTTAATTATATTCATAAGAACCTAATCTGATTATATAAAATTATCTCCTGTTTCCTTATATTTTCTCAATATATCTCCTATTTTCTTTTATTTTTAAAAATATTTTATAGATTTTAAATCAGCAATTTATACAAATGCCGTTTCAATCGCCTGCAAAATTTCTGCATCAAAACCCTTTAATTTTTCCTATACCTGTAAAAAACAAGTTGTAAATTGTCGCATATATGCTATAATAACTTAGAATAAAGATGCAGATTTACAGGATTCAGGTACAGAAGGGAAGTATCGTGGGTGATCAGGAACGATTTGAGAAATATTGCTATTATTGCACATGTTGACCATGGAAAAACAACGCTTGTCGATGAAATGCTCAAGCAGGGCGGCGCATTCCGTGAAAATCAGGTGGTGGAAGAGCGCGTGATGGACTCCAATGATATTGAGCGCGAACGCGGTATTACCATTCTGGCTAAAAACACAGCGGTCCATTATAAAGATATTAAAATCAATATTATTGACACGCCGGGCCACGCGGATTTCGGCGGCGAGGTAGAACGTGTTCTGAAAATGGTGGATGGTGTACTGTTGCTGGTTGACGCGGCGGAAGGTCCCATGCCCCAGACTCGTTTTGTATTGCAGCGGGCACTGGCGCTGGGGCACAAAATCATTATTGTGATCAACAAAATTGACCGGCCGGACGCACGTCTAGACGAAATCGTGGATGAAGTGCTGGAACTTCTGCTGGATTTGGATGCCACAGAAGAACAGTTGGAAAGTCCCGTTTTGTTCTGTTCGGGACGAGACGGCACCGCGTCATTAAATCCATATCAGAAAGGCGAAGACCTCCGGCCGTTATTCGATACCATTCTGGACTATTTCCCCGCACCGGCAGGAGATGAAAACGGAGACTTGCAAATTTTAGTTTCCTCTATTGACTATAATGATTATGTAGGACGGATCGCCATCGGCCGTGTAGAAAGAGGCAGTGTCCGGCAAAACCAGGAAGTCTGCGTCTGTAATTTCCATCAGGACCAAACGCCATATAAATCAAAAATTGTCAGCCTGTATCAGATTGATGCTCTGGGTCGCACGCCAGCAGAGACGGCTCAGGTTGGGGATATCGTCTGTTTCAGTGGAATTGAAAATATTACCATTGGAGACACGGTCTGCGCCGCGACCAATCCGGAACCGCTGCCTTTTGTCAAAATCGGAGAGCCGACGCTGGAAATGACTTTCTCGGTCAACGATAGTCCGTTTGCCGGAAAAGATGGAAAATTCGTTACATCGCGCCAGTTGCGTGAACGTCTGTTTCGTGAACTGCAACGGGACGTTTCTCTTCGCGTTTCAGAAACGGACAGTGCAGACAGTTTCAAGGTCAGTGGCCGGGGCGAAATGCATCTTTCTATTTTAATTGAAACCATGCGCCGGGAGGGGTATGAATTTGCAGTCAGCACTCCTCGCGTTTTGTACAAGGAAATTGATGGACAGCGCTGCGAGCCGATCGAACGTCTTTTAGTGGACGTCCCGGAAGCCTATATGGGTTCGGTTATGGAAAAAATGGGAGCCCGCAAGGGCGAGCTGGTGCATATGGCGCCTGTGGGTGACCGGATGCGGATTGAATTTCTGGTGCCGTCCCGCGGTCTTTTTGGCTACCGTAATGAGTTCTTAACAGACACCCGTGGGGAAGGTATTCTGAACTCGATTTTTTATGAGTACCAACCGTTTAAAGGAGACATTCCGCGGCGAAGCACGGGATCGCTGATTGCTTTTGAAACTGGAGAAGCGGTTACCTATGGCTTGTTTAATGCGCAGGAGCGGGGCACGCTCTTTATTAAACCAGGCACAGCGGTCTATGAAGGCATGGTGGTGGGTGTTTCTCCCAAAGCGGAAGATCTGGTTGTTAATGTCTGCAAAAAAAAGCATGTTTCCAATATGCGCGCCAGCGGTTCAGATGATGCGCTGCGTCTGGTATCCCCCCGTATTCTGAGTCTGGAGGAATCTCTGGAATTTTTAGCAGAAGATGAACTCATGGAAGTAACACCGAAAAATATCAGAATCCGCAAACGCATTCTGGACGGGCAGCTTCGCGCAAAAAGCCGGGCAAAAGAATAAATCAAAACGATTCAAACGCTGCAGTTTTTGCAGCGTTTTTTATGTCCCCGTTTCCGGAGATGATCGGATCAATCTGCACGGATAGAAACCATCAAATACTTGAACAATTTCAAAAAAGGTCTTTCTTTTTTTGAAATTGTGTTGTAAAATAAATGTTATCTGATAATTTATTTTATTATATTGGTTAATGGGGGCAGAAACGTTGTCAAACGATCTTCTTTCTCATATTAAACAGCAATACGGCGGTTTTTCCAAAGGCCAAAAACGAATTGCAGATTATGTTCTCGCTCATTATGACAAGGCTGCCTTTATGACGGCTGCAAAACTTGGAAATGTCACTGGAGTCAGTGAATCTACGGTTGTCCGCTTTGCCACTGAGCTTGGATACGATGGATATCCAGGCCTGCAGCGCGCATTGCAGGAAATGATTCGCAACAAACTGACCTCTATTCAGCGAATGGATATTGCCGGAGAGCGGATCGGGGCCGAAGAAGTACTGGATAAAGTTCTCGCCCTGGACATTGAAAAAATCCGTCAGACTTTGGAAGAAACTTCCCGAGATGATTTCCGTCAGGCGGCGCTGGCGATTGCGGAGGCCAAAAATATTTATATTATCGCTTCCGGAAGCGCATCAGCTGTCGCTAAGCTGCTTCACTATTATTTTAGCTTGATGTTCGGCAATGTTCACTTCATTGACGGTGCCAGTACAAGTGCCATGTTCCAGCAGATTATGCGGATTGATCAGCACGACGTCATGATCGGGCTTAGTTTCCCCCGCTATTCCAAACATACATCCCGTGCATTTGATTATGCATCCGACTGCGGTGCAAAAATTATTGCTATTACCGACGCGCAGTCTTCTCCGCTTGTTAAAAAAGCCAACTATACCCTGCTTGCCCGGAGTGAAATGGCGTCTTTTGTAGACAGTCTGGTGGCGCCGCTCAGTCTTGTCAATGCGTTAATTGTAGCCGTTGGAATCCACTGTCGTGAGCAGGTTGCCGATGTATTCCAAAAACTGGAGTATATTTGGGACGAATATGACATCTATGAAAAGTCTGACAACTGATTGGTTTTTTGCTTTCTGCTGATCAAACGGTCCGCCGTCTGTGTTGTCCTGTAAAGATTGCTGAAAAAATATGACACTGGGAGCCGATGCTATTGATATGGAATTATGATATTGCTGTGATCGGCGGCGGCGCTGCTGGCTGTATGGCCGCGGGGCAGGCCGCGGCCTGTGGCAAGCAGGTGGTTCTGATTGAAAAAAATACGCGGATTGCTCGAAAAGTGGGCATTACAGGCAAGGGCCGCTGCAATGTAACCAATCATACAGAGCTGCAATCGCTGATCCAGAATATTCCGCAGGGAGGAAAGTTCTTATATGGAGCGCTTTCCCGCTTTTCCTCGGCAGACTGTATGGCATTTTTTGAATCTTTGGGTGTTCCTCTGAAGACAGAGCGAGGCGCACGGGTCTTTCCGGTCTCTGATCAAGCATTTGATATTGTAGACGCTCTGGATCGCTTTTTAAAACAAAACCGGGTTTCGCGGCTGACAGGAGAAGCCGCCGAAATTTTAACTGAAAACAACTGTGTCTGTGGCGTTCGTTTGAAAGATGGAAAACAAATTCACGCCAAAGCCGTTATTCTTGCAACAGGCGGACTGTCTTATCCAGGTACCGGGTCCACTGGAGACGGATACCGTATGGCGGCAGCGCTGGGGCATACCGTAACGCCGCTGATCCCTTCTCTGGTTCCCCTGCTGATTCAGGAAAAGGATTGTCCGCAAATGCAGGGACTATCTTTAAAAAATATTACGCTCACGGTACTGGATACAAAAACAAATACAGTGATTTATTCGCAGCTGGGTGAAATGCTTTTTACCCATTTTGGCGTGTCGGGTCCGCTGGTTTTAAGTGCAAGCGCGCATATGCGGCCAATGGAACCGTCTCGATACCGCCTGCAGATTGATCTGAAGCCCGCCCTGTCCAAAGAACAGTTAGATGCCCGGGTTTTACGGGATTTTTCCGATCATCTCAACAGTGATTTGCTCCATGCGCTCGGCGCTCTTTTGCCTCGTAAAAGCATTCCATGCATCATACAGAGAAGCGGTATTGACTGTCATACCAAAGTCCATCAAATTACCCGTGTCATGCGCAGTGCGCTGGTAGAAAGCATGAAGAACTTTTCTCTTACAGTGACCGGGTTTGCACCTATTGCGCAAGCGGTTATCACGTCAGGCGGCATTTCTCTGAAAGAGGTGGACCCAAAAACCATGGCCTCTAAACGGGTGCCCGGTTTATATTTTGCCGGAGAGATTCTGGATGTCGATGCCTATACAGGCGGTTTTAACCTACAAATCGCCTGGTCAACTGGTTATACTGCGGGAAAAGCGGCGGCAGAAGCCTCGCCATGATTTTCATAATATTTTCCATTTTTCTGGATATACTATTTTATTATTGAAAGGTTTGTGATTCCTGTCATGATTGCCATTGCCATTGACGGCCCTGCTGGTGCAGGAAAAAGTACGATTGCCAAAGCTGTCGCCCAAAAACTTGGATATATTTATGTAGATACCGGCGCGTTGTATCGGACGATTGCATTATATATGCTGGAAAATGGTATTTCCCCTTCTGCCGTCGCACCGGTTGAAGCTGCGCTCCAAAACATCCGGGTTGAACTGAAATTTAAGGACGGCGAGCAGAAAGTGTTCCTGAATGGAAAGGATGTTTCGGAGGCAATCCGTAAAAACGAAGTGTCTACCGCGGCATCCCAGGTGTCTGCCATTCCGGCTGTCCGGGATTTTCTGTTTGACCTGCAGCGGCAACTGGCTGAGGAAAATCATGTGATTATGGATGGCCGGGATATCGGTACCGTTGTCCTTCCGAATGCAGATGTAAAGATTTATCTGACAGCTTCTCCTGAAGAACGGGCCGCCCGGAGACGGGATCAATTACTGGAAAAAGGAGAGAAAGTGGATTACAACCAACTGCTGCAGGAAATCAGGGAGCGGGATTATAATGATTCTCATCGGGCCATTGCCCCGTTGAAGCCCGCGCCGGACGCGATCCGGATCGATACAACGGATTATACGTATGCAGAATCAGAAGCGCTGATCCTGAGCATAATCGAAGATAAACTTTCCTGATTTATCTTTTTAATACCAGTCGTATCCATCCGGATATGACAGAAAGAGGTTCGTTATGGACTTTTACTCATTTGCACGCGGGGTCTGCATCGTAGCAATGCGCCTTTATTTTCGTATTGATATCCAGGGTCTGGAAAATGTTCCGCAGGACCGAGGATTTATCCTTTGTTCCAATCATCGTTCTTTTGCCGACCCGGTGCTTCTGGGGCTTGGATTAAAGCGGCGGCTCACTTTCATGGCCAAAGCCGAACTGTTTGAAAAACCGGTTCTGCGCTCTATTATCCGTGCACTGGGCGCTTTCCCGGTATCCCGCGGCGCTGGAGATAACTCTGCTATTGAAACCGCTATACAAACGGTACAGTCTGGTCATATACTGGCGATTTTCCCGGAGGGAACCCGTTCAAAAGACGGCAAGTTGCTTCGGTTTAAATCCGGTGCGATTGTTGTGGCGGCACAAACCGGCGGAGATATTCTTCCCAGTTGTGTTCTTTTTGGTGATAAACTCCGTTTTCGTTCGAAAGTCACGATTAAATATGGACATATCCTGACCAGCAAGGAGCTGGAACTGGAGGATTTAACACCGGCACGCCGAAAAGCAGCTAATGAGCGAATTCAGCAGGAGGTTGCCTCACTTCTGGGACAAACATCCCGGTTGGAAAAAAGCAGCGAATCCGCTTCTCCGCACCAGGAGGAATCCGATGCATAACCATACGATCATTCTGGCAAAATCAGCAGGATTTTGTTTTGGTGTACGGCGTGCAGTCGATCTTGTTTACGCGTTGGCAAAAGAGGGGCGTAAGGCCTGTACATTAGGCCCAATTATCCACAATCAGCAGGTCGTGAACGACTTGTGCAGCAAAGGAGTCCGGGTCATTGCCAAACCATCTGAAGCTGCGCCGGATGAAACGGTTGTGATTCGATCCCATGGAGTGGGCCGGGACATCTATGAACAGCTGCAAGCCTATGCCTGTCGTTGGGAAGATGCAACTTGCCCTTATGTATCCAAGATTCATAAAATTGTGCGGGAAAAATCCGCACAGGGAGCAGTCGTACTGATCGCTGGAGATGCCGGCCACCCAGAGGTGCAGGCCATTCGCGGACACTGTTCTGGACAAAGCTATGTATTTGGTAGCATGCAAGAACTGGAAAAAATATTAAAAATCAACAATAATTTTGAAAAAAATCCAGTTATTATGGTATGTCAGACCACTTTTCAGGAAAGTTTATGGAAAGATTGTATAAAAAGTACGAGAAAACACTATACAAACATCGAAATTTTTGATACAATATGTAGTGCAACCAATCTACGTCAGTCTGAAGCCGCTGATTTAGCACAAAAAGTAGACCTGATGGTCGTGATCGGCGGACGGCATAGTTCAAACACGCGGAAACTCAAAGAAGTATGCGAGCAGTATTGTAAAACCCTGCTGATCGAAACCAAAGATGAGCTTGACGCAAGCTCTGTCACATTTGCTGACAAAATTGGTATAACCGCCGGAGCATCCACCCCGGCTTATATAATTAAGGAGGTTCTAAATCACATGGACGAAATTTTGAAGAATCAAGAAGAGGAGCTTAATTTTGCTGAGCTTTTAGAGCAATCTCTGACTGAGAAAATATATGCAGGTAAGAGGGTAAAAGGTATCATCACTTCGGTTGCCAAAAACGAAGCACATGTAGATATCGGCGCTAAACAGGCCGGCATTATTCCGGCATCAGAATTGTCTGACGATCCGACACTGAAGGTGGAAGACATCGTAAAACCTGGTGATGAGCTGGAATTGATCGTTATGAAAGTAAACGATCAGGAAGGGATTGTTACCCTGTCCAAAAAACGCTGTGATGCAGAAGCAGGATTCAACATCATTCGGGAAGCGCTGGAAAATGATACCGTGTTGGAAGGCGTTATTACCGATGTGGTTCGGGGCGGCGTACTGTGTCTTTCCAATAGCACCAAAGTGTTTATTCCTGCTTCTCAGGTTTCTGACAGCCGGGTAGAAAATCTGGAAACCCTTCTCAAACAGAAAGTCCAGTTTAAAATTCTGGAGATCAATGAAAACCGTAGAAGAGCGGTCGGTTCGGTACGCGCTGTGCTTAAAGCAGAAAAACAGGCAGCTAAAGAACAGTTCTGGCAGAATGTTGAAGTTGGTAAAACATATACCGGTACGGTTAAATCCATCACTTCTTACGGTGCGTTTGTTGACTTGGGCGGCGTAGACGGAATGATTCATATTACCGAGCTCTCTTGGACAAAAATCAAACATCCTTCTGAAATCGTACAGGTCGGCGATACGGTTGAAGTGTATATCAAGGACATCGACAACGAGAAAAAGAAAATCTCTCTTGGGTACAAAAAAACGGAAGACAATCCGTGGGAAATTCTGGCACGTGACTACACAGTTGGCCAGACTGTTAATGTAACAATTGTTTCATTGACGCAGTTTGGTGCATTTGCGCAGATTATTCCTGGCGTTGATGGCCTGATTCATATTTCCCAGATTGCCAACCAGCATATTGCAAAAGTAGCAGATGTTTTGGAAGTTGGTCAAAAAGTCGATGCAAAAATTACAGAGATGGATCTGGAGCATAAACGTATCAGCCTGTCGATCCGCGCATTGTTGGAAGAAGAGAAAGCAGATGCAGCAGAGGAAGAGGCCGATGACGCACTGTCTAAGGAGTTGGAAGGCGTTGAGGGCGTAGAGCTTTCTAAAGGCGAATAATTCCCATGAAGCATTTTAAAAATCCCCGGTGAATGGCAGAGGAGCATAAAGAAGTATTGCAAAATTACTGACCGATGCCAAGTGAACGGGAAATAAGAAAACTCTATGTGAATGGACGAACCATTTGCATAGAGTTTTTCTTTTGCTTTTTCAAATTTTCAGCGTTCGCAGGATGCGCAGCCGTCACCGAAGGGGACGATCTTGGGGGCTGGGGGTTATCCCTCAACAAGCGTTTTGGCGGGTTTTCTACCCGCCAAAATCGCAAACATGTACATGTTTGCATTGCTTGCCAATCTGCACCTTATATTATGAGTACAGGAGGATCACTTATGGAAAATCCACTGTGAAAAATCAAGCTGATTGATAGCAGTCTGGATATTGTTCAATGCGTCTGCTAATGGTTTTCCGTCTACAAAGGCATGGCTTACCTTTATGT
>CAJFUK010000013.1 GCA_904420125.1 Candidatus Falkowella caecavicola | reverse complement strand
TGATCGAGTGGTGAGGAAAACAAAGGGGCAGACCGTGGTTCTGGGATAGATGATCGAGTGGTGAGGAAAACAAAGGGGCAGACCGTAGTTCTGGGATAGATGATCGAGTGGTGGGGAAAACAAAGGGGCAGACCGTGGCTCTGGGATAGGTCATCGAGTGGTGGAGAAAATAAAAGGGTAAACCGTAGTTCTGGGATAGATGATCGAGAGGGTAGGGGAAACAAAGGGGCAGACTGTGGTGCTAGGATAGGTCATTGGGTGGTGAGGAAAACAAAGGAGCAAACTGTGGCTCTGGAATAGGTTATCAAGGGGTAGGAGAAGCAAACACGCAGAACCATATGCAGACGGGCTCTATACTGGTGTGCTCTACGCGATGTTTGCAGTGAGCAGGCAACCAGATGGTATCTCCGGCCTGTAGGATGACAGTGCAGTCTTCCAGGCAAAGTTCGGCCGTTCCCTGTAAGACCGCAACAAATTCGTCTTCATCCTGATCATACCATTCTCCTGCAGGAGTGGTATGACCGACAGAGAGAATTTTTTCTACACGGATTCTTTGATTCTGCAGCAGAAGATGACAGATCTCCTGATCAGGCCGTTTCCCGTTTTGAATCGATTCTGGCAATGAAAAGAGATTCTGATACATAAATAACCTCCTGTAAAGATGTCCAGGGCCTCAAGGGGCACGCTGGTGACGGGCTGGCAGAACAGACAAAAAACACAGGAACCCAATTTTTATCTTTATTGTACCATATACACCTGGAAAAGAAAATACCTGTTTCTATTGTAAAGAAATCGTTCCCCTTTTGTAAGACTTCTGTTCTTGTTTTTTCGGCGGGAATACGCTATAATATAAAAAAACAGACAAAATCAGATCTCCAAATGCCTGCAGAGAAAGGATGAGAGTACTATGAAAAAGAAAAACGGAGTCATTGTTCGAGTTATATTATTTCTTGTAATGATTGCACTTTTTGCAGGCGCATTGATGATCGCCTGTCAGGGAGAACCCCAAGAAAATCCAGGAGAAGAAAGTTCCAGTCAGACTAACAGCGACATCGAGAGTTCTTCCTCTTCTGCTGAAAGTTCTTTAACGGAAAGTTCTGCAACAGAAAGTTCTACAACAGAGAGTTCTGTGGATCAAAGCGGCGAGGAGTCGTCGGAACCGTCTGATGAAAGTTCTGCGGATCAGCCGGAATCCTCACAGGAAGAGTCGGAAGAACCATCAACGCCTGTGACGGCGGACGATCTGGAAGGAATCGCAAAGACAGCGGCTGAGCAGGTCGGGATTCCTTTTGCCAGCGGCGGGGATACTCCGGAAACTGGTTTTGACAATTCCGGTTTGATCTATTATGCCTGCGTACAGAACGGGGTTCAGATTCCACGGAGAACTTCAGAGCAGGCAGAATATGGATCGGAGGTTTTCTATACTGACCTGCAACCGGGAGATCTTGTGTTTTTTGGTGAGAGTGGGCAGGCGGCCTTTGGCGGCGTCTATATCGGAAATGGAAAAATGATTTACAGTTCCGTGCCAGGGGAAGATGTGCAGGAAGTGGATATTACCTCCAATTACTGGCAGACCAATTTCGTAACCGGCCGGCGAGTCGGATAGGTGTCTGCTAAGACTTTATACAAGGATCGAAAACGGGGAACGAATGATCTGTTCCCCGTTTTTATATTATGTAAGTAACTACCGGCTAAGCCGGTGGTGGACAGGGAAAGAGATAGCGAAGATTATAGAAAAAGGCCTCCTTTGATTGGCCCAATGGGGCTTTACGGAGATTCCCCTGCCTGGTTGAACGTTTTGACAGCAATCAAACATAAACAAAAGCCTTTTTGCATACTTATGGACTAGCAACAGCCTGTACGCAGGCAGAAAGGAAGGATATGGGGAATGGGTGGAATCAAAAAGCTTACGCAGACGCTGACACAGAACCTGACAGAGCACGCACCGGACGCAGGCAGAGAAGAAATGCTGCGCCAACCGGCCGTCGCAGAAAAGAGAAGCAGGCAGGGGCTGACCTCTGGACAGGCGGCTTCCCGTCTGGCTGCGGACGGGCCGAATCAGCTGGCCTCCGGGAAAAAAATCAGTGCAATGAAAATTTTTGCCGGGCAGTTTAAGGACCTGCTGGTGCTGATTCTTCTGGCGGCAACGGTGATTTCCGTATTTATCGGGGAGTATGCGGAAGCAGTCACGATCGCAGTTATTGTACTGGCTAATGCAGTTTTGGGATTTATTCAGGAGTTTCGCACGGAACGGACGTTGGAGGCGTTAAAACGCATGGCGGCTCCGCATGCCAGGGTATACCGGGACGGAAAGCTCTGTGAAATTCCGGCAGCTGAGCTGGTTTGCGGAGATCTGATCGTTGTGGAGGCGGGAGACCGAATTCCGGCAGATGGTGTGCTGTTGGACGCTGTCTCACTCCAATGTGATGAATCCATTTTGACTGGAGAATCTGCAGCGGTGGAGAAAATGGTCGATCCTGCTGCTGATGCGGGTCAGCTGAATCAGTCCGGCGTGGTTTATATGGGCTGCACAGTTGTTAAAGGACACGGCCGGGTGCGGCTTACAGCGACCGGTATGCGTACCCAGATGGGGAAAATTGCAGGCATGCTGGGGGATATTGAGGAAGAACAGACACCACTTCAAAAAAGACTCGATGAACTGGGAAAATATATCGCCATTGGCTGCCTGATTATATGCGCTGTGATTTCTCTGGCGGGAATTCTGCGCGGATATCAGATCATGGATATGTTTATTACCGGTGTTTCTCTGGCAGTAGCGGCTGTTCCTGAAGGCCTGGCGGCGACCATCACCATTGCCCTTGCGCTGGCCGTTGGGCGGATGGTGAAGCGAAATGCGCTGGTGCGCAGGTTGCATGCAGTAGAAACGCTTGGCTGTGCCAGTGTGATCTGTTCAGATAAGACAGGGACGCTGACGGAAAATAAAATGACGGCAACGCAGATCTATACCCTTTCCCATTCCCTTTCTGTGTCCGGCAACGGGTATGAACGCGCCGGAGAATTTAAGGAAAACGGCATGCGTGTCTGTGCACAGGATATTCCGGAAGTGCGGCAACTGCTGACCGCCGCTGTACTCTGTAATAATGCAGAACTGCAGGATGAGGAAACCCTCAGAATGCGGGACAGGAGCCGGAACCGGATGACCGGTCAATGGACGGTTTCCGGAGAGCCTACAGAGACTGCTTTGCTGGTGCTGGCTGCAAAATCGGGCATTACCAGCCGCAGCCTGCAGGGAGACTATGAGCGGTTGGATGAAATCCCATTTGACAGTACCCGAAAATGTATGTCCGTTGTTCTCCGCACCGGGAGCGGGCGTCGGTATCTCTTTACCAAAGGCGCTTATGACGTGATCATCGGAAAATGTCTTTATGCAGATACTTCAGAAGGCAGAATTCCGCTTGGGCAGACGCAGAAAGCAGAACTGGAAAAGGCCAATCGAAAAATGGCGGAAAACGCACTCCGGGTTTTGGGGTTTGCCTGGCGGGAACTGGCAGAAGGGGAACAACCGAAAGAAGAAAAATTGGTGTTTTTAGGTCTGACCGGCATGATCGATCCGCCACGCCGGGAGGTAAAACAGGCAGTAGCGACCTGCGCGCGTGCCGGTATCCGCACGGTTATGATTACCGGCGACCATCAGATCACCGCCTGTGCAATTGCACAGAAGATTGGTATTATGAAGCCGGGCGATCGCAGCCTGACCGGGGCAGAACTGGATCAGATGAGCGATGACGAGCTGTTCAAACAGGTCGGCAAAGGCGGAAAGGTGTGCGTCTTTGCACGGGTCAATCCGGGACATAAACTGCGGATTGTGCGCGCATTTAAAAGGCATGGAGAAATTGTTGCGATGACCGGGGACGGTGTGAATGATGCACCGGCTGTCAAAGAGGCCGACATCGGGGTTTCGATGGGCATCGGGGGAAGCGACGTAACCAAAGAAGCCTCTGATGTCATTCTGCTGGATGACAATTTCGCTACCCTTGTGGCCGCTGTAGAGGAAGGCCGGGTGATTTACGGAAATATACGAAAATTTATCCGCTACCTGATTTCCTGTAATATCGGAGAGGTACTGACCATGTTTGTGGGGATGTTAATGGGGATGCCGGTTGTTCTGCTACCCATTCAGATCCTGCTGGTCAACCTGGTGACTGACGGGCTTCCCGCCATTGCACTGGGGCTTGAACCCGCTGATGGATCAGAGATGAAGCGTCCGCCCCGCAACCCTAAGGACAGTGTATTTTCCGGCGGGCTTTTATCCACCATCATTTTTCGCGGCATTTTAATCGGGTTAACGACCCTGGGTGTATTTACCCTGCTGTTCCGGATGACCAGCAGCCTGGATATTGCTCGTACAGGCGCATTCTTAGCGCTTGTCATGACCCAACTGATTCATGTCTTTGAATGCAAAAGCGAGACCAAAACCATCTTCTCCATGAATCTGTTGAATAACAAGAAGCTGCTTGCCGCCGTAGCAACCTCCCTGGCGGTCGTATTTGGCGCCATCTATATCGAGCCGTTGCACTGGATTTTAGGCACGACCTCCCTGACAGCAGAGCAGCTTTTCCTCACCTTTGGGTGTTCGGCCTCAGTACCGCTTGTAAGCGCACTGTTTCACGGACTATCCAACCGCCTGATCAAAAAGGATTCTGGCAGTCCTCCCGTTAGACGACAGGAAAAAATACAGGATCCCGTGTGAATGCGGATATCATATTGACATTATCCGGCTGATCTGTTACCATGACAGTAAACTCGCCGGACGCATCCTGTCCGTTTTTTACGGGCAGGATGTTTTTTTCAGGCCGATTAAAAAGGAGTGTGTATCATATGAGTTATCCAAGCTACCGAAATTTTAACGCAGCAATTTATTGTTCGGTTGGCAATTTGCTGGACATTCAGGATCTGCATGAGTTTGAAAAGAAATTTTCCCTGCTGGAAAAGCATATCCAAATCGGAAAAGTGTATCTGGAAACCTATCGGGGTGGACGGATGATCTCTCGTGAACAGATGCTCTGCCTGAAAAACTTTTTTGAAAGCCGCGGTATCCATACGGCTGGCGGAATTACCACAGATTCTTTTGGCACAGGTGAAGGCGGATTCAGCACCTTTTGCTATACCAGCCCGGAATCTTTGTCCAAACTCCAGGAAATTATTGAGTTTACCGCTGGGTTGTTTGATGAGATTATCCTGGATGATTTCTTCTTTACCAGCTGTCGGTGCGCTTCCTGCCTGCAGGAAAAAGGGGACAAAAGCTGGGCAGCATTCCGCACAGGCCTGATGAAAAAAGTGTCGGAAGAAATCATTGTCGGCCCGGCTAAAAAGGTGAATCCCAACGTACATATGGTGATCAAATATCCAAACTGGTATGAGCATTATCAGGAGACCGGTTACAATACCCAGGATCAGCCGGGGATTTTTGACAGCATTTATACAGGCACAGAAACCCGTAACCCGCTTTATGCGCAGCAGCATCTGCCCAAATATTTAGGATACTTTTTAATGCGATATTTGGAAAATATTGCGCCTGAGAGAAACGGCGGCGGATGGTTTGATCCTTATGAGTGCGGCTATAATCTGACCTCTTATGCCGAGCAGGCCTATCTGACGCTGTTTGCAAAGGCTAAAGAGGCGACCCTGTTCTGCCTGGGATCGCTGATGGATCCGGAATTTTCTCTCTGTCCGCCACTGGCTGGACAGGTCTTTGCAGATATGGACCAGTATCTGGATCAGCTGGGAACGCCGACTGGAACGGCTTGTTACCTGCCTCATCACAGCAAGGGGGAGGACTACCTGCATGCTTATATCGGTATGTTGGGAATTCCGTTGGAGCCCTATGCAGAATATCCTGCACAGGCCCGGCAGATCTTTCTGACAAAGGGCGCTTCCTGCGATGCGGATATCCTGTCCAAGATACGGAACAGTTTATCCAGTGGGGCGGACGTGATCGTTACTTCCGGTTTTGCGGAGGCAATGCAGGATCATGGGTTCCGGGATCTGGCGGAGGTCACGGTGACAGGACGAAAAGCAAAAGGGAACCACTATGGTTATTCTAATAATGGCGGCACCGGTTTCAGCGGCTATGCGGAGTCTGCCTCTGAAGTTGAGATTCCGCAAATTGATTTCCCCACCAATGACGTTTGGCAGATCGCGGGAATTTTCGGGGAGGACAATAGTTTCCCATTGCTTTTGAAGACGTCTTATGGCAAAGGCCGGCTGTTTATTCTGACTGTTCCAGAGGATTACGGGCAGTTTTATCACTATCCCCGTGTAATCCTGCAGAAAATTCGGGAAGCCTTTCACCGACAGGCGGAAATCCGTTTGGATGCGGTTGCCAAAACAGCGCTTTTTACCTATGATAACCATACGTTGATTCTGCATTCGTTCCAGCCGTTTTATGATGAAGCGGTGATCCGGGTGGCCGGAGAAAACCGGATCCTGTACAATCTGGTCAATGGGCGTGAACTGAAGGGGATACAGGAAAACGGGGAGACGGTCTTTAAGATCACCCTTTCTCCCGGCTTCAACCGGGTATTCCAGATCCGAAACGCAGAATAAAGAATCGGGAGATAAGCGGTTTCTTTATACGGAAGCCAGGGCCTTTTTCGGAGCGCCGGCCAATCAGACGCCTGATTATTTCCGGGTGCCGGAGCCAGACGCGGGCGGAAAAGGAAATTTTATTTGCTTTTTTTTGATAATCGTTGTACAATAAATGTTATATAAACAGTTGCTTGTCTGCTTTTTTGAGACAGGCAGCTGTTTATACGAAATTGAGGATAAAAGAGGCCAAAACATGCAGAATTTATTGGAAACGGGTTTTTATATCAGCAATTTATCGGTTTATCGGAATCTTCGGAATGATCCGGTGCTGGATGGGCTTTTGCAGCTTGCCAATATGGTACGCGACCGGCGGTATGATGTAGATTTATATGCCGCGGCCCATGTATATTCCGATCTTTGCCGTGAATTAATGGAATATGGCGGCAATCTGGCCGCCTATTTGCTGCATGCGGCAAAATATGATATTAATCCATTTTCTTTAGGTTGCGCAGCAGACGGCGGGCAATCCCTGGACGCAGTTGTTTGGGATGCGGCGCGGAATGACCTGCACTCTCTGGCCAAAATCGGAATGTTGACAAGCGGGGATATTAAGGCCGAGCTGCGTGCCCGGACGGGCGCTTTATCCGAAATGGTTAACCTGCTGCCCGATTTTACCGGGTCAGACCGTGGGGCGGATATAGAAAATCTGGCGGATTTCTACCAGAAAAACGGCATTGGAATCTATGCAAAATATCGTGCGTTTTCCTTTTCCAATCAGGAAGGCATCCAGCCGATCCGTTCTTTCGACAGCATTCGTCTGTCTGATCTGAAACGCTATGAGATCCAAAGGCAGAAAATTATTGAAAATACCCTGGGATTTTTACATAATCAGCCCTACAACAACGTTTTGTTATACGGAGACCGGGGTACCGGCAAATCGTCTACCGTCAAAGCACTGCTGAATGAATATGCAGAGCAGGGACTGCGGATGGTGGAGGTTTCCAAGCAGGATCTGATCTATATTGGCAAGCTGCTCCATGAAGTTGGGCAGATGGAAAAGACCAAACTGAAATTTATCCTTTTTATTGATGATCTTACCTTTAATGAGGATGACGAGAACTTTGGTATTCTGAAGGCTTTATTGGAAGGCTCCCTAACCGGACGGCCCAAAAATCTGGCGGTTTATGCAACGACCAACCGACGGCATCTGATTAAAGAAACCTTTTCTTCGCGTGAGGGGGATGAGGTCCATATGGCGGACACGATCGATGAGTCGCTTTCCCTTTCCGATCGGTTTGGACTGACCGTTACATTTGTCAAACCGGATAAGGCAGGGTTTCTGGATATTGTGGAGAAAATTGCGGCGGATCGTGGATTGGAGATCGAACGCGAATTGCTGCTGAAAGGCGCAGAACGCTTTGCGCTTTCTAGAAGCGGACGGTCGCCGCGGCTGGCACGCCAATATATTGATCATGTACAGGCAAGGCTTGCACTGGGGCTTGCTATTGATTGATGGATCGGGCAATATTGAAAAATGGAGGATTTATGAAATTTTCATTGAAAGGTTTTGGCAGGCGGTTATCCGCACTGGTTCTGGTCGTTTCACTGTTACTTCCCACAACTGGCTGTATGCAGCAGGAACAGGAGAAATCAGATGGCTCTGTGCCGTATGAGGTATTGGTGCCTTATCCGGTCACTGTATTGGGAGAACGCTTTGAACAGGCACCGGAACGGATCATTTCTCTGTCCCCAGTTTTGACACGGCTTTTTTATGATTTTGGTCTGGAGGATGCGCTGATCGGTATAACAGATAACACGGTGCTTCCGGATGGTACGGACAGTGCGGATCTTTTGCGGGTCGGGACCTCTACGTCTCCGGATATTGACATGATTCTGGAGGCAAACCCGAATTTCATCATTTCCATGTTTGAACTTCCGGAATTTGAGACAAAAAAGATCGAGTCAGCTGGCATCCCCATCCTTGTATTCCCGCAGGTATGGGATTTAAGCGGATTGGAGACGCTGTATCGAAATTTGGGGCTGATGTTCAGCGGGGCTGGGTCGAACCGGAAGACGGAACGGCATGTGCCCCGGGATCCCAAATATCTGGAAGCTTATGAAGCGGTTGCAGCCGACTATCGGGAAATTACACAGCAAATCAATGGACAGAAAAAAAGTTATCTGTATATTGATTCGCCGGAAGGCCTGGTGCTGACCGGCGATACGCCGGAAAGCGGACTGCTTTCCTTCATCATGGATAATGCGGCTGAAACAGGGGAATTGTATACCATGGATATGGAGAAGCTGCTCGCTTCTCCGCCGGATTTTGTCTTTTATAATCCGGAAATAGAAGCATCTGCAATCACAGAAAGTGAACTCTGGCAGCAGATTCCGGCAGTACAGGAGGGCAGGATCGCGCCGCTGGAGATCCGCCGTTTAACCTGGCTGGAAAGCGATGGTATCCGCGCGGTATGGCAGGAAGCCGCAGCGTATTTGTATCCGGCAGACAGCGGGGAAAGCGTAGAAGAAAGTGCGGAATCAGAGGCAGGAGAAGACTCGGCTGCATAAACTACGTAATGCATAAGTTGCATAATGTATAAGCTACATAATGCATAGGCTGCATAATGCATAGGCTGCATATGCAGCTTATGCAGGTGATAGCTGGAGAAAGCGAGGAATAGGATGCTGTTGGTAATTGATATCGGGAATACAAATATAGAGTTCGGCGTTTTCAGCGGCATGGAACGAAAAGCCAATTTTCGGCTCCGAACGGATCGAAATATTACTTCAGATGAAATCGGCCTGCATTGCATGCAGTTTTTGTCCTTTCAGGGCATGAACCCGGCTGATTTTGAAGATGTGGTCATCACATCGGTTGTCCCACAGATTATGTACTCCATGACCAGCGCCATCCGGAAATATCTCCGGAAAGAACCTCTGGTCGCCGGGGAAAACCTGCCGATTCCGATCCGAAATCTCTATGATAACCCCAAAGAAGTCGGCGCAGACCGGCTGGTCGATTCTTATGCCGCATACAAAAAATATGGCGGGCCGCTGATTGTCGTGGATTTCGGCACGGCAACCACGTTTGACGTTGTGGATCAGACGGGTGCTTATCTCGGCGGCAGTATTTATCCGGGACTGAAAATTTCTCTGGAGGCACTGTTTAATGCTGCGGCAAAGCTGCCGCGGATTGAAATTGCCGTGCCGCGCAAAGTCATCGGAAAAGATACCTCTTCCAGTATGCAGGCTGGGATTGTCTATGGATATGCAGGTGTCGTGCAGAATTTAATCCGGCAGACAGAACGGGAACTGGGGTCTTCTGCGCTGGTTGTGGCAACCGGAGGATTATCCGGATTGATCAGTGAAATTTCCGGCATGTTTGATCATGTGGATAAGTCTCTGACGCTGGAAGGACTGGTCATGCTGTATCAGGATTATCTGGAAGACTGTAGAAAACAGGAGGACGGAAAATGAAACGGAAATCTATTTTCATTTTGGGACTGAGTTGTTTTGGCAACATGGTAGTCGGTACATTTCTTTCCAGCGTGATCGTGTTTTCACTGGGGCTTTTTTCAGAACATGTATGGCTGCAGGTCATTGTGCAGACTCTGACGCTGATTCTTTTTTCTTATCTTCCATATAGTCAGGCATGGAAAGCTGGGGACCGGGATAACAACTATGTGCGTTTTGACCGGGTGCCGGAAGATCTGTTTCGTGGAGTGAAAGCAGGACTTGTGGCCAGTATCCCATATGGATGCATGCTGGTGATGCTGATTGTCGGAAAGGTGATCGGCAGCGACTTGTGCCTGTTGTTATATAAAATTGGAAATATTTATTTGTTGCCGATATTGAATGCCATTCACCTGGAGCCGGAGATCATGGGATTATCCTGGGGACAGGTAGCTGCATACGGCATCTTTAGCCTATTGCCCCTGATTCTTGTGTCAGTCGGCTATCTGTTGGGATATAAACAGATTATGTTGACGGAAAAGCTCGTCTTTATCAATCAAACAAAAAACAATACCAAGCGCTGATCCTGTCTAAAGGCCCGCCGTGAAACGGCGGGATCCCAGCTTCGGAACAGGCATAAAAAATCGGATGCTGTCATAGGATGAATACTACGGCAAGACTGTCCATCAGGGCGTCAAGCCAAATCCGAACTGAGGTGACGGTATGCGATACTACATCAGCCGCCGCAGACATGGGCGATTCCGGGTTGCGGCGGCCATTTTGATCTGCACAGCAGTATGTGCAGGACTGATTTTCCGTATTGAGGAAACAAGGCCGGCCATGGTAAATCTGGATAATTTTGACCAGATTATTATTGACGCTGGACATGGGGGACTGGACGGAGGCACCGTTGGCGTCAACGGGATGTCGGAAAAGGATATTAATCTGGATATTGCCCTGAAATTGCAGGATTTTCTGACCATTAGCGGCTATGATGTCGTGATGACTCGAACCGAGGACGTCTCGATTCATGATGATTCTGCCCATACGGTTGCGGACAAGAAACGGTCTGACCTGCAGAAACGGCTTAAAATTGTGAACAATAATCCCAATTCCATTACCGTATCCATCCATCAAAATTTTTTTACAGAGGGGAAATACAGCGGCGCACAGATGTTTTACGGTACCAAGAACGTTTTGAGCGAATATATGGCAACCTGTATCCAGGATACCTTTGTCGAATATCTGCAGCCGGAAAATACGCGCCAGATTAAGCCGATCGGCAGTGAGGTTTACCTGATCCACAATGCGACTACGCCCGCTGTACTGGTCGAGTGCGGCTTCCTGTCCAATCCCGAAGAAGCGGCGCTTTTAGCAACGGATGAATATCGGAATAAGGTCGCTTTTACGATCTTTAAGGGGATTATCAGTTTCTTAAATCAAAATCAACTTTGACTGGAGAAAGGCGGAAAAGGATGCCTAAAACAAAGGAAGTGTATATTTGCTCCGCGTGCGGATATGAAACGCTTAAATGGAACGGGCGCTGCCCGGACTGCGGCGCATGGAACACATTTGAATTACAAACGCAAACAGCAAAACCGTCCGCACTGTCCAGCCCGCTGTCCGGCCTGGGAGACGCTGAACAGATCAGGCGGATCCGGGAAATTGATGTCACGGATGAGGTGCGCTATCATACCGGTATGCAGGAATTAGACCGGGTATTAGGCGGCGGGATTGTCAAAGGTTCACTGGTGCTGCTGGGCGGGGATCCGGGGATCGGTAAGTCGACTCTGCTTCTGCAGATCTGCGAGTATGTAGGAAGATCGCTGTCCATTTTATACATCTCCGGGGAAGAGAGCGCCAGACAGATTAAGTTACGGGCCAATCGTTTGGGTGTTGACAGTGAAAACCTTTATATCGCTTCCGTGACTGATCTGGACCGGGCAATCCAGATGATTCTGCAGCAGAAACCCGATCTGGTGATGGTGGACTCGATTCAGACCATGAGTCTACCGGCGCTTGCTTCCTCTCCGGGCAGTGTCGCACAGGTCAGGGAGTGCACCAACGCTTTGATGCGGGTGGCCAAAGGGGAGGAAGTACCGATCTTTATTGTCGGACATGTCAATAAGGACGGAAATATTGCCGGGCCAAAGGTGATGGAACATATTGTAGACGCCGTGCTTTATTTTGAGGGAGAACGGCAGCTGTCCTATCGGATTCTGCGGGCAGTAAAAAACCGGTATGGTTCTACCAATGAAATTGGGGTCTTTGAAATGCGGGATGTGGGCCTTGCTGAGGTGGAAAATCCTTCCGGTATGCTGCTCAATGACCGCCCGCTGGGCGTTTCCGGCACCTGTGTCGCCTGTGTAATGGAAGGGACGCGGCCAATTCTGGCCGAAGTGCAGGCTTTGGCAACCAAAACCGGATTCGGCACGCCGCGGCGTACGAGTACCGGCTTTGATTATAACCGTCTTGCGCTGCTTTTAGCGGTTTTAGAAAAGCGGGCTGGATTTTATTCCGGCGCGCTGGATGTATATGTGAATATTGTCGGCGGTCTTCGTTTAGACGAGCCTGCTGCGGATCTGCCGGTGGCACTGTCTCTGATTTCTGCCATCACAGATTCGCCGATTGATGAGCGTATGATTGCATTTGGAGAGATCGGTTTGACCGGAGAGATTCGAAGTGTAAGTCATGCGTTGTCCCGGTTGAAAGAGGCCGAACGGCTTGGTTTTACCCGCTGTATCCTTCCAAAACAGTCCCTGGAGGGAATTGATACCCGTGCACTTGGTATAGAGGCAATTGGCGTGCGGAATATTCAGCAGGCTGCGGCCGCGATGAAGACAGGTCATTGACAGCCAGGCTCCCGCGCAAATTTCCTGGGCAGACAGGGTGCAGAAAATAAAAATTTTGAATCAGAATAAACAGGAGCCGCCTGTGCCGGGCGGCTCCTGTTATATGATGCAGGTTATGAGCCTATCCTATTGGGACGAAGAATAAAAGAGATCGCTCCGTCCTGGGTACTGGTTGTATAAATTTCTGCGCCGCCGATATTTTTATGGACCTGATAGTGCAGCAGGACATCCGGCGTCTCGAGGATTTCCTGGATCAGGGAGATTTCAAATGCGGTCATATCACCAGGGCGGATCACAGGAATAAAAATATTTTCTACCGTTTCCTTAAGCGTAACAATGCCTGTAACGGGGATATCTTGCGTATTGAGGGTCCCTTCGACACAGGTGACAGTATTCTCTTCAGCTGTAACCCGGATATACGCCAGGTTATCCGATGTGCGGTATTCAAAAATCTGCAGTCCGCTGGAACTGCTGCCCGTAAACAGCACATCATATGTCAGATAATCTTTTTCTACCTGTTCAGAAATTTCCTCAAAACTATTCAGGTGCAGCGTACCCTTGTCGAAAATCAGCAGAACCGTATTCTGCTGAGTCAGAATCAATGCAATGATTCCGACAAATCCTGTCAGAATCAGGCACCAGGCAACGAGACTTCGGGAAGACCAGGCTGACTTCCGCATGATAGAACCTCCAGATAATTCCCTAAAAATTTAAATTCGGATATTTCGCCAGCCAGATCATTCAACAGACACAAAATATTTTCCTGTGTCAGATTGCCGGCGAAATTCACATAAAAAATCACATCAAAATGTTCAGTATGTGCAGGGCTTGATTCGATTTTTGTCATATTAATCCCTCGCGCAGCAACTTTGGTCAGCATGCGGTACAGGCTTCCGGCTGTATTGGGCAGACGAAAAGAAACCGAGGTAGTATCCGCATCCGCGCCGGTGTAAACATGTTTGGAAACACAGATAAAACGGGTATAATTTTGATCGTTGTTCTGAATGCCGCGGCGAAGCACAGACAATCCATGCTGGCGGGCACCGGTTTCCGAACAGATAGCGGCCAGGGGTTTCATGCTTTGACTGACCATAGATGCAGCAGCAGCCGTATTAGAATACTCACAGGGTTTGAGTTGATGTTCATGTAAAAAATCGTAGCATTGAGAAATGGCCTGGGGATGGCTGTATACTTGCTCAATTTCCTCAAACGAGACGCCCGGACGTGCTGCAAGGCAGTGTTCTATCTTGATTTTTGTACCCCTGCAGATATAGAGAGGCGAACGGCTGAGCTGGTCATATACCGTCAAAACAGATCCGGCATTCGAATTTTCGATCGGAAGAACGCCAAAGTCCGCATCCCCGTTTTCTACCGCTCGAAAGACATCCGGAAAATCCGTATAAAAGTGAAAAGTTCCTTCTGGAAATAATTGCTGCGCAGCGATGTGGGAAAAAGAACCGTCCGTTCCGGGGCAGGCAACCAGTACCCGGCCGGAAGGAAACGTATCAAACGAGTCCGCACAAAAATTTTCCAGAAAAGCCTGCGGCGAAGTCAATCGATCTTTTTGGAGACACTTACTGATATCCATCATCGCCGTGAATAAAACCTGAGCGGCTTGCCCGTATAAAGGTGCAGCCGTTTCTCCAATCCGGGTAATAATTTCCTGTTCCCGTCCGGACTGAAATACAGGCAGCTGATTCGTGCGTTTATATTCAGCCACATTCTGTACAATATCCATTCTGCGCTCAAATAAACGCAGAATCTCAGCGTCAATTGAATCAATTTGTTCACGCAGTTCAGAGAGATCCATCCATAAGCCAGCCTTTCCCCAATAGAATTATCCGGAATTTATTTTACTATACTTTTAAAAGAAAAGCAAGAAAAAAGGAAGGATGGGAAACGGGGGCTATATCTTGATATTTTTTGAAAATTCAGAATATTACCGTAGTTTGCATATTGAAATTGTATGCAGAATATGATACAATATGTCTAGACACAAAGGGAAATGACGGACAGATTCTACCAGCCATGCGGTTTGGATAAAGGAGGGAAGAATATATGCTGCCTTTTATGATTATCTGGGTGGTTGCTTTTATTATCTTCTGTATTGTCGAGGTGTCTACAGTTCAGCTGGTTTCTATCTGGTTTGCAGTAGGAAGTCTCGGTGCGTTTTTGGCGGCATTGTTTCAACTGCCGTTCTGGGCACAGCTTCTGATTTTCGTCCTGATATCAGGCGTGTTGGTTTTGATCACCAGGCCGTTGGCGAAGAAACTCCTGTCTTCGAAGAGAATTGCTACCAATGCTGACCGAATCATTGGTCTTGAAGGTGTTGTCACGGAGTCCATCCACAATGGGCGTGCACAGGGCCGTGTACGCGTGGACGGAATGAGCTGGAGCGCGAGAAGCATAGATGGGGTGGACATTTCGGAAGGAGCGGAAGTGATTATACGTTCCATTGAAGGTGTTAAAGTCATTGTCGAACCCAAGGTATCCATCCATTAAAATATCAACAAGACAATTAAAGGAGGATTTTTATCATGCCTGTTATTCTGTATGTCATCGTCGCTGTGATTATTTTGCTTTTGCTGATTTTGATCAGTAATATCAAAATCGTACCGCAAGCACAGGTTTATGTTGTGGAGCGTCTGGGAAGTTTTTATCAGGTCTGGCAGAATGGCCTGCATTTTAAAGTTCCATTTATCGATCGGGTTGCCAAAAAGGTATCGATTAAAGAACATGTTGCGGATTTTAAACCCCAGCCGGTAATTACACGCGATAACGTTACCATGCAGATTGATACAGTCGTATTCTATCAGGTAACAGATGCGAAACTGTATGCATATGGCGTCGAGAATCCGATTGGTGCGATTGAAAATTTGACAGCAACGACGCTGCGAAATATTATCGGCGAACTGGAGCTGGACAATACGTTGACATCTCGCGATGTCATTAATACCAAGATTACCTCCATTTTGGATGAAGCGACGGATAAATGGGGCATTAAGGTCAACCGGGTAGAACTCAAGAATATTCTTCCGCCACGTGAAATCCAGGATGCAATGGAGAAACAGATGAAGGCAGAGCGGGAACGCCGTGAGTCTATTCTCCAGGCTGAAGGACGTAAAAACAGTGAAATCCTTGTTGCAGAGGGTGAAAAGCAGTCTGTCATCCTGCGTGC
Source organism: Candidatus Falkowella caecavicola (assembly GCA_904420125.1). Taxonomy (GTDB): domain Bacteria; phylum Bacillota; class Clostridia; order Oscillospirales; family Ruminococcaceae; genus Falkowella; species Falkowella caecavicola. The sequence goes on along the minus strand of CAJFUK010000013.1, from coordinate 13,239 downwards.
AGAGGCACAAAAACAGTCGGAAATTTTAAAGGCACAGGCTGAAAAGGAAGCGATGATTTTGCGCGCGGATGCTGTCCGTGAACAAAAGATTTTGGAAGCGCAGGGTGAGGCGGAAGCTATTTCTCTGGTACAAACAGCCATGGCCAAGAGCTTGCGGATTTTGAGCGAATCCAATCCCAGTGAACAGGTATTAGCTCTTAAAAGCCTGGAAGCCTTTGCAAAAGCTGCAGATGGCAAGGCGACCAAAATCATTATTCCCAGCGAAATACAGTCTATGGCCGGTTTGGTGACTTCCGCTAAGGAATTGCTGACCAATGTCGAGCAGGGTGAATAAAAGGATATCCCAAAATCTCCCAGAAACCTTCTGGGAGATTTTCTATTTTCTGCATAACTTTTTGTGCGATCGGGCATATTTCGGATATCCTGTCAAACAGGAAAACCGATTATAAAGCCCGGCTGGCTAACACAGAAGGAATCTTCCAAAATTTCAAAAAATAATTTTGATTAACTCAACCTGGAAAGCTGAGCCTTGTCCAGCCGACTAAAAAGAAAAATTTTATCTAATTTTAAGAAAGCTGTCATTGTTTTTTTCTTGCCGGACGGCTATAATAGAAATTAAGGAAACCGTTGAAAAGCGGATTTTAAACTGGCATGTCCAGAGACAGGCGGTAAAAAATGAAAAAACTTTTTGAGTCTAAATACATCGCAGCGGGAATTGTTGCTTTTGTGGTCATTGCCTGTAGTATGCTTTTATTTTTTCTGATATTCCGGTTGGATGACCTTGGGAATCTGTTGGGACTGCTGGTGGGGGTTTTAGCACCTGTCATTTTTGGTTTGATTATCGCCTATCTTTTGAATCCGGTCATGAATTTTTTTGAGCGCAAAGTGTTTGCAAGGCTTGTGAAGAAAAGCAAACATGCTGCTAAATGGCAGAGGGCTTTGGGACTGACCGCGGCGATACTGATGTTTTTGCTGATTCTCGCTTTCCTGATCTATATGATCATTCCGCAGGTCGCGATCAGCCTTGCCGGCATCGCTTCCAATATGACCCGGTATATTAATAATTTTTCTTCCTGGCTGACAGAAACGGTAGGCTCCAATTCCCATCTGGCTGAACTGGTGGAGGGCAAGTTACCTGAATTGACGCAATACCTGCAGGAATTTTCCAATAACTATATGCCCTATCTCAATCAAATTGTCGATGGATTGACCAAAGGGGTATTAGGTGCTTTTACAGCGCTGAAAAATTTTTTGGTCGGAATCATTGTCGCGGTCTATCTGCTATACAGCCGGGAAAAGTTTATTGCGCAGTGTAAAAAGGTTTTCTATGCCGTTTTTCCACAGACATTTACCCAGCATTTATTGGCGGTGCTGAACAAGACACATAAAACTTTCAGCGGGTTTATCAGTGGCAAAATTTTGGATTCTACGATTATTGGGATCCTCTGCTTTATTGGAATGTCGATTTTTAAAATGCCCTTCCCGTTGTTGATCAGCGTGATTGTAGGCGTGACCAATGTAATTCCGTTTTTTGGACCGTTTATCGGCGCAATTCCCAGTGCGATTCTGATTTTATTTGTGGATCCGCTGGAATGCTTATGGTTTGTTCTGTTTGTTCTGGTACTGCAGCAGTTTGATGGAAATATTTTAGGCCCGAAAATTCTCGGGGATTCTACCGGCTTGCCGGCTTTTTGGGTGATATTTGCTATTCTAGTTGGCGGTGGACTGTTCGGTGTTGTTGGAATGTTTATCGGGGTACCTACGTTTGCGGTGATTTACATGCTGTTTCGTGCTTTTATTGCGGAGAGACTGTCCAAAAAAGGTTTGTCGGCCGACACCGCGGACTATTGGCCTGGAACAGAGCTTTCTGCTGATTCTCTGCCGGTTAATGCTTCGGAGACAGAGAAACAATAGCGGTAGGATGAAAAAACAAAAAGATGCTGGCTGAGGACGGTGTTCTTGGAACAGCATCTTTTTGTTTTCGAGAAACGGTGTAGCTGCAGCTACGCCGTTTCTTCGTTTGCCCGGTGATTTAACAAGGCAGCACACGCCTAGATCATACCATTGAGTACCCGTTGACAGGATCTTTTCTACATTTCAGATATTTGCAAATCATCCCCATCACCTGTGAATGTTTTCCTCCTGTTTTTCCGGAAAGATCCCATTACCCAGTAATTTTTGATATCACAGAACCACGAAAGGATCAAGCCTGCACAACGACTATGGAAAAAGCAGAAAATCTGCGTTATAATAATAAAAAACAGTGTTTGAATTTGGGTTGAGAAAGAGCATGGAATCGTGAAAAACATTGCAAATACTCACTTTTTGTATATTAAGTCACTTGAAATCACAATGATTTTTGATGAATTGGTGCTCAAATGGTGCCCGAATTTTCTATGATGATATCAAGCGATATAAGCAGATACAAGGAAATATCATAATTTTCGAGAGCAAAAGCACTTGATTCTTTTGCTTTTTTGTCTGGCGTATAAGCAGAGGATATGGTAGATAAAATGAAAACCGCATCGATAATCCAGATGCCGCAAAATCACAAATTGGAAGTTACGAGGTAAGTGATGAAATTTAATAATGTTTATTTTATAAATGGAACAGCATATGCGGGGAAATCAACAATGGTTAAATTGTTAGCAAAAAAATATAATGGCATTGCCTGTGAAGAAAATTACCATGATTCGTTGATTGCTGATTTAAGCCGAGAAGAGTTTCCCTGTTTGACATATACGCGAGATTTAAAGAACTGGAGCGACTTTATTAGAAGAACGCCTGATGAATACGAAGCTTGGATAAACGGGTGCACAAGAGAATGTGCAATTTTAGAACTGAAACTATTGGAAAAATTAGAAGAACAAAACACAAAAATATTTGTGGATACAAATATTCCTCTTGAAACACTAATACAGATTTCGGACAAAGACCATGTAGTGATTATGCTTGCAGACCCAGATGTTTCGATTAAACGTTTTTTTGACCGCCCTGATAAAGAAAAACAATTTTTGTACAAATTATTGTTAAAGGAAGATGACCCTGAGCAAGCGATCGAAAATTTCAGAGAGTGCTTACAAAGAATAAATTCTCAGGAAAAGTATAATGAGTTTTTGAATTCTGGTTTTAATGTCGTTTTGCGAGATGAGCAAAGAACTGTGGAAGAGACTCTTTTGATTGTAGAGAAGAGTTTTAAGCTTGGTAAATACACTGCATTTTGTTAAAGAGGTTTAGATACTTTCAAAAATCAAAAATTCAAAATATTGTTTACAGAAAGGGTACCCATTTCCTATCCTTGCTGTGGAACTTTTTACAAAGGGACGGAAAGGAATGCATAATCTAAACGGATCGTATTCTTCTTTAAAATGTTATTTTGTTAAAAGGCATTTTTGAGAGAAAAGGTATAAACACCTCGCTTATTGAGTTTATGCCTGTAAAGCATTTGATTGCAGGGCTTATGGAACCTCTATTGCGTAACATCATGGCGTGAAAAATAAGGCGGTTTTAATCTGCCTTTGTGGGTGCGGTAACACCGCCCTATGCTTATGGGTATTGTCTGATTTGTGGTGCTTAAATGATACCGAATTTTACAAAATGTACTTATGTGGAGACATATAGCGATAAACAGGTATATGTGAAAAAACGTAATTTAAGGCACTTGTAAGCATTTCTATAAACACTTATGAGGCTTTATAAGCCGATTTTCGTCTATATAATCAATAACAAATGAATCGAAATGATGTGGTGGGATAGTATGAATACGGTCATTCAAAAAATACAGGGAGATGTGCGTGATATTTCCTTTGCCGAAGGCGGCAATCAAACGGGAATTCCATATGTAACAGCCTGGCGTTTCACCAGCGAAAAAATCCAAATGCCCAAGATAGAGAATCCATATCTTTATATTGTACTTGACGGTATGCTCAGGCTTTATACGCCTTCTGGAATAATGGATTATATGGCGGGACAATACTCTATATCAAAAATTGATACCCCCTTATCAGGAACTGTATTGACTTTTTCGGAACAGCAGGATTTTTTAGCACTGTCTATTGAGTTTACTACCCATGATATCATAACAGCGGTTTTAGACTTGGACAATGACCTGATAAAGAAAATCATGGGAGAAGATATGGAAGAACAAGAAATGTCCATATCAGACCTTGCGGTCATTCAGTCTGTTGATCGGCTTTTTTGCGCGATGAATCAAACGGTTCGATCTGAATTCTTGCGTAAAAACATTATGCAGGAGGTTATTTACTATGTTCTTTGCGGTTCCTGTGGAAAGCAGTTCCTTGAAAGTACTGTAAATATTGGACAGTCGGACGAAATTTATGAAGCGAACAGTTGGATAAAAGAGAATTTCCGCAATCCGTTTACAGTAGAGGAGTTAGCCGGGCAGAGAAATATGAGTGTTTCTCTTTTTCATCAGAAATTCAAAAGTGCTGTGGGAATGGGACCGCTCCAATGTCAAAAGCGATTACGGCTGACCGAAGCCAGACGGCTGATGTTGGACGAAAGCAAAAATGTAACAGAAGCGTCCGCCGAGGTAGGATATGAAAGCCTGTCGCAGTTTATCAGGGATTATCGAAAAATGTTTGGCAGAGCCCCGAAAGAGGATATCCGAACTATTCAAAAACGGCTAAAGAAATAAGCAATTTTTTTGAAGAAACAGGCAAGCGGCACAGACAGATCATTTGATATACTTGAATTGATACAGAAACAGGATTTTTTCCTGTATCAATCGGTGAATATGGAGGTTTTTCAAATGATATTAACAGATGAACTCTGTGATAGGCTATGCGCTGCCGCAAGAGAAAAAAGCAAGGAAATCGGGATAGATATCAGTTTTGCCATCAGCGATGAAAACGGTCTGCCGAGAGCATATCGCAGATATGGCGAAGCGTTGGTGTTGAGTATTACTCTGGTACCAGGAAAAGCGTATACCGCTGCCATTACACAATGTAAAACAAAAGATGTTGCCGCCGCTGCCGCAGAGGGCGCTTCCCTGATGGGAATTCAGACCAATGACACAAAAATCACGCTGGTAGCCGGTGGATATCCGTTGTTTGTGAATGGAAAGATTGCCGGCGGAATCGGTGTTGGGGGCGGAACAGAAGAACAAGACTGCGAAATTGCAGAATATGTAGTATCTGTATTTGAAAAGCTGGCAGGCTAAACCGGTGACGGTCCGATAACAAACACTGGTCAATTTTGCACTAAAAAAACTTGAATGGTCCGTTGTATCCTATGGCATACAAGAAAGACGAGTAAAAACCATGGTTTTTACTCGTCTTTCTTGTATATAATGTATCACTATATCACGGTATAGCGCCATTCTAATGCAGATGTTTGGCAATAGTGTTTATGAGCAGCGATCAGATGACGGCGCCTTTTATTATGTATCAGCCGCGGCGCTGTATCCCATCAACCCAGAGCGACATCCAGCACCATCATAATAATAAACCCTGCAATGACGCCAAGGGTAGACAGGCGTTTGTTCTGCTGGGCACTTTCAGGAATCAGTTCTGAAGCGACAACAGCGATCATAGCCCCGGCAGAAAACGAGAGCAGAAATGGGAGCAGCGGGCGAATGAACAGCGCAGAGACGACCCCGATCACACCCGCAACAGGTTCGACAAGTCCAGATAATTGCCCATAAAAAAAGGAGCGCTTTCTGGAAAAGCCTTCCCGGCGAAGGGGCAGAGAGACAGAAGCGCCTTCCGGAAAATTTTGCAGACCGACACCCATGGCCAATACAAGCGCCCCGATCAGATCACATCCCGGAATCCCCACCGCAACGCCCCCAAAAGCGACACCAACAGCCAGGCCTTCCGGAATATTATGCAGTGTAACAGCAGTCACCAATAAAATACTGCGCCGGAGGCTCTGGGCATTCCCGGAATGGAAGTTGACTTCTTGAAAGGAATAACGGGAAAGCATCCGGTCAGCCCCTATGATCAGCCCCCCGCCGCACAGAACGCCCAATGCCGGGACCAGCCATTCGATATATCCGAGTTCGGCAGCCAAAGATAAAGAAGGTTCCAGTAAAGACCAAAAGCTTGCGGCAATCATGACGCCGGCCGAAAAGCCAAGCATGGCATCTAATACTTTACGGTTGACACTTTTAAAAAAGAAAACCAACGCAGCCCCTAAAGCTGTCACGAAATATGTAAATAGAGTGGCACAAAGCCCCTGCAAAACAGGATGCAGAGAAATAATATAATTCATGTTACTCTCTCCTAAAATAGATGGTGGTCTTAAAAGGGAAATCCCCTGATCCAGTCTATTCAGGAGGTCGGATGTCCGTGCATCCGGCAGGGAGAGCAGAAGCGGAGAAATTTAAAGTGTTTGCACTATTCTTTCGAATCCGGTTGGATCCGGCTGAGGATTTCTTTCAGCCATAGGGGATCCTCCGAAATAATGGCGAACAGGCTTTGATATATTTCCGTGGCGTGCCGTTTCATTTGTGTTTTGATCAATTCAGCCTGCCGCTTATCCGCAGAAAATAATCGCAGGTTTAACAGGTCGCTGCCGATATCATGAATGATCAGGCTGATCAGATACCCGTCGGTTGTTTTTTCCAGCTTCACTTCTTGCAGTTTCTGTTCCCGCTCTCTGGACAGAAAAGAATAAGCCTCCTGTACGGCGTGTTCCCGCAAAGAAAGCGGCAGGGTCGACTGCAACGTCAAAGCGGTTTCTTCTCCTAATGCGCCCAGATGGATCGTCGCTGCATGGTTTTCTTCAGAAACCAGAATATGCCCTGTTTTTTTCAGTTCATTCATTGCCTGCGCAAAAGCAAAATAATTGACCAGATGGTTATCCTGCAGAATATGCTCCAACTGTTCCTGCGTCACCGGGCGTTCTAAAGACCGCAGTAAATAACAGATCAGAATTTTGGTTTCATAAATGTCCGTCAATCCATCTGGTTCAATACCCGCCAAGTAAGATTTTTCCATATCCATATTTTGTACCCTTTCGCGCTGAGATTATTTTCAGTGTACCACACCGGGGATAAAAACGCAAACTTTTTGAGTCGACTCTATTATTTTATACAGAGCATACTAGGAAATTCACGGATTCATACTTGCCAAAATCAAGATTTTCTGATAAAATAAAACAAAATAGTCTTTCCGGCTGTTTCCAAGAATACAAATAAAAACAGTCGCGATGATTTCAAATGCGTAAATGATTTTTTAGGGAGGGTTCTTTGTTTGGATGACATAAATCCCGGGTCAATTATTATTTTGGTTGTTTTGATCGTGCTCTCTGCTGTATTTTCCGGTACAGAAACAGCGTTTTCCAGCCTGAACCGAATTCGGTTAAAGCAATTTGCAGAGTCCGGAGACAAACAGGCACGGCGGGTCTTGAAAATTGCAGATGACTATGACCGCATGTTATCGGCGGTATTAATCTGCAACAATATTGTCAATATTTCAGCTTCTTCTATTGGTACGGTCCTCGGTACAACACTGTTCGGGCCCTCAGCAGGGCCAGGAATTTCTACGCTGGTCATTACAGTGGTTGTGCTGGTTTTTGGAGAGGTGATGCCAAAAAGCTATGCCAAGCAGAATGCTGAACGGGTTGCACTGCGTGTTGCCGGAATTCTGCAATTTGTGATGAAAATCCTTACACCTGTCATTTTCCTGTTCTCCAAGTTGAATGAACTGGTAGCGCATTTGACCGGTACGGATGAAAAACAGCCGACAGTGACAGAGCAGGAACTCAAATATATTATTGAAGAAATTCAAGACGAAGGCGTTTTGGAACAGCAGGAAAGTGAACTGGTGCAATCGGCTTTGGACTTTGACGACATTCTGGTAGAAGAAATCCTAACACCGCGGGTCGATGTGGTCAGCACGGAAGTGCATACAGATATCGAGTCGGTCAAGGATCTGTTTCTACAGGAACGTTATTCCAGAATCCCAGTTTATGAAAAGCAGATTGATAATATTATCGGCGTGGTAGGGGAAAAGGATTTCTTTATGAAATATGTATCTTCCCCGGATTTTTCTTTGCGGGATATTATGCAGAAAACATTTTTTGTACCGCCTAAAATGAAAATCGCCGATCTGCTGCGTCAATTACAGCATAAAAAGGCCCATATGGCGGTCGTGGCCGACCAGTACGGCGGTGTGTTGGGGATTATTACCATGGAGGATATCCTGGAAGAACTGGTGGGGGACATCTGGGATGAGGACGATGAAATCATAGCAGATATCGTGCCGATAGGTAATAATACCTATGAGGTTAAAGGTGATTGCAGCATAGAAGATCTCTTTGAAGAACTCAACTGTTCCTATAAAGACTTTAAAGCCGAAAGCAATACAGTCAGCGGATGGGCTTTGGAGGTATTCGGAAAAATCCCTGAGATTGGGGAAAGTTTCATTTATGAGAATTTGACTGTTACCGTCCATGAGCTGGAGGAACAGCGCATTCTTTCATTGATCGTTTCCAAAAAAGATGAACCGGATGTATCCGACCAGGAATAAAGCAAGGGCGCAAAAATTTTGCGCCCTTTAACTTTCAAAATCTTCTAATCTTCGTTTGAGTTCCTCTTCATCTTTAATTTTCAGGCCGCTTTTTAGCTCCAACTGATCATATTCCGGCAGCGTAGAGACATAGACATCTAAGATTTCAAGCGGTTCTGTCTCATTGGGAGCAAATACGCTGATTTTTCCGTTGGATACGCCCAGTACATAGGCGTAGTCGGGAGAAGGGGTACCGGCAGACGACGGCGTATTTGCCTGTAAATCATGTGACGCGGCGCGGTTTTCCCGGATAATATAAGCGGAAAAAAGACATACAACTGCGGAAAGAGCAACAACCGATATGGAGATGGCACGTGCTGGTTTCATCATATCCTCCATTCTCCCTGCATAAAGGCAGGGTGATCGTGTAAACCGAATCTGCATTTTCAGTATGGTCAGATCCAGCCAGAATTATACAACAAAAAAAGTCATTAATTTGACAGGAAAATGACAGTTTTATTTTACAAATTGTAACTTAACAAATGAAAACGGGTATGCTATAATATTCAGAGTAAAGGAGGGTATCGGAGAATGCAGAAAAATAAACCGTCTTCAGGACAGTTTGAAGATATCTACAGTTCATCGGGTTCGCCGTCTGTACGGTCTGCACAGAAAAAGCCGAAACGCCGGCAAACTCCGCTTCCGCTGACCATTCTGAAAAAATTTTTTGCAGGACTGGGAAAAGCGCTTTTGGGACTGTTTTTAGTATGTGTGATTACCGGCTGCATTGTCGTGACCGTACTGACTGTTTATGTCATGCGGTTTGTGGATACAGATTCAGAGATTGATCTGACCAATATGGATTTAAACTATACGACCAAGTTTTATGCTTACGGTGAATATGGACAACCCGTTGAGGTCGCTCAGATCAGTATGGGCGGCAGAAGAGAGTGGGCTTATCTGGAGGACATTCCCCAGCATTTGAAGGATGCAGTCGTTTACTCGGAAGACAAACGGTTTTATGACCACGAAGGCGTTGACTTTAAACGTACCTTTTCGGCTTTTGCCAACCTGGTGTTGGAATTTTTTGGTGCAGGGCTGTATGATACAACCCAGGGCGGATCTACCATCACGCAGCAGGTCGTAAAAAATGTAACCGGGGATGATGAAACGCAGGGCTTTGAAGCGATTGAAAGAAAAGTCCGGGAGATTTTTCGTGCCATGAACCTGGAAAAGGAATACTCCAAAGACCAAATTCTGGAGGTCTATTTAAATATCGTGCCGATGGGAAATCTGTATGGCATGCAGGCTGCGGCAGAGTATTATTTTAATAAGGATGTCTCTGATCTGACCATCGTAGAAAGCGCTGCGCTTGCGGCTATGATTAAATCGCCCAGCTCTTTGAACCCTTATGTCAATGAAGAAGGAAACAAAGAACGCCGGGACAATTACGTGCTGCCGCTGATGCGTGAATATAACTGCATTACGGAAGCAGAATATCAGGAAGCGCTGGCAGTGGAATCTTTGTATGATCAGGAAGAGCCGGAGGGATCAGATCAGGAGGAACCGGCAGAGGAAGAAATGACGGCCGAAGAAAAAATCGTGAATGCCAAATATAACAGCTGGTTTGTAGACCACGTTTATGAGCAGGTCGTTGAAGATTTGATGGAAGAAAAAGGATATGAGCGGGAATACGCAGAGCAGGAACTCAAAAGTGGCGGATACCGGATTTATACCACGATGGATATCGAACTCCAGGCACATCTGGAAGAAAAGTATAAAGACGAATATACCTTCTCAGCCTCTCCTTTAGCGGATCCTCCTCAGTCGGCGGCGGTGATCATGGACTATAATGGGAAGATTCTGGCACTGGTTGGCGGACGCGGAGAAAAAGACGGAGATTTTCTCTTTAATCGTGCGACACAGTCCAAACGTTCGCCGGGTTCTTCTATCAAACCGCTGTCGGTATATTCGTTAGCAGTCGAAAAGAATATGGTCAACTGGTCGACCATGATTTTGGACGCGCCGATTAAAATTATGGAGAATGGGCAGGAAAGGGACTGGCCTTATAACTATGGAAGGCAGTTCTCCAACCAGCCGGTTCCGATTTATTATGCGATTTACCGGTCCTTGAATACTGTTCCGGCACGTTTGGGTGAGGCGCTCACGCCGCAAGTCATGCTGGAATTTTTGCGGGATCAGCTTGGCTTTACAACATTGGTGGAGACCGGGCCAAATAATGACTATTCACTTTCGCCCCTTTGCCTGGGAAGTTTGACAGATGGAGTGCGCCTGTTGGAACTGACGGCTGCCTATCAGATCTTTGGCAATGGCGGTAAGTATTACGAGCCTTACTGTTATACCAAGGTCACAGATACAGAGGGGAATACTATTCTGCAGCCGAGCCGGTCTTACCGGCAGGTGATCAGTGAGGATACGGCGGGCGTCATGAACCGGCTTTTACAGCAGGTTATTATCGCGGACAACGGTACCGGCCGTGCGGCAAATTTATGGACTGGAATGGAGATTATCGGTAAGACCGGTACATCGGATGACGAGGAAAACTATACATTTGTTGGGGCAACGCCGTATTATATCACTGGAGTCTGGCTTGGACATGATACGCCTAAAAATATGTATGGCGAGGGCAGTTACTCGCCGCCGCAGATCTGGAAAAACATTATGGCAGATGTTTATGCAGAAATGCCGGTCGCGGAGTTTGAGCTGCCGGATACTATTTCCCGACTGACTTATTGTACCGAAACCGGTCTGTTGGCAACCGATGCGTGTCCTTCTGTTGGCTATGGATATTATAAAGACAGCGCACCGCGTCATTATTGCACCGAACACGGTTCTGAGGCAGTTACAGAAGATTTAACCGATTCGTCTGCGACGTCAGACAGCGATGTAGAAAGCGGTGAAGGCACGCAGGCCGAAGCCGCTTAGCGCCAACCGGGTTTTGGATAAGGTGGCTCTGCGCGGCTGCACAGAGCCACCTTGTTTTTATGAGACCGACAAAAGAAATCGGGGAGGAATCCATATGCGCAAAAATGAAATATACCCGATGGAAATTAGTGGAATGACCAATGAGGGAAACGGTGTAGGAAGAATACAGGGCCTTGCAGTTTTTGTGCCTATGACGGCTGTAGGGGACCAGATTAACGTAAGAATTGTAAAAGTCTTAAAGAATTATGCCTATGGAATCGTCGAATCCATCCGTCTGCCATCTGCGGCAAGAAAGGCACCGGACTGTGCTGTATACGCCAAATGCGGTGGCTGTGCCTTTCAGCATATAACCTATGCTGAAGAGCTGAAGATGAAATATCAATTTGTAGCGGATGCTTTTTCACGGTTGGGCGGGATTTCCTGCGTGCCGGATAAGATTCTGGAAAGTCCGGCATCAATACGGTACCGCAATAAAGCACAGTTTCCATTGGGGGAAAGCGCGGACGGCAAGGCAGTCTGTGGCTTTTTTGCCGGAAGAAGTCACCGGATCATTCCCTGTACGGATTGTCTTCTGCAACCTGTGTTATTCGGGAAGATTCTGGATGTGATTCTGGAGTGGGCCAATCAATATCAGATCCCTGTTTACCGGGAAACAGAACGTAAGGGATTGCTACGGCATGTGTATCTCCGGCAGGGAGAAGCAACCGGAGAAGTCATGGTATGTCTGGTGGCAACTGAAGAACGATTGCCATATCAACAGGCACTTTTGGAAAGGCTACAGATATTTCCTGAGGTCCGGAGTGTTATTTTGAATAAAAACGATCGAGATACCAATGTTGTTTTGGGTCCGGAGTGCATAACCTTGTGGGGGAAAGATACCATTTCCGATATCTTATGCGGTGTACGGGTAGAGCTGTCACCTTTATCCTTTTATCAGGTGAACCGGGCTGGGGCGGAACAACTATACAGAGAAGTAGAGCGGCTAGCGAATTTATCCGGTGAGGAATGTCTACTGGATCTGTATTGCGGAGCCGGTACAATTGGCTTGAGCATGGCCGGCAAAGTCAAAAAAATGTTGGGCGTGGAGATTGTCCCTGAAGCGATAGACAATGCTCGCAGAAATGCAGAGCAAAACTCAATTGTCAACGCAGAATTTTTATGTGCGGATGCGGGGGCAGCGGCCCAGACGCTGGAACAGCAGGGATTCCGTCCGGATGTGATCATAGTGGATCCGCCGCGTAAAGGTTGCAGTATTGACACGCTGGAGGCGATGGTGCGGATGGCGCCGCATAAAATCGTGATGATTTCCTGCAACCCTTCGACGGCTGCCAGAGACTGCCGTATATTGCAGGAAAAAGGTTATGATGTGGATTATATACGGCCGGTGGACATGTTCCCGAGAACCACCCATGTGGAGACGGTAGTATTATTGTCCAAACTCAAAGTCGACCATCATATCGAAATAGAACTCAAGATGGACGAGCTGGATTTAACGGCGGCGGAAAGTAAAGCAACCTACGATGAAATCAAAGCCTATGTTTTTGATAAATACGGACTGAAAGTTAGCCAGCTTTATATCGCTCAGGTAAAAAGAAAGTGTGGAATTATCGAAAGAAAAAATTATAACGTATCCAAAAAGGAAGATGCGAAAGTACCGCAGTGCCCGCCAGAGAAAGAGGCAGCGATTATGGACGCATTAAAGCATTTTCAAATGATTTGAAAAATTTTATAATTACGCCGTTTTCGGACGGCGCTCACTTCAAAAGGTGTTGCTTTCGGGCAGCGCCTTTTGTTTTGCCGGTCTGAAAGAAAAGGGGGT
>CAJFUK010000012.1 GCA_904420125.1 Candidatus Falkowella caecavicola | reverse complement strand
GGGGAAATATTCCCGGAGGATGAAACTTTGACCATCCGATTCCAGGTGGCGTTCCCTGTCATCCCATCGGTCACCAATTCCGGCAGCCAAATCATAGCGGGTCTTGAGAGAAGAGACAACCTTCATATGTTTTGTCTGATTTTCTCCCAGGTCAGTTTCCCCTTGAGGGAATCCGGACGCATGAAGCTATTGCGCGGTTAACTCCAGTAACCATTCAGGACGCGCACCAATATATATCAGCAAACAGGTTTCCGACCACTCTTTTAAACATTTCACTCTGCCGGAGCAGGGGAATTCTTTCAAACATTTTCGTTCGAACAGAAATCTTCTGTGCCAAACAAAGCGTTTTGATGGCGGGATCGCATATGGTTCCATCAATGAATACGAAAACAGCTTTCCCTGTTCGTCATTCCTTTCCCGTTTGTCTTTTCGGAGGCGGCGTCATTGCACAGGGCCTGTTTTCTTTGCTGAAAAAATATAGTGATCTCAAAAATCCTCTGTCTGTTTACGCCATCATATTTATTATGACAAATATGATAAGGCTCTGTCCTTTAAACCAAAAAGGATCGTAAAGATGATGTTACAGAGTTTCCGGAAGACCCCGCCGAAAACGGTCAGGTGGTGCTTGCCCCCGGCTTTCAGGGATTGGCAGCAAGTCGGACAGAACAGGATGGCAAAAGGCTGCCCGTTGGCAGCAAACCGAATACCCGCCCAGGGTAAGACGAACCATATTGGGAGATATGCTTTTTATTCCGGTAAACCCGCCGAATGGAGTCACTTTTACCTTAAGCCAGGTAAAGGGCTGCCAGCTTGTCCGGTGCATCGAAACAATGGATATCCCAATCCCGCGAAGGATGACGGCACCCAGCGTGCCGTCGATATCGGGGAGAGTGGTAAGGACCTCATTGGTCTGATGGAGAAGATAGGGCATCTATTCTTCCAGTTTTTCCATCTGATTCTCTAAAAGCATCAGCTATTCCATGAGCGGACGAACCTGAAATGCACAGGCGCCATTCTTTCGTATGGGGCTTAACCCCAAGAGTGATTCTGCATCTTCTGTTTGCTGCGTCCATGATGCCATATCCAACCGGGTATAACAATTTTTCTACCGTGCCCTTGTCAAAAACATCATAAATTGATTATACAGAGAGTTGAAAAATTTCCAGAGATTGATTGCTGACCATGTACCGCAACAGGCCATAAAAAGGTAAAAGCTGACTGTTAAAAACAGTCAGCTTTTGTGCAGCCTCTGCCGGTTGATTTTTATTTTTCGTAATCTACCAGTATTTCCAGGATTCGAAGAATCTTTTTCTGCTGCACGGCCGGTACTCCGTGAATCAGTTCAAAAATACGCATCTCATCCTGCACCTTGTTTTTGCGATATGCCTCCGTGTTCTCAAACAGCTCAGACAGAGATACATCCAAAGCGGCTGCTACCTTTTCAATGCTTTCCAGTGTAGCGTTTTTCTCTTCCCGTTCCAGCTGCCCAATATATGTGGCATGTAAATTACTTCTTTCAGCCAGTTGCTCCTGACTGAATCCCATCTGCATTCGATAGCTGCGGATTCTTCGTCCAATGACCCCTGCAAGCTGTCCCATTTATATCACCTCTCCTTTATTTAGTCTATTGACAGATAAAAGAGAAATACACAGACTATTGATCTTTTCTCGCAAAATATCTATACTATTAATTTATTTTTCGATTGATAAAACACTAAAAATTGATTTTTTGGTTACTTTGCCAAGGCCCTGTATATCCCGGGTATATCCCAGTATATCCCGAAAATCTGCCTGTCGGTATACCTCAAATAACCAGCAGGCGGTTTGGACGTTCAACATGGTATAGCAGAAAGGCACCCCCAAAAACACGGGAGTGCCTTTCTGCTGTATCTGTTACAGAATATAAAACTGTCTGCTCATCCAAGCGTCATCGCGCGAAGACGCTCTGCAATTTCCTCGACAGTCTTTGCAATATAAGATATTTCCTGTTCCGTATTTTCCGATCCCAAAGAAAAACGAATGGTTCCCTTTGCCTGCCGGTCAGAGAGTCCGATAGCCCGGAGCACATGGGACGGCTGCGGAGATCCTGTTGCACAGGCCGAACCCGCGGAAGCGCAGATTCCCTGCATATCCAGCAGGAGAAGCATTGTTTCCCCTTCTATACCGTCAAAAGAAACGCTCGAAATTCCAGGCAGCCTTTGCAGCCGGTCCCCATTTAAACGGGTGGCAGGAATTGTCAGTAGTCTTTGTTCCAGCAGATCCCGCAGCCGGGCAATATACCGGCTGTCTTCTTCCATCCGGGAAGCCGCCTCCTGCATCGCAATGCCAAGCCCCACAATCAAAGCGGTATTCTCAGTTCCCGGACGTCTGCCATGTTCCTGGCCTCCGCCCTCCATCAGATTAGGCAGAGTAACCCCTTTCCGGATATACAACGCGCCGATACCTTTGGGGGCACCCAGCTTATGCCCGGAGAGGGACAGCAGATCAACCGGCTGCCGTTCCAGATGAATCGGCAGGTGCCCGACTGCCTGCACCGCATCCGTATGAAATAAAACGCCATGCTGACGGCATAAAGAGCCGATTGCGTCCACCGGCTGGATCGTGCCGATTTCATTGTTGGCGTACATAATACTGACCAGGGCTGTCTCCGGACGCAGCGCTTCTCTGACCTGTTCCGGAGATACCATTCCCTCCGCATTGGCCGGAATCCGGGTAATCGTAAACCCTTCTTCTTCCAGGCGGCGGCAGGTATGCAGCACCGCATGGTGCTCGATATTGCTGGTAATCAGGTGGGTCTTCCCCGATGTCCTTCCGGCATAAGCCGCCTCCCGGACGGCCCAGTTATCTGCCTCCGTACCGCCGGAGGTAAAATATATACTGTCCGGCAGAGCACCGAGTGCATCCGCCGTCTGCCTCCTGGCCTCTTCAATCGCTTTACGCGCTGACCGCGCCAATCCATATACGCCGCTTGCATTGCCATACCCATCCTGGAAATAGGGAAGCATGGCTTCCAGGACCGATTGGGAAATCCGGGTGGTTGCCGCATGGTCCGCATAGATGATTTTCTTTTCAGCCACCTGCCGGTAAACCTCCTTATATTATAAAGATGGAACCCATATTCTGCCGGATCCATTCACCGAACCGCCGGCCTTTTCTCAAAGCCTGTATCATCCAGCCGCCTTACGTAAACCGCCGGCTTTCTGCCACCGCCATCTGATCGCAGCGTTCGTTCTCCGGGTGCCCGGCGTGCCCTTTGACCCATATAAATTCCACCTGATGCTTTTCCAGCAATGTCAATAACCGCTCCCAGAGATCGGGATTGAGGGCCGGCTCTTTTCGGTTCCGCATCCAGCCGTTTGCCCGCCATTTATAGACCCAGCGCTGGGTGATCGCATCAATCAGGTACTTGGAGTCGCTGTATATCGTGACGGCGCAGGGTTCTTTCAGCGCAGACAATCCCTCAATCACCGCAGTCAGTTCCATCCGGTTATTGGTGGTCTGGGCATGGCCGCCGCTGAGTTCCTTTTCATGCCCGTTATATCGCAGGATGGTTCCCCAGCCGCCGGGGCCCGGATTTCCGCTGCAAGCGCCGTCTGTAAACATCTCAATCCGTTTCATGCATAATTCTTCCTTTTTACTCTTCCAAACTGTCCGGATCGGGTGGTGCCAGGTACTGTTCAGCCTGCCGGAGCAGCCGGTAATCCACCAGCGCATCCAGCATAATCCCCTGGTCCGTATATTCTTCTGCAAATACTTTTCCATCTTCCCGGATCCGCGCGATAAACCCGGCTTCCGCGTACGGAATGCAGAGCTGCATCCTGCGGGAGGTGCCTCCCAGTTCTTCGGCAATGCGTTTTAAAAGCAGATCAAATCCTTGCCCGGTTTTGGCGCTGATCAATACTCCTCCGTCCCTTATATCCGGAAGATAGGGCAGTTTATCGCATTTATTGTAAACCCGCAGGGTAGGAATCCCCCCGCATCCAAGCTCTGCAAGCAGCTTTTCACAGACCGAAAGCTGACTGTCCAGTTCCTCGCTGGAACTGTCACAGACTAACAGGATCAAATCCGCATTGGCCGCTTCTTCAAGGGTGGATTGAAACGCCTCGATCAGCTGATGGGGCAGGCGGCGGATAAACCCGACCGTATCGACTAAAATCACGCTTTTTCCATCCGGGAGTTCTACGCTGCGGGAGGTCAGGTCGAGTGTGGCAAACAACTGGTTTTCCGCCAAAACATCTGCATGGGTGAGCGCATTTAAAAGGGTGGATTTCCCGGCGTTGGTATAGCCGACAATCGCCGCGGTCAAATGGTTATCTTTTTTCCGGCGTTTGCGTATCAGATCCCGCCGTTTTTCCAACTGGGCGAGTTCTTCTTCCAAAGCGGCAATTCTGCGTTTGATATGCCGCCGATCGGTTTCCAGCCGGCTTTCACCCGGCCCGCGGGTGCCGATGCCGCCGCCCAGCCTGGACAGGGCTTTTCCCATGCCGGTCAGACGGGGCAGGCGGTATTTCTGCTGCGCCAGTTCCACCTGTAACTTGCCTTCGCTGGTACGAGCTCTCTGCGCAAAAATATCCAGGATCAGCATCGTCCGGTCGAGCACCGCCGTCTGCGCAATCTCTTCGATATTGCGCAGTTGCGTCCCCGTCAGTTCATGGTCAAAAATCAGCATATCCACTTCCTGCTGATCGCAGAAATCCCGGATTTCTTCCAGACGCCCGGAACCGATACAGGTGGCCGTATCATAGGTGTCCCGTTTCTGCGTCACCTTCCCTGCCACGTCCACACCAGCCGTCTCCGCCAGTTCTTCCAACTCCTCCAAAGAGACTTCCG
Source organism: Candidatus Falkowella caecavicola (assembly GCA_904420125.1). Taxonomy (GTDB): domain Bacteria; phylum Bacillota; class Clostridia; order Oscillospirales; family Ruminococcaceae; genus Falkowella; species Falkowella caecavicola. The sequence goes on along the minus strand of CAJFUK010000012.1, from coordinate 23,825 downwards.
TGTCAAATTCTCCAATATCTACACTGACCAAAACCGCTTTGGGACGGTTGGTTGTATTTTCGTACATAGAACCTCCTGTTCTGCCCCCAGGCATCTCCTTTTGATTGTATTTTCTCTTTCGTTTTTCTGCTTTTGTATGGTTTCCGTTTTCTCGTCTATTCATCCGCCGTACCCGTTTAGGACAGCCGTCTTTTTTCAACCGCTACCTGTTTTCCCCTCCGATACCGCCAGTTTTTGCACCAGCTCCGCATCCGGACGGACAAAGGCCGTACGATAGTCTGTAAAAATCACCATTCCGGGCTTACCGCCGCCCGGCTTGCGCACATTTTTCGCCAGCGTATAATCCACAGAAACCCCGTTGCTTTCTCTGCCTTTGCTGTTATACGCCGCAATGATGCAGGCCTCTTCAATCGTGCGGTCGGGCAGCGTTTCTCCCTGGCTGACCACAATAACATGGGAACCAGGGATCCCCTGGGTATGACACCATAAATCATTGCCCTTGGCTTCTTTCAGGGTCAGACGGTCATTCTGGCGGTTATTCCGGCCGCATAGAATTGTAAATCCGTCGCTGGAACGGTACTGGAGCGGGGGCTGTGGCTTGGGCGCTTTTTGTTTTCCCTTTCGCGCCGTGCGAAGGTACCCCTGTTCTGCCAGTTCTTCCCGGATCTCAGCCAGCTCGGCCTCGCCCGACGTACGGGAAACCGCGTCAAATACGCTGTCAATATACAGCAGCTCCTGCTCGCCCTGCGCAATAAATCCTGTCAGCATCCGTTCAGCTGTCACCGCTTTTTTATACTCTGCGTAATATTTCTGCGCATTTTGCGAAGGCGTCAGCAGAGGATCCAACGGAATATCCACTACAGCGCCGTTTTCGTCATAGTAGTTGACCAGATGCGCGCAGGTCATTCCTTTTTCCAACGCATAGAGGTTGGAATGGATCAGATCTCCGTATATTTTATACAGATCCCTTTCCCCGCTTTGCTTAAGCTCAGCCCGCTGGGCTTCCAGTTTTCGGCTGGTCCGTTCAGCAGCGTTTACCAGCATGCGGAGAATACCGTGGGACCTCTGTTTCATCCGTTCCAGCCGGTCCCGCTCTCCATAGAAACTGTCCAGCATGCTGCTGGCGCTGTCATATTCTTTGGTCAGCATATAGGTGCCGTACTGCTGAATCGGAATGAAGGAGAATTCTTTCGGCCTGCCGTTTTCCAGAACCATGGTAAAGCAGGGACGGTTTTCTGCAAGTGTCTGGCGCAGCCTGTTCAACGCAAAGTCCAATCTGGCATACTGCTCCTGGGTCAGATCGTCCCGAAAAGCTTCTGCGCCCCGGCAGGCGTAATGGGCCATCTCCCGCATCAACAGCGGAGAAACCCCCTGCAGGGTATTCATCAGCGCCTTGGAAAGCTCGGCATTTTTGCCCTGGCGCATCCGCTCAAAAATAATGTCGTTGTCCGTATCCAACAGATTGAGTTTATCCTGTGCCGGCGGCAGAACATACTGCATGCCGGGCAGTACTTCCCGGAAACCGGACATTTCTGCATCTACCCGTTTAATCGCGTCCATTACACGGCCTTCCTGATTGATCAGAATCAGGTTACTGTGCCGTCCCATGATTTCGATTGCCAGCGTCATGGTAGTCGGGTCTCCCATCTCGCTGATGGTTTCAAAGTCCAGAAACAAAACCCGGTCCATTCCCAGCTGGCGCACTGCGATCAGCTTGCCTCCGGAAAGATATTTCCGGAGGAGCATGCAGAACATCGGCGGACTCTGAGGATTTTCCGGAGATGTCTCGGTAAAATGCAGACGCGGGCTATCAGCGCCCGCGCTGATTAAAAGTTTCCCTGAACCGCCTTTCCACCGGAGGACCAGAATAATCTCTTCGCGGGAAGGCTGATGGATCCGGTCAATTCTGGATTGCAGCGCCCGTGCTTCAATTTCTTTTCCGATTAAATATAAGAACGCGCCGTCAAGCGCCATGAAAAATCGCCCCTTTATGTTTGGTCTACAAAATCTGCATAACCGGTAGATTGGCCTGTGCTTCTTCAAAAATCCCTTCCGGAAAAGCTGCGCGCAGGCATGCGGCCAGAGGATCGGCAAAAATATGTTCTGTCTCAAAATGGCCGGCTGTCACCAATGTCAGGCCCCGCCGTGCCATATCCAGTTCTTCATGGTGTCTGGTTTCTCCCGTGACAAAGGCGTCTGCCCCGGCGGACAGCGCCCGCGGGTAGAATTCTCCGCCCGCACCGGATACCACTGCCACTTTCCGTACCGGCCGTGTCCCAGCGCAAAAGCGCACCCCGGATGCTCCCAGCCGGTCCCGCACATGAGCAGCAAAAGCCGCCGGCTGCATGGCCTCGGGCAGGACGCCGATCCGCCCATATCCCTCCAGCCCGGCGTTCGGATCCAGCAGATCTACCTCCTGCAAACCGATCCGGCATGCCAGGATATCGTTGAGTCCATTTGCCGCCCGGTCAAAATTGGTATGCGCAGATATAACATTAAGTTTATTTTCTATTATTTTATACGATATGGAATTTTCCAAAACTGATTTCAATGGCTGAAAAATGACCGGATGATGGGTCAGGAGCAGATTAAACCCCTTATCCACAGCCTCTGTAATCAGCGCGTCCGTCACATCCAGCGCCAGCAGGCAGCCGGTCACCTCCGCGTCCGGATTGCCGGCCAGCAGGCCTGCGTTATCAAAAGAATCCTGCAAGGAAAAGGGGGCTGCCTGATCCATCCATTGATAAATATCCGATACCTTCATTCTGTTTCCTCCATTCTTTCCCCGTCTGTCAGGTAACGTCCGACCTGTTCGCATAATGATATGTAAAACGCCGCCTTGTCACGCATTTCGTCTGTCCCTGCCCTGGCCAATCCCGCCGCTGTTCTGGAAAGCCGCCGGTACTCCCGCAAAATATAGGCCTGGGATGCAGGGTCACTTCTCCCGGCCAGCAGGCCCAACAGCGCAAACAGCTCGGTACATGGGACGCTGTTTCCCGTATAATCTGCACAGATGACGGTATAAATATGCCTGCCGTCCTGGGAAGGCGCTTCATCCCGGATCTCAAACCCGTGTTCGCAGAGCCAGCGGCGCACCAGCGGCACAAAAGTCATCGGCTGGAGGATCAGCCGCTTCCCGCAGTAATCCCACCCTGCGTTTTGCAGAATCTCAACAATCATTTCCCCACCCATCCCGGCAATGACCAGATCGTCCGTCTCTTCCGGGCAAATCCCGCAAAGGCCGTCGGACAGGCAAAACCGGACCTGATTGGACAGGCCGTATTTTTCTGCCGTGCGCCGTGCTGCAGAAAGCGGGCCTTCTTTAATATCTGCCGCAGTGACGGCCGAACAGCGTCCGGAAAGCAAAAGCCAGGCCGCCAGCTGCCCATGATCGCAGCCGATATCTGCAACCCGGCTGCCGGGTCTGACAAAATCCGCCGCAGCCTGCAGGCGCCGGCTCAGCCGAAGTTGTTCCATTCTTTCATTTCCCCTTTACCATAGGTCTTTTCCGCGGGCATCTGAAACAGCAAATAAAAAAGCCCGACTGATCGGGCTTTTTCTTTTTTAGCGATCCGCGAAATGCTTTTGGAGTTTTGCAATCAGTTCGTCACAGCTCACACCGTGTACTGCGCATGCCTCCGCAATACTTTCCCCTCTGGACGCCGGGCAGCCCAGACAATGCATGCCCATCTCTAAAAAATATTGTGCTGTAGTCCGGTCGAAGTCCAGAATATCGCCAATTGTAGAAGCCGGAGTAATTTCCATTGTATATAAATCCTTTCTTTTAATGATTTATGATTTTATTATATCCGTTTTGCTTGCAAAATGCAAGAACCATGCCGAAATATCGTAAAAAAGTTTACAGGCGGACCGTATGAAGCCTCCTATGCAAAGGATCACCAAAAATTAAACCGCAGGGAGCATATATTCTGAATAAATTGTCGTAATTTATAAAAATTTTCCTGGATTGCGCAATTCTCTATAGACAAGATTGGAAGAGTTGTGCTATACTATGTAAAAAAGAACGACAAATCCCGGCAACCTTTAAGTTGGTCCTGTGAGGCTGACAAGGCGGTCTGATTCAAAACGGCGTCGGCGGCAGTGTCCCCCGAAAGCGGTTTTTACTGTTGTAAATACAGGTCATCAGCCAGCTGTCAGTAATGGGCAGCTGGCTTTTTTATATGTTTGTCCCTTTTGCGGAGGTGTAGAATGCAGGAAGAAATTAAAGCGGTGATCTTAGACGAGCGGGCCATGGAACGCGCGATTGCCCGGATTACCTATGAAATCATCGAACGCAACAAAGGCGTTGAGAACCTTTGCCTGGTCGGCATTCTGTCCAGGGGTGCGGATCTTGCCATCCGGATAGCGGAAAAAATCGGCAGACTGGAGCAGGTTGCGGTGCCTGTCGCCAAACTGGACATCACCTGTTTCCGGGATGACGGGAAAAGGCCGGAAGGGTATGCGGACCAGAGCGATCTGCCGTTTGATGTCACCGGCAAGCGGATTGTTCTGGTAGACGATGTTATCTATACCGGCCGTTCGGCACGCGCTGCGATGGATTCGCTGATGTCCCGCGGCCGGCCGCAGAGCATTCAGCTGGCTGTACTGGTGGACCGGGGCCATCGGGAGCTTCCGATCCGCGCCGATTATATTGGAAAAAACCTGCCGACGTCCAGTACGGAAAAGGTACATGTCCTTGTCCGGGAGCAGGATGGCGTTGATAAAGTATATATTAATTAAAAAGAAGGAGGCGTTGCTTTGAAACGGATTCTGATTCGAGGGGCAGAAATCATTGATCCTTCTGGCCGGATCAGCGGTATACAGGATCTTTTGATTGAAGCCGGCAAAATAAAGAAAATTGGACGGATGATCCCGGACGTGGAAACAGAAACGACAGAAACGATTGAGGCGAATGGACTGGCGGCATTTCCCGGGCTTGTGGATATGCATGTGCATCTGCGGGATCCGGGTTTTACCCATAAAGAGGATATCCTGACCGGCTGTGAAGCAGCCGCTGCAGGCGGTGTCACCTCTGTGGCCTGTATGCCGAACACCAAACCGGTTACGGGGACGCCGGAAATTCTGGAGTATATTCTGGAGAAAGCCAGACAGGCCAAAGCGCATGTGTATCCGGTTGCCAGTATCACCCAGGATATGGCGGGAGAAACGCTGAGTGATTTTGCCCTGCTGAAAAAGCATGGCGCCGTTGCCTTTTCGGATGATGGCCGTCCGGTGAAAAACGCCCGCCTGATGCAGACTTGTATGGAGGAAGCTTTCCGTCTGGGAGTTCCTGTCATCTCCCACTGTGAAGATCTGGATATTATCGGGAAAGGGATTATGCATAAAGGAAGCGTGTCTAAACGTCTGGGTGTGGAAGGAATGGACCGCAGCTCGGAGGACAGCATCACAGCCCGTGAAATCGCGCTGGCTGCGGCATCCGGCACTGCGATTCATATTGCGCATGTCAGCACCGCAGGCTCTGTGGCGCTGATCCGGGATGCCAAAGCCCGCGGCGTCCGGGTGACTGCGGAAACCTGCCCGCATTACTTTATGCTGACCCAGGATGCGCTGCTGAAACGGGACGCAGATTACCGGATGAACCCGCCCCTGCGGGAGCAGGCAGATCTGGAAGCAGTCCTTGCCGGGGTGCTGGATGGGACGCTTGACTGTATCGTGACCGACCACGCTCCACATACCGCAGAGGAGAAAGCGGATTTTGAAACTGCGCCGAACGGCGTAGTCGGGCTGGAAACTTCTCTTGCTGCCTCCCTGACGGCTTTGTATCATACCGGACTGCTTACCCTCGAAGAAATTGCCCGGCGGATGAGCACCAATCCGGCACGGATTCTGCATATCCCCGGCGGTACGTTGGAAGTCGGAGCGGCTGCGGATATTGCGTTGGTGGATGTCAACCGGGAATGGACGGTTGAACCGCAGGCGCTGCATTCCCGGTCTAAAAATACCGTATTCAAAGGATGTTCCCTCCGCGGAAAAGTCCTGTATACCCTCTGCGGCGGCCAAATCGTATACCGCGGATCAGACCATCATGAGATGAAAGGAGAATAGAACATGTCACTGGACAAGTTAATTGAAAAAATCGTAGAAACACAGAACCCCACGGTTGCAGGATTGGATCCGCGGTTCGACTATGTACCGTCGTATATCAAAGATCGGGCGTTTGCCGCGTATCCGAACAGGCTGCAGGCCGCAGCGGCCGCTGTATGGGAATATAATAAAGGGCTGATCGACGCGCTTTATGACATTGTCCCGGCCATCAAGCCGCAGGCTGCTTATTATGAACTGTACTCCTTTTACGGAATGGAAACTTTATATAAAACGATTGCTTACGCCCGGGAAAAGGGTATGTATGTCATCACCGACGGCAAACGCAATGACATCGGTCCAACCATGGAGGCATATGCCGCGGCACATCTGGGGATGACGGATCTTGGGGGCGAAAAGGTCGCCGCCTTTGACGCAGATGCCCTGACCGTCAACGGATACCTGGGCAGCGACGGCATTCACCCGCTGCTGAAAGTCTGCCGGGAATACGACCGAGGCATTTTTGTGCTGGTCAAAACATCCAATCCTTCTTCCGGTGAACTCCAGGACCGCCTGATCGACGGAGAGCCTGTTTATCTACAGATGGGACGCATGTGTGAAAACTGGGGCAAGGACCTGCCGGGAAAATACGGATACAGCGGTGTAGGCGCCGTTGTCGGCGCTACCTATGCAGAGGAACTGACCTCTCTGCGCAGCCAGCTTGTCCATACCTTCTTCCTGGTGCCGGGTTATGGCGCACAGGGCGGCGGCGCGCAGGACGCAGCCGGCGCGTTTGACCGGAACGGCCTGGGGGCTGTGGTGAACAGTTCCCGCGGCATTATCTGCGCCTATAAAAAAGAAGGCTGCGATGAACACGACTATGCCGCCGCTGCACGTCGGGAAGCACTGCGAATGAAACAGGACCTGCTTTCCTGCATCCCACAGATTCGTCTGCCGGAATAAAGCTGTTATTTTTTGATTTCTATATAAACGGAGGTTCAATATGATCAGTAAACAAAAAAAGGCAATCCTGCTTCTGGCTGACGGTACAGAATTTGCAGGATACAGCTTCGGTGCCGAGGGCACGGCAATCGGCGAAGTTGTATTTTCTACCAGTATGGTAGGATATCAGGAAGCGCTGACCGATCCCTGTTATTATGGGCAGCTCCTGATGCAGACATTTCCCTCGATTGGAAACTATGGAATCAATACGGATCAGGAAAGCGACCGGACGCATGTCAAAGGGTATATTGTACGGGAATGGTGCGAGATGCCTTCCAACTTCCGCTGCGAGGGAAATCTGGACGCCTTTATGAAACAGAACCATGTCATCGGCCTGTTTGGGATTGATACCCGAAGCCTTACCCGTAAACTGCGGGAGGAAGGGACAATGAACGGCATGATCACGACAGAGCCGCTGGAAAAACAGAAAGCGCTGGAAAAAATCCGGGCATATCGGATTGAAAACGCTGTCGAAAGCGTGTCCTGTCAGGAAAAGAAATATTTCCCTGCAGAAAATGCCAAATACGAAGTCGCGGTTTATGATTTTGGGTGCCGCCGGAGTACCATTGCAGAACTGCAAAAACGAGGCTGCAACGTAACGCTCCTGCCCTGTAATACGCCGGCAGAAACCGTTGCCGCGATGCATCCGGACGGGATTTTGTTTTCCAACGGGCCCGGAAACCCGGCAGAAAACGGGACCATTATTGAAAATATACGGGCTGTATCCGCGCTGCAGATTCCGATGTTTGCCATCGGCCTTGGACACCAGCTGTATGCGCTTGCCCAGGGCGGCCGGACCGAAAAGCTGCATGCCGGTCACCGGGGAGCCAGCCAGCCTGTGATTGACTGTCAGGGGACGCGGACTTATCCGACCAGCCAGAATCATGGATACACAGTGGTTCCGGACAGCATCCCATCCCAGATCGGCAGCATGTCTTATAAAAACGTAAATGACGGTTCCTGTGAAGGAATGCGGTATGCAGATGGTACCTGTACGGTTCAATTCCAGCCGGAATTCTGCGGTGGTCCAATGGATACCTCATTTATGTTCGATGAATTTATCAGCCGTTTTCAGAATTAATATATAATTCGGATTCCGGACGTGTTTCCCGTCGCAGACAGCGTCCGTACTGAAGATACAGACAATCAGCAAAACAGGACGACGGAGAATGGAGTTTATCATGCCGTTAAATCGTGATATTAAAAAAGTATTGGTGATCGGCTCCGGACCGATTGTGATCGGACAAGCCGCAGAATTTGACTATGCAGGCACACAGGCCTGCCGCGCGTTGAAAGAAGAAGGCCTGGAAGTGGTTCTGGTCAATTCAAATCCTGCAACCATCATGACCGATAAAGCGATGGCCGATAAAATTTATATTGAACCGTTAAACCTCGATGTCATTAAACGGATTATTGAAATCGAAAAACCGGACAGCGTATTGTCTACCCTGGGCGGACAGACAGGACTGACCCTGTCGATGCAGCTGGCTAAAGAAGGGTTTCTGGATGCGCATCATGTGAAGCTTTTGGGTGCGAAACCGGAAACCATTGATAAAGCGGAAGACCGCCAGTCCTTTAAGGACACCATGGAAAAAATCAACCAGCCCTGTATTCCGTCCAAGGTTGTCCAGACCGTGGAAGACGCGCTGGAGTTTGCAGACATTATCCGCTATCCGGTGATTGTGCGGCCGGCATTTACCCTGGGCGGTACAGGGGGCGGCATTGCCAATACGCCGGAAGAGCTGCAGGAGATTGCGTCCAACGGCCTGCGTCTGTCCCCGATTACCCAGGTACTGATTGAAAAGTGCATCAGCGGCTGGAAAGAAATCGAATTTGAAGTGATTCGGGACTCCAAGGGCAACGCCATTACAGTCTGCTCGATGGAAAATATGGATCCGGTCGGCGTCCATACCGGAGACAGCATTGTTATTGCGCCTGCGGTCACCCTGTCCACGCAGGAATATCACATGCTTCGTTCTGCAGCAATTGCCATCGTATCCGAACTGGAGGTAGAAGGCGGATGCAACTGCCAGTTTGCGCTGCATCCAGAAAGTATGGAATACGCGGTCATCGAAGTCAATCCGCGTGTATCCCGTTCTTCGGCCCTTGCCTCCAAAGCGACCGGTTATCCGATTGCAAAAGTTGCCACAAAAATCGCCATTGGATACAGCTTGGATGAAATCGTCAATCAGGTGACCAAAAAGACTTATGCCTGCTTTGAACCGGCTATTGACTACATTGTTGTCAAATTCCCCAAATGGCCTTTTGATAAATTTGTCTATGCCAAACGCACGTTGGGCACCCAGATGAAAGCGACCGGCGAAGTGATGAGCATCGGCACAAACTTTGAGCAGGCGATGATGAAGTCTGCCCGCGGGATTGAATTGGGGCTGGACACACTGAGCCTCAAAAAATTTGATGAAATGACCGATGCAGAAATTGAGTCCCGTCTTGACGTGGTAGATGATGAGCGGGTCTTCCTGATTTATAACGCTCTCAAACGGGGTATGAGCGTAGATCAAATTCATGAGATTACCATGATTGATGAATGGTTCCTGTATAAGCTGCGCAATCTGGCCGAAATGGAAGCGGCCCTCCAAAAAGAAACGCTGACGGACGACCTGTACCGTCAGGCCAAGGAGTATGGATTCCTGGATTCTACCATTGAACGTCTTTCCGGGCAGAAAATTGCCCATCCACTGTCTGCTTCTTATAAAATGGTGGATACCTGCGCTGCGGAATTCGCGGCAGAAACCCCTTATTTCTATTCGACCTTTGATCAGGAAAACGAAGCGCGGGAATTTATTGACCATCATTCTTCCGACAAGAAAACCATTCTGGTATTCGGCTCCGGACCGATTCGGATCGGACAGGGTATTGAGTTTGACTACTGTTCGGTGCATTGCGTCTGGACGCTGAAAGAAATGGGATATAACGCTGTTCTCTGCAACAACAACCCCGAAACTGTTTCCACTGACTTTGACACCGGCGACCGGTTGTATTTTGATCCTCTGACCATTGAAGATGTCCGGCATGTCATTGAGGTGGAAAAACCATACGGCGTTGTTGTCCAGTTTGGCGGACAGACGGCTATTAAGCTGACCAAGAAGCTGGACGAGATGGGGGTTCGGATCCTCGGATCCTCCGCAGACAGCATCGATGAGGCCGAAGACCGGGAACGCTTTGATCAGGTGCTTGAAAAATGCGGGATTCCGCGCCCATCCGGCGATACGGTGTTTACGACAGAAGAAGCGCTTCAGGTAGCCAACCGTCTGGGATACCCGGTTTTGCTCCGTCCGTCTTATGTGCTGGGCGGCCAGAATATGATCATCGCTTATTCAGACAGTGATGTAACTGAGTATATGGCAATCATTACTTCGCATGAAATCGAGAATCCGGTCCTGATTGACAAATACCTGATGGGTGTTGAAGTGGAAGTCGATGCAATCTGCGATGAAACCGATTATCTGATTCCGGGAATTATGGAACATATTGAACGTGCCGGCGTCCATTCCGGCGACTCCATTTCGGTGTATCCGGCGCAGAACCTGTCCTCGCGGATCCGGAGCACGATTGTGGACTATACCGCCCGGCTGGCCAAAGAACTCAAAGTGCGGGGATTGATGAATGTTCAATATGTTGTCTATAATGATGAGGTGTACGTCATCGAAGTCAACCTGCGTTCGTCCCGTACCGTGCCCTATATCAGCAAGGTAACCGGCGTACCGATGGTAGATCTGGCAACCCGTGTTGTCCTGGGAGAAAAACTGGCAGATCTCGGATACGGTACCGGCCTCTATCCGGAGCAGGGGTATGTTGCAGTCAAAGTACCGGTCTTCAGCTTTGAAAAACTGCATGATGTCGATACGCAGCTCGGTCCGGAAATGAAGTCCACCGGCGAGGTGCTGGGTATTGCCAAAACCTTTGAAGAAGCTCTTTTAAAAGGCCTGATCGCCGCAGGCTATAACCTGAAAAAATCCGGCAATATTCTGATCACTGTCCGGGATACAGATAAAGAAGAGATTGTCAGCGTTGCCGACAAGTTCTTTGATCTGGGCTTTAATATCTACGCCACTTCCGGCACAGCCAGCAAACTCAACAATAATATGATACCGGCCAATGTCGTCCGGAAAATCTCGGACGATCCCAAACAGAATATTCTCACTTTGTTGGAAAGCGGAAAAATTGATTATATCATTTCCACTTCTGCCAAAGGCCGGAAACCTGCGACCGATACGGTTAAAATCCGCCGGAAGGCCGTCGAGCACGGTATCGTCTGCCTGACCTCCCTGGATACGGCCAATGCGCTGGCAGATTGTATCGCCATGGATAAAACCATCGACGATGTTGATCTGATCGATATCACAAAAATATAGCCGGCAAAACGCCGCGTCTGTACGCCTCCGTTCCCCATACTGCAGGTCTTTGATATCGCCTGTACGCTTGCTCCGGCTCTCCCCCGGATTTCTCATCTTTCTACATACTACATACTCTCCAACCCCGCGCGGACGTTTCCCTCTCATTCCCTTCCCTGACCATATTTTACTTCATCTCACCATACATTTCTCACGTCCGCGCGGCTTTTTCCCTGTACATGCGTTCTCCCTCCATCTCCGGGGGCTGGATGGGAATTTCGATGCCATATGGAAAGCAGAACGGTCAAAACGATCAAAAAGGATTCATGATGGAATACAGAGAGTTAAAATATCAAGAAATCAACCGAAAGTTATTTTTCTGTTTCATACGCCGTCAAGAGGTAACGCATTGTTGGCGAAAAATGGGAGGAAAATGGGAAATTCAGGAGATTCCGTTTATTGATGACTGGAGCGAAGAAGACTATATCCTGTTAGTGGAGGATCTGCGGCAGACCATCCAAAACGGAGGGATTGTCTTTGGCGCGTTTGAAAATCAGGCTCTGAAAGGGTTTGCATCTGTTGAAGGCCATTTATTTGGCGCAGGCCTTGCCTATCTTGACCTGTCTCATATCTATGTGTCAGCGGAATGGAGGGGTCGTGGGATCGGTCAGCGGCTATTTGATTTATCCGCCGCCTGGGCCAGAGGACAGGGCGCCCGCAAATTGTATATTTCCGCCCATTCAGCCGTAGAGTCTCAGGCATTTTACCGGGCCATGGGGTGTGTGGAAGCAGTCGAATACAACCAGGCGCATGTTGAGAAGGAGCCTTGCGACTGCCAGCTGGAATGCTGTTTATGAAGCCGGTGCATCCCCTGTTCCGGTGTAAAAAGTCTCTTTATCATCTTTCAGGAGGTTGTTCCATGCAAAATTATCTTGTCGGAAAATACCCGGTGATCCACAAATCATCTCTTGCCGCCGGTGTCTATGATTATACCCTGTACTGCCCGGAAGTAGCGGCACGAGCCCAGGCCGGACAGTTTGTCCATATCCGCGTGGACGGGTTTACGCTTCGCCGTCCCATTTCGATCTGTGAGATTGGGCAGGAGACGGGCGTGATCCGTCTGGTCTTCGAGGTGCGTGGCGAAGGTACCAAAGCGCTTTCCCGGATCAATGAAGGGGATCTGATGGATCTGATTGCACCGCTGGGAAAAGGATTTTCCATCCTTCCTGCAAGCAGCCGCGTCATTGCTGTTGGCGGCGGAATCGGAACGCCCCCCATGTTGGAAACCATCAAACATTACGGCGCAAACGGTGCGGCTGTCATTGGTTTCCGGAGTGCAGCGCAGGTCATTTTGGAAAATGATTTTGTCAGAACCGGCGCCCAAACCATTGTCTGTACAGAGGATGGCAGCCGGGGTGTCAAAGGGTTTGTCACCGATCCGCTCCGTCAACTGTTGTCTGCGGGAAAAACGGATCTGGTCTGTGCCTGCGGACCGGCCGCCATGCTGAAAGCGGTGGTTGCTCTGACAGAAGAATTGGGGGTGCGTTGCGAGGTTTCTCTGGAAGAACGAATGGGATGCGGGGTTGGCGCTTGCCTGGTCTGCGCGTGTAAAACTGTGAAAGACGGCAAAGAGTATTATGCCCATGTCTGCCAGGACGGACCCGTATTCCCGGCAGAAGAAGTGATATTATAGAATCCAGACCTTAAATCCATAAGAAAGGCTGTGCTGTCATGGCAAATTTATCTGTAAACATTGCAGGTGTTACCTTTAAAAACCCGCTGATCACGGCGTCTGGGGCCTATGGATTCGGACGGGAATATGAACATCTGTATCCACTTTCCCGGCTGGGCGGCATTTCCTGTAAAGGGACCACTCTCCACGAGCGGGCCGGCAACCCGCCGCCGCGGATTGCCGAAACACCATCCGGCATGCTGAACTCGGTCGGACTTCAGAATCCGGGTGTGGATGTATTTATTGAAAAAGAGCTTCCCTATCTGCGGAATAAAGATACGGTGATCATTGCCAACATCGCCGGGCATGATCCGGAAAGCTATCAGAAAACAGCGGAAAAGCTGGATCAAACGGATGTAGATATGATTGAGCTGAATATCTCCTGTCCGAATGTCAAAGAAGGAGGGGCCACATTCGGCGTATCCTGCGAAAGCGCGGGGCTGGTTACTTCCCTGGTTCGGAAAGCGACCAGCAAACCGCTGATGGTCAAATTGTCTCCCAATGTCACTGACATTGCAGAGATCGCAAAATCCGTCGAAGCGGCCGGCGCAGACGCAGTTTCCCTGATTAATACGCTGCTGGGAATGCGGATTGATATTAAAACCCGGCGGCCCATTCTCCGCAATAATGTCGGCGGCCTGTCCGGGCCGGCCGTTTTCCCAATCGCCGTCCGGATGGTATGGCAGGTTGCCAATGCTGTCAAAATTCCGGTTGTCGGGATGGGCGGGATTGAAAAATGGGAGGATGCGGTCGAAATGATGATGGCCGGGGCGCAGGCGTTTCAGGTTGGCGCCGCGATGTTTTATAATCCCTATGCGCCGGTTGAAATCATTGATGGGATTGACCGGTATCTCAATGAAAACGGTATACAGGACATCCACGAGATTGTCGGTACAGTACGCCCCTGGTAAAACCGACGGAAAGGAAAAATTATGAAAATTATGGCTGTTGACTTCGGAGATGCACGGACTGGTCTGGCCGTCTGCGACCGCACCGAATTTTTGGCTTCTCCGATTGGGGTCATTCACGAACATGACTTTGAGCAAACGATTGAAAAAGTTGCCATTGCCTCCAAAGAGTATGATGTAAAGGAAATCGTTGTCGGCTATCCGAAAAACATGAACGGAACCATTGGAGAGCGGGCAAAAAAATGTGAACTCTTTGCTGAAAAATTGGCTGAACTGGTAGAGATCCCCGTCCGCCTCTGGGACGAACGTTCCACAACGGTTGCGGCGCACGGTATTCTGAATCAAACCAATGTACGGGGAAAAAAGCGGAAAAATGTTGTGGATGAAGTGGCGGCTTCTCTGATTCTGGAAAGTTATCTGGCCTTCCGGAAAAAGCAGGCGGCCAGCGAACAACCCGCCGGAGAATGAGGCTGGCCGTGTGTTTGCTCCGGTTTTTTAGCAAATAATTAAAAAAGTTGCCGTTTTCTATTGCAAAACGGCAACCAATGGATTATAATAAAACAGTTGAGAAATCAGCGGTTAAAACAAGGCAAAGTAGAATTATGCGCGTCAAGTGTCCGATGAACGGGGAGTTGTCATCGGGACGAAAAGCCCGCCGTATAAACGGCAGACGGTTTGCGGTGCATAGTTCGCATCCCGTTGCTGCATCATGAGCTTACATCTCATAATTGTAGCGTGGAATCAAGCGTTATTTTAACCAGGTTCAGAGCAAACCGGCTCGGACTGGTGTTTGTGCCGATTGGCTCGCATCACAATTGGAGGTGTATTTTTATGTCCTTTTTTCTATGGAAACGCGAAAACCTGCATACGTATCTGGAAACGTTCAAAAAACCCCAGCGGATCATTCTCTGCGGCCTGTTCGCCGCGCTGTATCTGGTATTGTACCAACTCAATATTCCCATCAGCCTTGTGTCACAGATCCGTTTTGGATTTTTAGCGCTGGCTGCAGCTGGCTTTTGCGGCGGCCCGTTGATGGGGGCTATTGTCGGTATCCTGGGGGATCTTCTCTGCATGCTGATTACCGGCGGCTCCGGCGGATTATTTTTTGGATTTACAGTGAGTTATGCGCTGATTGGTTTTCTGTTCGGCATGATTTTCTATCAACAGGAAATCACCGTGCTTCGGACGATCGCCGGCGGTGTGGCAGAATTTTTAGTCTCTGTGTTTTTAAATACCTGGTGGCTGCAGATCATGTACGGTTCTACCTATACTGCGCAATTGATCACCCGTCTGCCCAAATGCCTGTTTACGCTTGTGGTGGATAGTCTTCTGCTTTTCCTGTTCCTGAAGGCGCTTTCTATGGCCATCCTCCGCTCCAAAGTTCGGATATAAGCGGATTATTTTCCGGATAAACGCTTCATTTTGGGTTATACTAACCTCCTGGATATTGGTTCAGGAGGTTTTTTCATGAAGAAAATTTGGAGCATATTGCTTCTGATTCCATTGATTGTGTTTTCTTCCTGCCAGAGAGTGCCTCCGGCCCCGGAAGAACCGGTTGCTGGCCATGCGCTGGCAGAACCCATTGAAATATCTCTGCTTCTGCACGATCCTTCCCAGCTTGCTGCGATTCAGGAAACAATCCTGTGCTTTGAGAAAGAATATCCTGAAATCCAGATTCGCCTGCGCACCGCGGAGGGAAAGGACTACCGGGAGTATGTCCGCAGCTGTATTTTGGATAATACGGCGGTTTTATTTTCTTTTGGCAGTCTGGATGAAGTGGCATACTGGGAGGACTCTCTGCTGGACTTTTCCTCTTCCGCTCTTTCCAGAGAACAAAAAGCAGCGGTGAACAGCCTGTTGATGACCGCGCAGCTGCCAAATATCCCCCGTCATGCCTTGCCGATGACATTGAACGGGTACGGGATTGCGTATCACCGTGAAATGCTCCGGACTGCAGCGATTGACCGGCGGGCATTTCTCACACCCGAAAAAATGCAGCAGGCGGCACAGTCTCTCCTGGCCTATCAAAAGACCACACTATCCCCGGATTTTCAAAATCTTCAGGCTCTGTTCTATATGCAGGATCCGGCGGCATGGCCGGAAGTCTGTTCAGCAGAAATTCTGGCAGCCGGGTTTGCGTCTGTCCCGCAGGCAGAGCAGACGCCGGAGGATTCCCCCCTGGAAACGCTGCTCTCTCTGTTCTGGAAGCAGGGTGGCGGTACGTCTCTCTCCCCGGTCGAATCCCTTTTAAATAAGGAAACGCTTTTTGCGCCGGTCACCACTGCCGATCTTCGTAAATATAGCGGCTATGGCGCTTTGACCACACTGGATCTGTTGCCCATCCCCACCGGCTCGTCTGTTTTTCTTCCCGTGCAGGTCGAAGGATGGTGGGGCATCTCGCAGGAGGCAGGGCTGTTGGAGCAGGAAGCAGCGTTACAGTTTCTGAACTGGCTGTATACCGAACCAACCGGCAAAGTCTGTGCAGCCGAAACCCTGTATTGGATCCCGCCCTATCGAAGTTTTGAGCTGTATGATTTCCCGCAAGGG
Organism: Candidatus Falkowella caecavicola; assembly: GCA_904420125.1. Taxonomy (GTDB): domain Bacteria; phylum Bacillota; class Clostridia; order Oscillospirales; family Ruminococcaceae; genus Falkowella; species Falkowella caecavicola. The sequence goes on along the minus strand of CAJFUK010000012.1, from coordinate 7,239 downwards.
GCTTCCCGTACCGTTTTTCAGGCCTATCTGGAAAAAACAGCGTCCGCCTGGCCGTCCATGACAGAGGAAAAAGTGCGGCAGATTCGCAACGCCTTTTCTCTGTTTTTGTCCGGTAAACTGAGTCTGGAGGACTTGGAGGCCAACATTCAGTCCGCATCGAACCCGCCAACATGAGATGTTGGCGGGTATTTGCATATATTTCGGAATAATGTCAAAACAATTTGACATTATTCCGAATTGAAATTGACAAATTTCCGTTTGGCGGCTATAATATAGATGTGAAATGATGCGAAGGGGGTCGTACCATGGCTGATACCATGCTGGTCAAGGAAGCCGCGAAACTTTGGAATTTAACGGAAAGAAGAATTTCCGGTCTTTGCAGGGAAGGAAAAATCAAGGGCGCCAAGAAACAGGGTCGTTCCTGGTTGATTCCCGTTGATGCTGAAAAGCCTGTGGATAACCGTATCAAGTCGGGTGCATATGTCAAAAGCAGCCGTCCCGCCAATCTTCCGTTGCCTGTCGGTATCTCCGATTACCGTTTGGCTTCATCGGAATACTATTACATCGACAAAACAATGATGATTAAGGATTTTATTGACGAGCGTCCCATGGTATCGCTGTTTACCCGTCCCCGCCGTTTCGGAAAGACCTTGACTATGGATATGCTGCGCACCTTCTTTGAAAAAACCGACGAGGATACCTCTGTCTATTTTAAGGACAAAAAGATTTGGGCTTGCGGGGAAAAATACCGTCAATATCAGGGTAAATATCCCGTTATATTTATCACATTTAAGGATATTAAGTTTGACTCTTGGGAAAAAACGTTTGATGCCATCAAGGATGTTTTCTCCAAAGAAGCGCAGCGGCACAGTGAATTGCGGACAAGCGATCGGTGTGATGAGTTTGATAAAAAGATATTTGAAAAATTACTGTCCGGTGAAGTGAACGAAGTTGAACTTTCCGGTGCGCTTCTTGATCTTTCCCATATGCTTCACAAGCATTATGGGATTGCCCCGATTATCATTATTGATGAATATGATATTCCGATCCAGCAGGGATATATGAAGAACTACTACGATCAAATTATTCTTTTTATGCGCAATCTGTTTTCCGGCGGACTGAAAGATAATAAACATCTGTCCTATGGTTTCCTGACGGGTATTCTTCGAGTGGCGAAAGAGAGCATTTTCAGCGGTTTAAATAACCTGACGGTCAATTCTGTTTTAGATAATAAATACAGCGCCTATTTCGGCTTTACTTCTGAAGAAGTAAAAGAGATGGCGGAATATTACGGTGTTGCTGATAAGTACGATGAGCTTTGTGAATGGTATGACGGTTATCGTTTTGGCAAGACAGAAATTTTCAATCCGTGGTCGGTGATCAACTATTTCAATAATGAATGCGAACCAAGAGCTTTTTGGCAGTCCACAGGCAGCAACGAGATTATTGGTGAAATCATCGCAGAAGCGGATACCGAAATTTACAACCGATTGACCGCACTGGTCAATGGAGAAACTTTCACCACCTATATTGATACAGGTGTTATCTATCCGCAAATCAAAAATAATCCGTCGACAATTTACAGTTTCCTGTTGGTTGCAGGTTATTTGAAAGTGCTTCGGACAACCCCCTCTTTCAATGGCGACTTTATGTGCGAAGTGGCTCTGCCAAATAAGGAAATCTCCCTTGTTTATCACAAGGAGATCCTTCAGCAGCTTGACAATATCATTCCGCAATCGATCGCCATTTCCATTCAGGAAGCGATTTTCTCCGGCGACAATACGAAACTGAAAAGTTTAATTCAAACCTTGCTCACCCAATCCGTCAGCTCGTTTGATACTGCCGGTGAAAATTTCTATCACGGTTTCATGCTTGGATTGTGTGCCCTGCTTGGCGGCTCATTTGTATCGTCAAACAGGGAATCCGGCAACGGCAGATATGATATAGGGCTGAAGCCTAAAAATAAGAATCTTCCCGGCATTCTCATCGAATTGAAAGCCGAAAAGGATTGTACAGGAGATCATCTGAAAAAGCTGTCTGAAACTGCTTTACAGCAGATGATAGATAAGAAATACGATGCTGAAATGATGATGGAAGGCATCAAAACCATCTATAAATATGGCGTTGCATTCAGTGGTAAAAATGTTGAGATCACGGTGGAGTGACAATAGTAAACGGATGAAAGACAACCCTGAGCGTCCTGAATCAGCGGGTATTTTATGCCCTTTTTTCAAGCTGTTAAAACCGCTTAATGCTGTGATACCTTTTGTTTATGTAATATAAATGGTTCTCCTCCTATTCTTCCGAAACCCTCAATAATACTGGGCTCAGCAAACCATAGACTTTTGCACGGCCTGTCTCTTTGAGCAATCATCATTCATATGTCGAATTTAGATACGACCTAAAGAGCATTTGCATACGGCTAAATATGAATGCACATAGGTGTTAATCAGAAAATAAATATGCTATCCTTTTACAAGGAAATGGATTTGCAGTACATTATTGTGCGTTCTTTTGATAGTAAGTATGGCCGATCAAGGAGGAATTGGATATGCCGACAGACAAGCCGCCCTTTACCTTTCATATGCAGAACGATGATTTGGAAAAAATGCGTTACATTGCTAAAAAAGAGACCAGAAGTCTGAGTAACTTACTGGAGCACCTTTGCTGTGCATATATTCAAAAATATGAACAGGAATATGGAGAAATCCATCTGCTACAGTTGCCTCAGTCAAAATAAACCAGCTGTTCCCATATGAACCATCCTGGAGGGCATGCTCTGCCAATATCCGCAAACTATCATTCTCTATTCCAAAGTCAACAGACAGACCCTCTTGTGCCCGGTTTATCTTTCTGCATTCCCCTGTCTCCCAGAATATCGCCCCTCCCTGTTCCGTCTTTGACGGAACGGGCTTTTTATTGCAACAATCCGCCACCGCCATATGCATACAAACTGCCTGCATATGGCGGTGACGGATACATAAAACGATCTCTTTCTAATCATCGTTCTGATAATCTTTCTAATCATGATCAGAAAGATTATCAGAACAAAATCAGGAGCGGGTTGCCGGCCTCTTGGCAATGCAGTATTTCTGTTGCCTGCCGGAACCTTCCTTAAACAGCAGTCCTTTTTCTACCATGTTTCGCAGAATAAGGAGTGCAGTCGCTTGGGATACCTTCAATTCGGTCTCCACATCTTTACGAACGATATAGCCCTGCTTCTTAGCCAGACGCAGAAGGTTTTCCTGACGTTCTTCCTGATTCCTGATCTTCAGCGACGCGGGCGCAACTGGCTCCTTACGCTCGCCCGTATAGTTCATGTTTGGCAGCGTAATCTTAAAGGCATTGTCTGTGACCTCAAATTGCGGCTTCACAGCGCAGTCTGCATAGCTCTCGTTGATCTTCAGAATACCGGTGCCATAAGCCTCTATGAGCTTAAGCCGGTAAAAGACATTTGCCAGATTGGGATTGCGAAGTGCAGATACGCCCAGCATGATATCATCGAAAGTCAGGCCGCGAACCAAACCGCCGATAGTTACGAATTCGATGCGGTCGTCAAAGATGCTGATCAGGGTGGGGCCGCTGAAGCTGTAGTCCCGATGGGTAACGGCATTGAGCAGTGCTTCGCGCAGCGCTTCACTGGGATAATCCCGCTGATCGATACGTTCCAGTCCTTCGAACTCCGCATGGATATGGTTGAATTGATCGATATAAGAATAGGCGTCCTCAATCTGTGTGAGCAGAGAACCTTTCAGTTCCTTACGGTCACGGAACACACTCTTTTTGCTGCCGTCGAACACAGCCAGTTTGATGGTATGAACGCATTGGTCCGACAGCAGCATGCCCAGGTTGGTATAGGTCCCGTCAGTGCCGATGATGTTCAGGGTACGTTTCTGCCGATCTCCGAAAGGCAGATTGCGCTTGGTAAAATAGCTCTCTGCTTTCTCAAAAGTCAGTTGCTGATTGAGGGAACGGGCATCCTCATAACGGTCGCCGCTGGTCTCCTTAATCATATTCAGTATAACCGTTTCCGACGCAGGAACGGAAGAAGCGCCCTGACGTACATACACTCCCTCCGGACGAATCCCTTTTCCGGCGAGGTAATAGGGGCGGGCTGTCCCTCTCTGGACAGTCATAACCACAACCGGCTTACCTTCCATCGTTTCAACTGCACATTCGGTAAACATGGTGACATCCGGCCGGATCGCATCCCGAACCATGTTGGTGATGCGCAGCATGGTCATGTCGGTATTTTCAACGCCCTGTACGCTTCCGTTATCGTTAATGCCAATATAGATCTTACCGCCCTCTGTATTGGCAAAGGCGACGACTGCGTATTTGATATCATCCATGTACTCACGCTTGAATTCCGTGTTCTTGTTCTCAATCATTAGGCAGCCTCCATTCTGATAATCTTTCTAATAATTATTATAACAATTATTAGAAAGAAAACAAGAGCAAAAAGAATATCTTTTTATGGGATGCCGTCGATTGCTCTGCAAAATAAGCCGCCATATGCGTACAAACTGCCTGCATTAGCGGTAGCAGATACATAAAACGATCTCTTTCTAATCATCGTTCTGATAATCTTTCTAATAATTATTAGAAAGATTATCAGAACCGGGCAAGAGCAAAAAATATCTTTTGTGCGATACCGCCGATTGCTCTGCAAAAAGCAAAAGGCGCAGACCTATGGTCTGCGCCTGAAAAAATGATTATCTTGTGCTGTGCGGTTGCCTGAACTCAACATGCAGCTCTAAGCCAAGCCCGCGGGCAACACGGGCAAGAAGCTCGATAGAAGGGTTATAGTTTCCGCTTTCGAGACGGCTGATGTTGCTGCGCTGCAACCCGGTACGGGCGGCAAGATCCTCCTGTGTAAGACCCTGCTCGTTGCGCGCCTTAATAATTTGGGATATAATTTCATATTGCGGCCGAAGGGCCTCAAATTCGGCTTTTGTTTCGGGATCTTTGAGAAATTCGGCCTCAACGTCTTTCCAGTTTTTCATTTCTCGCCAAACCTCCTTATATAATCTTGCATATAGCGTAGTGCCGTTTCAAGCTCGCGGGACGGTGTTTTATTCGTTTTTTTTACAAATCCATGCAGCAGAATAAATGTGTTTCCGATAGGTAGGAAATAAAATATTCTGGATATATCGCCGCCCTGTTGGATTCGAAGCTCAAACAGCCCTTTATATCGTTCTCCCTGAATGCTTTTGGCATACGGTTCACGCAAAGCCATCCCGTTCTCTGCAAGGAGACGGATCTCCCAAAGTGCTTTTGCCTGTTGCTTTTTCGACAGAGACGCGATAAAATCAAACACCGGCATTTCTCCGTTTTCTTTCTCGTAATAAATGACGTCCCATTCCATATTGTTATTCCTCCGTCAATATCATTGTATCATATATGATACAATGATGCAACCTGTTTCAGAAAATTTTTAAAATAGCCGAGTCATGAAGAAAGTAGCCGCTAAAACCGAAAAAACCTTTTAAAAAGGCAATCCGTCTTGAAACAGAGACATAATTATGGTAAAATAAAAGCGTTGCGTTTTTTGTTGGTCCATGGGGGATGGTAGAAAAACGCCTGTGAAATTCAGCGGAAAGAATGTCCTTTGCTGACGCAAAGGCAAAAAATTTTATGGATGCGGTCAATACTTGGATGTTACATCTGGTTGAATGGCTCAACCATTATTTATGGGATTTTATTTTATTATTTTTACTCTGCGGCACCGGAATTTATTTTACAATCCGGCTGCGGTTTGTTCAGGTCACCCGTTTTCGGGATTGTTTTAAGGGAGTCTTTGGAAGCATCAAAAAATCCGGTCAAAAAGGAGAAGGCGGTATTTCCTCCTTCCAGTCTCTGATGACCGCTATTGCCGCGCAGGTAGGGACCGGCAATCTGGCCGGCGCGGCCTCCGCCATTGTTTCCGGCGGCCCTGGCGCAATTTTCTGGATGTGGCTGTCTGCCTTCTTCGGGATGGCGACTATTTTTGCCGAAGCGACACTGTCCCAGCAGCATCGGAAGGAAGCGGATGGACAGGTGACCGGCGGTCCGGTGTATTACATACGGTATGCGTTTCAGGGAAGATTCGGAAAAATTCTGGCAGGCATTTTTGCGGTGCTGGTTGTCTGCGCCCTGGGCTTTATGGGAAATATGGTGCAGTCCAACGCCATCGGCAACGCCTTTAACACCGCCTTTAATATTCATCCGCTGATTACCGGTTTGATCGCCGGCGCGATTGCTCTCTTTATTTTCCGGGGCGGCTTGCACCGGATTGTAGCGGTTACGGAAAAACTGGTTCCTTTCATGGCGATCTTATATATCGGCGGATCTTTGGTGGTATTGGGGATGAACTTCAGTCATCTGGGAGAAGCGTTTCGTCAGATCTTTGTCGGCGCCTTTAACCCGCAGGCCGTTGTCGGCGGTGTGGTTGGTATTTCCGTGCGGGAGTCCATTCGTTATGGTGTCGCCAGAGGACTGTTCTCCAATGAAGCCGGGATGGGATCCACCCCACACGCCCATGCGGTTGCCAAGGTCAAACATCCCTGTGATCAGGGCATCGTGGCTATGATGGGCGTGTTTATTGATACTTTTATTATCCTGACGCTCACAGCCCTGGTGCTGATCTCCAGCGGTATCGGAGGCTACGGTGAAGGGGCTGTGACCGGCATTGAGTTTACCCAGGCAGCTTTCTCGCATTCTCTCGGTGGGTTCGGCAATATTTTTGTAGCGGTTTGCCTGCTGTTTTTTGCCTTTTCCACCATTATCGGATGGTACTTTTTTGGAGAAGCCAATATCAAATACTTATTTGGACAGAAAGCCGTTAAATTTTACGCCGTGATTGTCGCTGTTTTTATTGTTTTAGGCTCCGTAATGAAAGTGGATTTGGTATGGGAGTTGTCCGACTGTTTCAACGGCCTGATGGTGATCCCGAATCTCATCGGGCTGTTGGCGCTCAGCCCTGCGGTTGTCAAAGCGTATCAATCCTACCTGGAAAATAAGCAAAGAGAAAAATAAAGGTTTTTTGAAGGGCCGCTTCCTGCGGCCCTTCTTTTTTTCCTTTTTCTTTTCCCTTTCCCTGCTCTCTCTTTTCCCCTGTCCACTCTTCCTTTCCCGTCCGCTTTCTTTTTCTCTCCGCCCTCCCTTTTCTCTGTCCGCTTTCCCTTCCTCTCTCCGCTTTCCCTTCCTCTCTCCGCTTTCCCTTCCTCTCTCCGCTTTCCCTTCCTCTCTCCGCTTTCC
>CAJFUK010000011.1 GCA_904420125.1 Candidatus Falkowella caecavicola | reverse complement strand
TTGCGGTTGGCAGATTATTCGGTGGACTTTCAGTCCAGCCAGTAACAGCGGCTTACAGCCGCAGAGCAAACTACCGGCTTAGCCGGTTGTCATGATTTAGCAGACAAGCTTGTTGATCTGAAAACAATTAAAGAAAATACTCAAAAGCTATTGACAGAACCAAAAACATAGGATATAATAAATAAGAATCATCAGTAGATTTTAAATACCGCGGGGTGGAGCAGTTCGGTAGCTCGTCGGGCTCATAACCCGAAGGTCGTAGGTTCAAATCCTGCCCCCGCAACCAAATTGAGTCTGGACGCAGTTCGCGTTCGGACTCTTTTCTTTTTGTCCGAGCAGGGTGTTCGCGCCGAAGCGGCATCTAAAGTGTCCACCCCTTCCAACGTATATGGTCGATTTTATAATCGGTCATATTTTTATGTTTGGAAAGCGATCAAGGCTTTCAAATGGAGAAATGTTATGAAATTTAAAGGAAAGGTATCCTGGTGGTTCTATGCAATCATAATAGGCGTTGCCGTACTGATAATACCTATTATTGTCTGTTCTCTTATTTACAATGATATTGTTGCGCTGATTATTAATTTGATCGTATTGGTTTCTGTCGAATTACTTTGCATTCCAATCGTATTTCATAATTATGTGGAACTGCAGGATCAAACACTACTGATTGTATTCGGCTTTATTAAAAAGAAGATACCATACAATGATATTGTTTCTCTTTCCACAACCAATAATCCTCTGTCTTCTCTTGCCGCATCCTTTGATAGAATTGAAATAGAATGTAAGAGCAAATCGAATACCATGATATCTGTCATTGATAAAGAACGATTCTTCAATGAATTGAAAAAATATCATTCTAATGTTACACTTAAATAAGCGATTGTCGATATTATTTGCGGGTTATTTTGGGTGAATCCTATTTCAAGCCGCAAGCTTGAAGTTTGAATCAGAATATATTTTTTGATTTTCGTGCGATCATGAAGCATTTGAAAGAGCATCTAAAGTGTTCACTCTTCCAGTGTAGAAACCTGTCAAAAGCAGAGCTTGTTTTTCGACAGGTTTTTTCTTATAATAAGATAAAAAGGCAGGTGAATCATGTAATAATAACAGTTCAAAGCAACTGAAAAGATGGCGGAATTTTATGAGTTGAGGTATTTTTGTTTCTGCTGACATTGAATAAGGGGAGAGGAATGACAATGAAAGAGCTTTTTATTCCATTAGCCGATGGAAAAAGAGTATTCGCACGATATTATCATGAACACAAAGACACCAGAACCATCGTATATCTTCATGGAGGTCCGGGAGATAACTGCGAAAATTTCAACTATGTTGCTCATCAGCTTGCAGAGAAGATCAATGTTTTGATGTTTGATCAAAGAGGAGTTCTGCGTTCGGACGGTGTCGGAGAGGATGAGGAATTAACTGTCGATATGCTGGTGGATGATTGTGAAAGTATCCGAAAAGCGCTGCACATCCCCAAGATCATTTTGCTGGGGCATTCTTATGGCGGCCTGATTGTTCTTCTGTATGCGAAGAGGTATCCGGAATCCACAGAAGGAATTATTTACGAAAATCCCGGTTGGAGCGGTGTGGATGCTATGAAAGCTATTTTAGAGCATCATTGTGATTATTTACGTTCCGTGCAGGAGGATGCTTTATGCGATGATATTCACGCGAGGATGAAGGGAATCACGGATCTCTGCCAGTTGGGGGACATACTGACCAGCATACCGGAAAATTATCGAGAAATTGTATACTATAATAAGCCATGGTCGCCTGAAGTATTGGAGTACTGTCACTTCGATACTATCACAGAGGATCAATGGCATAACAGTGAAATACATCGTGAAAAAATAATGGTCGACCCCATAAACAATGTAAATTTTCTGGGAGATACCGCTAAGGTATCCTGTCCGCAGATATTGTTAAGAGGTGATCACGACCCTGTATTCCCGGATGGGTTTCAGGAATGGTTTTCAACTCACACCAATGGAATAGTGAAAACCATATCTGATTGCGGTCATAATATTCATGTGGATAAGCCACAGGATTTTTGCCAGGCTGTGTGGGATTTCATTGATGGTCTATGAAGCAGAAAAGATGAAAATTCGAGCCGCAGACATGAGATGTTCCAAACGTGGATATTCGATTTTTAGACAGACTGTTCTTATATAAGTTTTATCGCGAGAATTCAGACCCACTGGAAAGACGCTTGGGGGGCCATTTTGTATCACCCTCACACCACAGACTGAGTCTGGACGCAATTCGCGCTCAGACTCTTTTCTTTGTCCGGCAAGATACTTGCCTTGCGTTGGAGACGGCATCGAAAGTGTCCCCCTTCCAATCGCAGCAAGCGATATTTCATGAAAAAGCCCACTCTTTTGAGTGGAATTTTATTCTGTTTTGTCGCAGGTATTCTTATGGCAAAACACGCGTGTACTACCTGTCTGTCACCACACAAGAGATAGCAGCGGTTCTTCCTGGATTCTTTTAATAAAAATTTATTTGTTTTAAGTGGGATTGTTATGATGTGTAAACTTGTCAAAAAATGCGTTTCTTTTTTTACTAAAGAAGCGGTTTTATGTATTTCCGTTATTTTAGCGTTATTGTCTTGCTTATTTGTTCCCCCCAGTGTTGCATATATTTCATACATCGACTGGGATACTTTAGCGCTCTTATTCAGTTTGATGGCAGTTATGAAAGGCTTGCAAAAAGCTAACTTTTTTGTCTGCCTGGCGAACCTTTTGCTAAAAAAAATTGTGACAACGCGCACCATGTTGTTTATCCTGGTTTTTTTGCCTTTTATATTCAGTATGGTTATTACAAATGACGTTGCTTTAATTGCTTTTGTCCCATTTGGTCTTACCATATTGCAGATTGCGGGTCAGGAACGTTTGATGGTACCACAGGTCGTGCTGCAAACGATCGCTGCTAATCTTGGCAGTATGCTGACACCTATGGGAAACCCTCAAAATCTTTACTTATACAACAGATCCGGGATAGAATTTGGAGAATTTTGTGGACTGATGCTTCCTTATGTCCTTGCTGCAGCGGTATGCCTGGTATTGGCGATTGTTTTGATTAAGCCGGTTCGCATCTCTGGCATCTCCCTATCTGCAGAATTAGGGAGCCCAAAGGCCTTATTGTGCTATTCTACGGGATTTGTGCTGTGCCTTTTGGGGGTTTTTAAAGTGCTCTCTCCAGTTGTCATCGCAGCCGTCACGATCCTTGTTTTGCTGTTTACTGACCGGAAGCTGCTGGCATCCATCGACTACTCCCTGCTGGGGACTTTTTTTGCCTTTTTTATTTTCGTTGGAAATGTCGCGGGAATTGAAGGATTTCAAAATTTTCTGGCCTCCGTTTTGAAAGGCCGCGTTGTGGTGGTCTCGATTCTGGCCAGTCAGATTATCAGTAATGTGCCGGCATGTTTACTGTTATCGGGGTTTACTTCCCAATGGGAGAGTTTAATCATTGGCTGTAATTTAGGCGGTTTGGGAACCTTGATTGCTTCAATGGCAAGCTTGATTTCCTATAAAATGGTTGTAAAAGAATATCCCGAGCAGCGAAAGCGATATTTTCGATGGTTTACCCTCCTGAATATTTGTTTTCTTATTTTTCTGTTTTTGCTATACTCTCTCATATAAAATATTTATATGAAATCTCCATTTCTGGCCTCAAGTAACACTGAAAAGATATCGGTGCAGAAAGCCCCATTGTTGATAAACGAATTAAAAAGATATCATTTACCTATTTTTGCTCTCTGACGGGACTTGAATTAAAGCGTTGCAAGTCTGAAAAAACCATGCAGATTTATTTGGAATATAAACATCGTATATCAAAACAACCCGCTCTGAGTGAGCGGAAGGAAAATGCTGACTCCATGCTGAAAAAGATAGAGACAGCAGGCTTTGATGGATTCATCGCATCAGGTAAATAGCAGAAAGAACCCCCGGAGAATTTTTTATTCTTCGGGGGTTTTGTTTGTTACTAATGGCCCTGTATTTTATGTGTTTTGTAGCATCACGCATTTTAAATAACGCTGAAGATATCGATGTTTTCTAATCTTGAAAGATGGGAAAATTTGTGTTATAATAATTAATAACTGTATGTATATGAAAGGGATATCTATGATGAAACAACCGTACTACTTGGCATACGAAAAGCGGTATAAAACCGTTTTTGAGGCAGGGGTACATCACTGGGGACATGCGCCCGACGATGCGGTTCTCTATGAAACCTTAAAAAACTGGGTACACGCAAACGATCTTAAGGGGAAAAGCATTATTGAATTCGCATGCGGTGAGGGTGCTTGCGGCGTTATTCTGTCAGAACTCGGCTGCAAATATCATGGTGTTGATATATCTCCAACGGTCGTGCAGAAAGCAAAAGAAGCACTTCGCGATTACAAAGATGCCACCGTCGATGTCTTTGATATGGTCATAGATACGGTTACAGAAAAATACGATGCAGCCCTCGACTGTATGGGTTTCCATATGCTTGTTACCGACAATGACAGAAATACATATCTGAAAAATGCCTACAATGCTTTGCGAGTGGGCGCTCCCATGCTTTTCTTTCGCCAATCTTACAGAAATGAAAACAATATGCAGGCCGTTTACAAGGGCGTTGTTCATTCATTTGACGAGTGGAAAGCCATATCCGGCACCGATTATGATACGCCCATATTACGCAGAACAAATATGGGAAACGGAGATCTGGAGGTGCTCATACCGCTGGTTCCGGCACGAGCAAATGATAAAGACGGATATATAGAAGAAATGGAAAAAGCAGGGTTCGTTGTGGAAGAGTTCATGGAAATGGAAGAGTCAAATGCAATTCTATATTCTGCAAGTATCTTTGTAAGAAAATGATTTGACCCACGAGTGACTCCCTGAAGTGATCTCGACAGAGCGATATCTTTTTCGGGGCAATATTCCAATGAAAGCGACCGGCTATTAAGTCACTTGCTTTAATGTTTACTTATCATTTGATATTTAAATGTATTTTGTGTCCTGTTTGAGGCGACAAGCTGCTTATATTGATAAACGCCCAGTGTCACCGAAAAGGGTTTGGGGGATAAACGCCTCCTGCGCTGCTATCAAAGTTTTCTGGTAAATATGGATGATATCAGACAAATTGATAAGCAGTTTCTGGTTTCCAACGGAGAAAGCCTTCCGATTGGGCGGTGTGGGACCACACCAGTTTGGCAAGCTGACATGGAGTATCCGGTATTCCCAACTGATGTGTTTTGATCAATTTGAAAGTATGTGTTTGGTTTTTAGAGGGGGTTTCTGTGACGATGGATTATCCGTTCTGGATATCGGTTTGGGCAAGGCTTCGGCGGGATGAAGTGATTTGTATACCAAAAGATTTTGAAATTCATTCGGATTTTACAGTATATGCAGAAAAAAGCGAGATTCAGTTGGCTTTCCGGCAAATTCATTCTTTTTATACAGCTTTGTTCAGCGAGATTAGCGAAAATCCGAAGGACTTTGGCATGCCGCTGTATTCTAAAGCAGAATACCGTGTTTTTTCTCAGCCATGGCGGGACGCGGGACAAGCTTCCTATCGTCCGCTTATTTTATTATATAACCTTTTAATATCTGGAACCTGGGATGCAAACGCTGTATTGGTTTCTATTCAGGATTTTAAGATGCGGGATCCGGTGAAGCAGAGTCATATGCTGTTTAAAAAATTAAGCGACTATGGTTTTGTTTTTGACGGTCTAAGCCATTATAAGACTTCGGACAAAGATATTGTGATTCGTTATCCGGATCATCCGGCTTTTCTGTGGCTTTTGAAAATGCTAGCCGATAAAGCTTCTCATGTAGATCCACCAGAAGGATTTTTAAATTGTACCAATAGTTTTTTAATCTGCCATTACAGACTGCTGCAGGACGATATGAATACTGTCCAATGGTCCGTACTTGATGCTCTTGCCGATAGGATGCATACCCGGAAAGAAAAAGAGTTTGTATACAAAATGGATCAGGCACTCATGGCAAAAGGGCTATTTCGGAAACCTTATGGAGGATTTGAATGCTACGGTTTGGCTTATTATTTTAAGGAAAAGACGATGCATGCCAAGGGACCTTATTCTTTTCGTCTGGTTTCCAGAACATCGGATATTGAAACGAATATAGACGAACCGGAAAAGATGCGCTGTATGCTGCGGATCAGGAATCCATCGAGATGCATGGAATATTTACAAACTTGCCCGGATACAGTCAAGGAAATTTTTCGGCACAGTGATCCCGGCTGTCAAAACCGCCCATGCAGTAAAGGAGTGGCCTATGAATTTGAGGGGACATCTTATTGGCGGTGTGGCTGTTGCGCTCCCGCTTTTATATTCAAACCCAATATAGATGATATTCCGCATTATATTCGACTGGTAGAATTGGGAGAGAAAAAATGAATCGAATGGATTTATGCATAAACGGGCACAAAATTTTGCTGTATGGACAATATTTAAGACTTAATTAAAATACAAAAGAAAGAAGGGTTAGCATGATACATCATATTACGCTCCTGGACGGTGCAATTGGAACGAACTTATGGGAAAAGTCCAACGATAAGGTACCGGTTTGGCGTTATAACCTAGAAAATCCTGACATAGTCATGGAGCTGCATCGGGAATTTATCCAGGCCGGCTCTGAGATTATTCTCACAAACACATTTGGCGCCAATGCAGAAGCTGTCGCTCGGTCTCCCTATTCCGTGGAAGAGGTTATGGCCGCAGGCGTGAGACTCGCCAAAGATGCAGCGAAAGGTACGCAAGTGAAAGTGGCATTGTCGATCGGACCGCTGTCAACGCTTCTGGAACCTTACGGTGATTTGACGGAGGAAGAGGCATGCGCGATTTATCAGGAGCAGATCGGCGCCGGTATGGAGGAAAAGCCGGATATTATTATGCTGGAAACATTTATGGACGTGAACATGATGGCTGTTGCTGTCAAGGTGGCACAACAATACCATCTTCCGGTTTTCTGTGCTATGACGTTTGAAAAAGCGGGGAAGACGATGATGGGTCAGTCAGTAGAGGATATCATGGATGTACTCATGCCTCTCCATATTGATGCGGTAGGCCTGAACTGTTCGCTTGGTCCGGATGCGGCACTGCCGGTTATCCGGGAATTTCATCAAAAGACAGACCTGCCGCTTATTTTCAAACCCAATGCCGGTAAGCCAGTTCTTGCCGCCGATGGCAGCACGAAAACGGCATATGATGAAAATACGTTTGTTTCCGATGTCCTGCCGGTCGCAGAGTTTGTCACTTATTTGGGTGGTTGCTGTGGCAGCAGCCCTGTTTATATCAAACGCCTGCACGAGACGCTGGAGGCAATGAGATAAAATATATGCCTGATGACACACTTTAATCCGCATAAAAGGAGAGGAAAGCTGAAGTCTGCCTACGGCCAGGCTGTATGAACCCAGCTACAGTCCAGTCGGAACACCCGCTTTCATACGACAAGCTCTGCGGAAGGAATGAAATCAATCAGAGGTGAACTGCCATGCCCAAAGGCGCCAATCAGAAACTTAAATTATTGTACCTGATGAAAATTTTGCAGGAACGCACGGATCAAGACCATGCGCTGACATTGGCACAGATTATTGATGCCCTGGAGGAATTCGGCGTATCTGCCGAGCGAAAAAGCATTTATGATGATCTGGAGGCACTCCGTTTATACGGGCTGAATATTGAAAAAACGCCGGAACGAACCTGCGGGTATTATATTGCCGATCGTGCGTTTGAATTACCGGAGCTGAAATTACTGGTGGATGCGGTGCAGTCATCGAAATTTATTACCTACAAAAAATCCAATGAACTGATTAAAAAGGTGGAAGCCCTGACCAGCCGCCCACAGGCGCAGCTTCTGCAGCGGCAGGTTTATGTTGCCAACCGGATCAAGACCATGAATGAAAGCATTTATTATAACATTGATACCATTCATGCGGCGATTTCCTCAGGGAATAAAATCAGTTACCGGTATTTTGAATGGGCCGTGTGCTTTTCCGGCAGTGACCGGGTACGGAAACAGTTCCGCAAAAATGGGGAACGATACTGCATCAGTCCATGGGCGCTGATTTGGGATGATGAAAACTATTATATGGTCGGTTTTGATGCCGATGCACAGATGGTGAAACATTATCGTGTCGATAAAATGGAAGCCATCGCAGTGCTGGATGAGCCCAGAGAAGGGCAGGAATATTTTGCTTCCTTTGACGCTGCGATTTATGCAAAGGGGATTTTTGGTATGTTTGGCGGACAGGCAGAACGGGTACGGCTGCGGTTTGCCAACCGTTTGATTGGCGTTGTGCTTGATCGTTTTGGGAAAGAGGTATTTCTGGTACCGGATGGGGATGGTTTTTTCTGTATCAGCACGGACGTAGTGGTCAGTCCTCAGTTTCTATCCTGGCTGTTTGGGTTCGGAGACGATGTGGAGGTGTTATCGCCGCCCCATGTGAAAAAGCAACTGCAGGAGCAGGCGGAAAAAGTCCTGCGGTTATACGCCGGAAAACAGGATGCGTGATCTGCCTGGCAATATATCGGTTTTTCTTTCTTTGTTTATTGTAAAAAAACAGGAACAGCCTGATCAGGCTGTTCCTGTTTGCCTTTGTCGTACCGCTTCATAAAACATTACCGTGGCGGCACAGCCAACATTAAAAGAAGACGCATAAGAACTGGCGGCCATCGGGATGGTACCTAAGATATCACAGGATTCTTTAAAAACACGGCATAGCCCCTCTGTTTCATTCCCAATCATGAACAGAACAGGATGTGTCAGATCAATCTGGTGCAGTGGTGTTGCATGATGCGCGGTGGTACCTATCGTCAGAAATCCAGGGTATATGGTTTTCATCTTCTGAATAAATTGCAGAACTTTTTCGTTTTCTGGAACCCGGATGACCTGCAGGTTAAAAAACGAGCCCATGGAGGCAACGATCACTTCAGGATCATACAAATCAACCGCATGTCCGGTCAGTAACAGACATTCCACCCCCAATGCGTCGCAGGACCGGATGATTGTACCTAGATTCCCTTTGTTGGAAGCCCGATCAAACAGGGCAATCATTGGATTGGAAGATAAACAGACTGTGTCTAAGGAATCGTTTTTCATTCCTATGATGGCGATCAGTTCCGATGTTTCTGTTTTTTCACTGATCTCGTTCATCAGTGGGGCAGAAAGTTCATAATTGACCTCGGTTTGAACAGAAGACAGCATGTGCCGTGCCCAGTCTGAAAGATTCCGGTCTTTTGTATAAAGAAACGAACGGATCCGCCAGCCGTTTTCGACCGCTTTATTGATATTGCGCACACCCTCTACAAAAAAAGACTGGTACTTAAATCGTTTATTCCGGTTGGTTTTTAAAACCTGTAATTTTTGATATGCCGCATTCCGGCTGTATATTCGTTCTGTCTGCATATGAGACCTCCTATGATGGCTTTTCTGGCTTGGATAATTTCAGTATAACATATCTGGCCGGGAAAAACCATACAGGACAGGAAGTTATTTTATCTGAAATGCATTCACGATTCCTTTTTATCTGATAAACAGGGAAATCAATGCATAATATGTCCGTTTTATTGGACATATTATGCGGTAAAATACAGATACTGAAAGGAAGGTGGAGAAAATGGATTATAAAATAATCTATGTGGGCGGACATGTGGAGGTATATGATGGGCAGGGAAGATTCGTTTTTTCTGCTGACACCGTACAGGAAGCGGAAAAGGATCTGGAGTTGCTTTGTGCCTGAAAGACCATGTATTTGTATCGAGGATCCGTATGGAAGTTTGGCAGGTAAAGCCTGATTCGTTCTTGACGCCGTAAAAAGGTTTGTGATACAATGATCAAAAACAGAGAGGAAAGGATCAGATCTCAACATGATGTATACAGACGTTTCACGCGGGCGCAATATGGCAAAGGATCCGGCGGTTGTATTCTTTCAGGGAAAATATTATATGTATTATTCTGCGGCACCGGGATTGGACGGAGACGGAGGATGGGATATTGGAATTGCGGTCAGCCATGACCTGGAACACTGGGAGAAAGTCTGCGATATTGCGCGGGAGGGAGAATGGGAACTGGGCGGCATCTGTGCGCCTGGAGCCCTGGTTTACGACGGGAAAGTCCATATTTTTTATCAGACATACGGAGACTGGCTGCATGCAGCGATTTGTCATGCCTATTCAGAGGATGGCATCCATTTTATTCGTAATCAGACGAATCCGATCGTTCGTGCCGAAGGAGACTGGAACAACCATCGGGCAATTGATGCGGATGTTGTAGAATTTCAGGGAATGTTGTATCTATATTTTGCAACCCGCGATCCAAAAGGAGAGATACAGTTTCAGGGAGTTACCCGCTGCCCATTGGATGGTATTTTTGCCCGTGAAAATTGGCAACAGTGCTGTACGGAACCCATCCTCAAACCCGAACTGTCCTGGGAACAGCAATGTATTGAAGCAGCGGCAACGATTGTACAGGACGGTAAGGTATATATGTTTTACGCAGGCGCCTACAATAATTGTCCCCAGCAGATTGGGGTGGCAGTCAGTGAAGACGGCATCCATTTTTCCCGGTTGATGGATCATCCGTTCCTTCCCTGTGGTAAACCCGGAGAATGGAACGCCTCGGAGTCAGGGCATCCTTATGTATTCCGAGATCTGGATAACCGGATCTACCTGTTTTTTCAGGGAAATAATGATAATGGCCAGAGCTGGTATCTGTCTAAAACAGAGATTGGCTTTTGTCATGGGATGCCTTATATTATCGGATAGATACGGCAAAAGCAATAAAGACTAACTGTATTCAGTCAATAGCCTGGATATAAGTCCGTTTTATTGGACAGAAGACAGGATATACTGATAACTGTAGCAAATGAGATCTAGATTCGGCATTTTTGCCGGCTTCCCCATACAATCAAAACAGAAAGAGCGGCTATAAATTAGCCGCTCTTTCTGTTTTGATTGTAAAGTATAGAAAAATCGTGTATAATGAAGGAGAACATCATGGGTCCGGCAGATCCATGCCGGACCGTACAGGGGAGGGAATAAAGAATGAGCAGTTTTTTTGATTTAATCCAGAAAAGGGAGAGCTGCCGTAACTTTGACGGCCGTCCGGTTGAAAGGGAAAAACTTGTGCGTTGCGTGGAGGCAGCAAGACTTGCGCCATCCGCCAGGAATCGCCAACCGTGGCAATTGCTGATCGTATGTGATCCGGAAAAGGCCAAGAAGATGCCGGCTTATTTACAGGATGGAACACCCCAGAATTTTACCAATCGTTGTCCGGCCTTTATCGTACTGTTGGCTGATCGAGGGGCGGCAGATTCATTGGATATGGGACTGGTCAGCCTGCAATTTTGCCTGGCGGCCACTGAGGAAGGTCTCGCCACCTGCATGATGAGGTGGTTTGATTCGGATGAAATTCGGAAGCTGTTGATGATTCCGGAAACAAAAGAAATTGCACTGGTGATTGGTGTAGGTTACACGGCAGATCTCTCGCCGCGTCCGAAAGACCGGAAACCCTTGGAGGAAATAGCGTTTTTCGTGGAATAGAAAGCAAACATGGCATGGTTTCATTGCGATTCAACAGAGCAGAAAGGCGGTAAATAGATGGGCTGTTTGGGAAATGCTCTCTGGTTTATATTCGGCGGGTTGCTGATGGGATTAAGCTGGCTCCTGGTGGGCGTGCTCTGGTGCATCACCATCATCGGGATCCCTATAGGTATGCAGTGCTTTAAATTTGCAGGGCTTGCCTTTTTTCCGTTTGGGAAAGAAGTACAGTTTGGCGGTGGCGTTGGCTCTATGCTCTGTAATATTCTCTGGCTGATTTTTGGCGGTATTCCGTTGGCGATAGAGGCTGCCTGTATCGGCATATTCTTTTGTATCACCATCATTGGAATTCCTTTTGGCATGCAGTGCTTTAAGCTGGCAAAACTTTCTCTGATGCCATTTGGTGCTTCTATCGTCGGATAAATTCATTGATTTCAAATCCCATCTTTGTTATAATAGACAGCAGAATAGGGGGAGGAAGATGGACAATCAAATGATGGCACTTGTGTATCGTGGTAACGGACAGATTCGTTTGCAGCCCCGAAAGATTCCCGTTTTACAAGACCCAGCGGACGCGATTGTTCGGGTGACACTTTCTACGATCTGCACGAGTGATCTACATATCCGGAAAGGCGCCGTTCCGCGCGCAAAAACGGATACGGTACTGGGGCATGAATTTGTTGGAGAGATTGTGTCTGTAGGGGAGCAGGTAAAAAATTTGCGTCCTGGGGACAGAGTGGCAGCAAATTGTATCACCTTCTGCGGAGAATGTTGGTTTTGCCGCCATGGCTTTATCAATAACTGCCAGAATGGAGGATGGGAATTGGGATGTCGCATAGACGGCTGTCAGGCAGAATATGTGCGTGTCCCCTATGCAGAACAGGGCTTAACAAAAATTCCGGACAGAGTTAGCGACAGACAGGCCTTATTTGTCGGAGATATTCTCTCCAGCGGCTATTTTGGTGCGGAACTATGCGAAATCCGGCCCGGCGATACGGTTGCTGTCATTGGGGCCGGACCAGTGGGTCTTTGCAGTATGATCTGTGCCAGACTGTTTGGCGCAGGTAAAATTTTGGCGCTTGATTTGGATGCAAACCGTTTATCCTATGCCAGGGACTGCGGGTTGTGTGATGTTGCCATTTCTCCAGAAACAGTCCATCTGGAGGAAACAATTCTGAATTGGACTCATGGACGGGGTGCGGACAGCGTCATTGAGGCGGCCGGTGGGACCGATTCGTTTGCATTGGCCTGGAAAATTGCACGGCCTAATGCCATCGTCGCAGTCATTGCTATGTATGAGGAGAATCAGACCCTGCCATTGCCCCAAATGTATGGGAAAAACCTTATTTTTAAGACAGGTGGAGTGGATGCGGTTCATTGCGCACGTTTGATGGAACTCATCGCTTCTGGGCGAATTCATACAGATTTTTTGATTACACATACGATGCCATTGAATGACATATTGGCCGGATATCGGATTTTTGAAAACCGGTTAGACGGATGCCTGAAATGTGCGATTACACCCTATCAACGATCGGAGGAATAAAAATGTTGACAGCAGGAATAAAGGCCCCGGAATTTTCTCTTCCGGACAAGGCGGGAACAATACACCATTTAACAGATTTTTTAGGACAAAAGGTGGTTGTGTATTTTTATGCGAAGGATAACACGCCGGGTTGTACTCGACAGGCTTGTGCGTTCAAAAATTTATACACCCAGTTTGCAGACAAACAAGTCGCGGTGATTGGGATCAGTCGGGATAGCACAGGATCCCACGAACGGTTTGCAGACAAATATCAGTTGCCGTTTCTTTTGCTTTCTGATCCGGATTTGGAAGCAATTCAGGCGTATGATGTCTGGCAGGAAAAGAAAATGTATGGAAAAGTGAGTATGGGAGTAGTCCGCACGACCTACCTGATTGACGAAAACGGTATCATTGAGAAAGTCTTCAACCGAGTCAAACCGGACACCAACGCAGAAGAAATCCTCGCGTATCTGGAGAAATAGAGGATCAATATGGACAAAATTATTTATACTGTACAGGATATTACAGGCGATTATGCACTTTTGCAGCGGAAAGGGGGAACAGCGGAAGATACCATCTTAGTGGCTTTGGCTCTTCTTCCACTGGACATTCATCTGGGGACCTGTCTTTTATGGGAGGACTTCAGTTATCGTCTTTTAGATCCGGAAATATAAAACTGTTAAAAATAACAAGCCCTGCTGTACGAAACAATGTATAGCAGGGCTTGTTGTAGATGAATATAAAATATAACAGTATATAACGGTTCTGGCGTACAAATTTGATCTGCGGATCAGACAGGAACTGATCATTCGTTTTTCTGGTAAAAGGGGTTTATCTGCTTGGCAGCCTCTTTTCCCAGGCTGTTTTCTAAAGTTACCATATCCAGTGCAACACCACCAAGATACGGTTTGGCAACTGCCGCGATCCCTTCAAAAATACCGGAACAATCCCCCTCCAGATCGACAGCGATCAGATAATGCGTTTGATTCTCCATCTCGATCAACCCCAGGTAAGCTGCACGGACAGAATCCCGTTCCGCCAGAAAAGCCGAGACCGCCTGTAGCATCGCGTCCGGTCGTTTTTGCGGTTGTCCGAGTTTGACCGAAGTACCGGATGGAATCGTCGTCTGCTGTGTAACCGCGGAAGTGGCAGACAATCCTTTCTGCGCTTGCACGGAAGCCAGAAAGTTTTTATTAAAAGAAACATTAACGCCAAACGGGTTAATAACAAAACCAGCAGCTACTGAATCCGGTCGCAGAATGACGCGGGAATATTCGTCAAAACCAATCGTCAGCACCTGTTGTTTGCCGGCTGGTTTCCACTTTTTTAGTTCATCCCAATCGGTAAAGGCCAGCAGAAAACGCTGCCCATCTTTGGTTGGCAACATATGAAAGCCAACTGTGGCATCCGGCGTCAGAACAGCGCATCCGTTTTCATCGGTCTGCGGTTCCGGTTCAATATGCACAGGTGCTAAAAAGCGGCCTTGCATAACCGCATGCACCATCTGGGAGCGGGTCTCCGGCGTATTGTTGGCCCGCATGATATGAATGGCCTCCAGAACTTTTGGATCCGTCACCGGTTTTTTTAAATCCATACACAAAGTCCTCCTTCGTTATAGAGCACTTCTGAAACAAGCGCCCCGCTTTCATCATGCAGAGGAAAGACGGGGCGCTGCAAGTAACAGAAGCATTTTTTATAATTTTTCTACGGCCAATTGGGCGGTCAAATCATTGATCTTGGCAGAAGAAGCGTCTGTGGCCGTTGTATAGACGATTTCATCTGCCAGCGTTTCCTGCATGATCATCGTTTTATTTGCTTCGACAAGAGACAGGAGTTTTTCATCGCCGTTCAGGTAGATCCGAATATGATCGGCAACGGCAAAACCAGATTCTTTCCGCATATTCTGCACCTTGGACAACACTTCACGGAGATATCCTTCATTTCGCAGCTCATCTGTTAAGGTTGTATCTAATACAACCCCTCCTACCATGGAAGAAGCAAACGCATAGCCTTCCAGACCGTTCATGGAAATTAACAGATTTTCGCTGTTTAATACGATTTCTGTGCCATCTTCTGCATGAATCAAAAGGCTGCCGCCATTATTGATATCCTGCGCCAGGGTCATCTGATTATGCGCTGCGATTTCATTGCGGATCACGGGGATATACCGGCCGTAAGCCTTACCGAGTACCGGAAGATTGGGCTTAATTTCAAAACGCACATATTTGGACAGATCAGCGCCAAAGGTGATCTCCTTAACATTCAATTCGTCTTTGACAATATCTGCATAGTAAGCGGGCAGGGCATCTGTAGAAACCAACATGCCGGACAGCGGCTGCCGGTTTTTTATATTGGCGGTATTCCGTGCGCTTCGTCCCAGTTCTACAATATGATATGCCAGATCCATTTCTGCTTCCAGCTGCTGGTTGATTGAGGATGGATCGGAAACAGGCCAACGACACATATGCACGCTTTCCGGCGCATCAGGATCCAGACTTCGTACCAGACTTTGATAGATCTGTTCTGTCAGGAACGGAACAAACGGTGCGGAAATTTTGGATACGGTGGTCAAAACTCGATATAGGGTCGTGTAGGCGCCGATCTTATCTTCAGTTAACTCGCCATTCCAGAACCGTGCCCGGTTCCGGCGGACATACCAGTTAGACAGTTCATCCACAAAATCCTGAATTTCCAATGCAGCGTTGGTGATCTTATATTCATCCAACAAGTCGCCAACATTCTGAATCAGGGTGTTTAATTTGGACAGGATCCAGCGATCCATGATATGCGAAGAAGTGAAGTCCTGGTATTTCAGCGGGTTGAATTCATCCAGGTCTGCGTAGAGAATATAGAAAGAATAGACATTCCAGAAAGTCATCAGGAATTTGCGCTGTGTTTCAGAAACATCTTCCTTGGAGAACCGTTTAGGTACCCACGGTGCACTGGACGTATAAAAATGCCAGCGGGTTGCATCTGCGCCGACAGAGTCCAGAACGACATCCGGTTCTACAATATTTCCCTTATGTTTGGACATTTTAATACCTTTGCCATCCAGGACATGCCCTAAAACGATACAGTTTTCAAAGCAGGGACGTTCAAAAATTGCCGTCGAAAGGTTATGCAGCGTATAGAACCATCCACGGGTTTGGTCAATCGCTTCTGAAATAAACTGCGCCGGATAGTTTTTGTCAAAGGTTTCTTTGTTTTCAAAGGGATAATGATGCTGTGCAAAGGGCATGGAACCAGAATCAAACCAACAGTCGATCACTTCATGCGTCCGGGTCATCGTTTTTCCGCATTCCGGACAGGTCAGGTGCACGGCGTCAATATACGGTTTGTGCAGTTCGATTTCTTCCGGGCAATCAAAGGATTTTTCCTTTAACTCGGCAATGCTGCCGATCAATTCGCGGTGGCCGCACGCACATTCCCAGATCGGCAGGGGAGTTCCCCAGTAACGGTCGCGGGAAATCCCCCAATCAATTACGTTTTCCAGGAAATTACCAAAGCGCCCGGTTCGAATATTATCCGGGTACCAGTTGATTTTGTTATTATTCTCCACCAGTTGATCCCGATATGCTGTGGATTTTACAAACCAGCTTTCTTTTGGATAGTAAAGAAGGGGGGTATCGCAGCGCCAGCAGTGCGGATAGGAATGCAGATGCTTTTCTGCTTTGTATAAAAGCCCTTGTTCCTTCAAATAATCAATAATTTTGGGATCAGCGTCTTTCACAAACATCCCGGCAAACGGAGTGATCTCATCGGAAAGAGTGCCGTCTGCACGGACTGGATTGATGGTCGGAAGATCGTTCTGGCGGGCGACGATATTATCGTCTTCACCAAAGGCCGGTGCGATATGCACGATACCTGTACCGTCTGTCAAAGTTACATAGTCTCCGTGAATGACAAAAAAGGCCCGTTTGGACGGCTTGACAAAGGGAAGAAGCTGTTCATATTCCATGCCCAGCATTTCTTCTCCTTTAAACTGGCGTAAAACGGTGTATTCATCTGTTAAGATACCGGTCAGCGCCTGCGCCAGGACGTAATGCTCTCCATTGGCCGCTTCGACCTCTACATAATCATAATTTTTATTAACACACAGCGCTACATTGGCGGGCAATGTCCAGGGCGTTGTTGTCCAGGCAAGAATATAGAGGTTATCATGGTTTTTAACTTTAAATTTAACAAAAGCGGTGATATCTTTAACATCTTTATATCCCTGCGCAACTTCATGGGAAGAAAGAGCAGTGCCACAGCGCGGACAATAGGGCATGACTTTATGGCCTTTATAAAGGAGGCCTTTATTCCAGAGCTGCTGGAGCGCCCACCATTCGGATTCGATATAATCGTTATGATATGTTACATATGGATGATCCATATCGACCCAAAATCCGATCTTATCGCTCATGGTACGCCACATGCTGACATATTTAAATACGCTTTCTTTACATTCTTTAATAAATTTTTCTACACCGTATTTTTCAATATCCGCTTTCCCGGTAATGCCGAGCTTTTTTTCGACTTCCAGCTCCACTGGCAGTCCATGTGTATCCCATCCAGCTTTTCGTAAAACCTGGTAGCCTTTCATGACCTTGTAACGGGGAATAATGTCCTTAATTGTCCGGGTCAGAACATGGCCTACATGCGGTTTGCCGTTTGCTGTCGGCGGACCGTCAAAGAAGGTAAAATATTCGCCATCAGGATTCGCATGCAGGCTTTTTTCAATAATGTTGTTTTCCTGCCAGAATTTGCGGGTCTCGGATTCCAGGGCAGGGAAGCCGGCAGAAAGATCAATTTTTTTGTACATAGGATTCGTCCTTTCCATATATTGCAGAATGTTTATACGCACGATTTATATAAAACCAATGGATCCAAAGAAAAATAAAAGCCCCGTCCGCAAAGGACGAGACTTTAACTCGCATAACCACCCAGTGGAATCATTTCAGGTACTGATATACCCTATCCTTTAACGCAGGACAACGCAGCTACCTACTCCGTTCCGTTTCAGCGCCGTACTCACAAGGGATATTCCATCACCTTCGGTATGGAGTCGCACCAACTCTCCACTCTCTGAACCCATCCGGAAATGTACTTATCTTGATCACTGTATTTGACGATATAAAATGATATTTGATCCAGCTATAAATATTATTTTATGCTATAAAAAACATTTTGTCAAGCATTTTGTACGGTATTGCCCACAAATGGAGGGAGCATACAGACCGTTTTTGGGGCCGGTTGTTCATTCCATCTATTGAAAAAAATCCCCGGTGATTAGGCAGCGTCCCATAAGGAAGCAAAAAGGATTTTGGTAGGAACCGGCGTGTTAAGTCACGCCGGTTCCGATTCGTTTAAGGTTTATCGCAGATTTAGGAAATAGAAAAATTCATAAAAATGTGTTAAACTGTATCCATACCTGATAATAAGCAATATCATTTTGGTTTGAGGTGCGAGCATGAATGAATGTATAAAATTGGACATGGACACATGGAACCGGGCAGAATTGTTCCGGGAATTTATTGGTATGACAACATCTATCTATGATATGACGGTACGCATGGACGTTACTGATCTTATCCATTATTGCAAAGAAAACGGACAATCCTTTTTTATCAATTACCTTTATCTTGCGTTGCGTGAGTTAAATGCAATCCCGGAGTTCCGTATGAGGGTCCACAACGGAGAGCCATACCTTTACAACCGGATAGATTGCAGCTTTACGGTAGCAAACAACTATGGATATTTTGTAAACCGCAGTACGGA
>CAJFUK010000010.1 GCA_904420125.1 Candidatus Falkowella caecavicola | reverse complement strand
TCTCTCCGCTTTCCCTTCCTCTCTCCGCTTTCCCTTCCTCTCTCCGCTTTCCCTTCCTCTCTCCGCTTTCCCTTCCTCTCTCCGCTCACCCTTTCCTCTCTCCGCTCTCTCTGCTTTTCCTTTCCCCCAATAACGCAAAAAAGGAGCCAGCTGTTACACAGCTCTGCTCCCTTTTTATCGATCGCCCAAGTACATCAAAGCGTCCATACAATAACATTGCACGCTATTCTACTTTTTCTTCAATATATTTTACGATATCGCCTACAGTTTTGATATGCTCTACCTGCTCATCCGGAATTTCGATATCAAATTCCTCCTCCAGAGACATGACCAAATCCACAACATCCAGCGAATCTGCGTGCAGGTCCTCTGTGATGGATGCTTCCATCGTTACAGCATCTTCCTCAACGTCCAGTTGATCACACAAAATGCTTTTTACCTTCTCAAATACCATCCGTACTCGCCTCCTTGTCGTATTGTTCTCTATTATAAGGTGAATACACCATTATAATCCCTATACAGACCAAAATTATTCAAACTCGGAAAAAGTGCCAATTTTTCTGAACTTATTATAACGGCTTTCCAATAAATTTGCAACCTCTTTTTTGGATAATCTTTGCAAAGAATCCAACAAAAATTCGGTAATATTTTCTGCCGTTTGCCGGTGGTTGGTATGCGCGCCGCCTGCGGGTTCCCGGATGATGGCATCACAGATACCAAATCCCTGCAAATCCTCTGCGGTAATTTTCATAATTCCGGCCGCTTCTTTTTCTTTTGTATCATCTTTCCATAAGATGCTGGCAAATCCTCTGGGCGAAATGACGGAGTACACAGCATTTTCCAGCATCGCCAGCTCATCGCAAACGCCAAGGGCCAGCGCGCCGCCGCTTCCTCCCTCGCCGGTCACAACGGATATAACCGGTGTTTTCAGGGTCATAAATTCCATCAGATTGCGTGCAATCGCCTCACCCTGTCCCCGTTCTTCCGCGCCGATCCCGCAGAAAGCGCCGGACGTGTCAATGAAGCAGATCACCGGCCGTTTAAATTTCTCGGCCTGTCTGGCCAAACGCAGGGCCTTTCTGTATCCTTCCGGATGGGGCATGGCAAAATTGGATTTTTTATTTTCTTCCAGATCATGCCCTTTCACATGGCCGATGACCGTTACCGGCCGATTGCCAAGAAGGCCGATTCCGCCGAGGATTGCCCCGTCGTCTGCATAAGTACGGTCCCCGTGCATCTCATAGAATTCACTGAAAATCAGGGGAATATAGTCCCGTATCGTCGGCCGTTCCTTATTTCGTATCAATTCCAGACGTTCCCACGCCGTTAAAGCCGTCACGATTCCTGTCCCTCCCCGCTCTGCTGCTGGCTATGGATACGCAGCAAATTTGCAATCGTCCGCCGCATTTCTGTACGACTGACAATCATATCTGCCTGTCCGTGCTGCAACATAAATTCTGCCGACTGAAAATCATCTGGCAAGCGCTGCCGAATGGTTCCTTCAATCACCCGCCGGCCGGCAAAACCCACTAAAACCTTAGGCTCTGCAATAATAATATCCCCCAAAGAGGCAAAAGAAGCCATGACGCCGCCGGTCGTCGGATCGGTCCATACGGTTATATACAAAAGCCCCGCGTCATTGTGCCGGGCAACAGCACCGGACGTTTTAGCCATCTGCATCAGGGATATAATCCCTTCCTGCATTCTGGCGCCGCCGCTGGCCGTAAAAGCGACAACAGGCAAAGCCTGTCGGGTTGCACGTTCAAACGCACGGGTAATTTTCTCCCCAGCAACAGATCCCATGGAAGACATCATAAAACGGGAGTCCATGACAATCATGACACATTTCTGGGAACGAATGCTGCACTCCCCCGTCACTACCCCGTCATTTAGCCCCGTTGCCTCCCGCATCGCTGCAATTTTCTTCTCATAGTCCGGAAACTCGATCGGGTTACAGCTCTGCATATGCGGATCATACTCTGTAAAACTGCCTTTATCAACTGTCAGCTCAATCCGTTCACGCGCACTGATCCGCGCATGATAGCCACAGGCGGCGCAGACTTTTTTATTGCGTTCAAACTCTTCCATAAACACAACGTTCTGACAGCGCGGACATTTAAACAGCAGATCGGACGGAATATTGACTTTTCCCTTTTTATTCTCAGCTGTCTCGATATTCATACGGGATTTCACCGTTTTAAACAAATCTTCCAGCACGTCAATCTCACCAGCCTTTCATTCCATCTGCAAACTACTTTTTCATCAGATTTTTCCGTGTTAAAAAGCCGTTGTCATACCGTCCGGCTTCAAAATCAGGATCTCTTAATAAGTTTAACTGAAAATCTATATTGGTGTCAACACCTTCGACTAAAAATTCAGCCAAAGCCCACTTCATTTTTTTGATGGCTTCTTCCCGGCTGGGAGCATAAGCCATCAATTTAGCAATCATATTGTCATAATAAGGGGAAATCTCACAGCTGCTGTAAACTGCGCTGTCAATCCGCACCCCTGGGCCGCCGGGCATATGCAGAAACTGAATTTTCCCAGGTGACGGACGGAAATCCATATATGGATTTTCCGCATTAATCCGGCATTCAATGGCATGCCCGCTGAAATGGATATCCTCCTGTCTGAATGGGAGCGGTTCTCCCGCCGCAATGAGGATCTGCTGTTTGATTAAGTCTACGCCGGTAATCAGTTCGGTAATGCCGTGTTCAACCTGAATACGGGTATTCATTTCCATAAAATAGAATGCTCCGTTATCTGCCAGCAAAAACTCGATGGTACCGGCGTTGACATATCCGCAAGCGCGGGCAGCCTGTTTGGCAGCCTCCCCCATCCGCTCCCGGAGCGCAGGGGTCATACACGGACAAGGCGCTTCTTCCAGCACTTTCTGATTCCGCCGCTGCATGGAGCAGTCCCGCTCTCCGAGATGGATCACGTTTCCCTGCTGATCGGCCAGAATCTGTACTTCAACATGCCGGGGATTCGCAATAAATTTTTCTATATAGATGCCATCGTCTCCAAAAAAACGTAATGCTTCCTGCTGTGCAGCGGTCATTGCGGTTTCCAAATCCCGTTCATTCTCGACCTTACGAATACCACGGCCACCCCCGCCGGCTGAAGCTTTGACCATCACCGGATACCCAATTTCGGCAGCAATTCGTTTGGCGTCCCGGATCTCGGTAATTTCCCCTTCTGATCCGGGAATGACCGGTACGCCGGCCTGTTTCATGGTTTCCTTAGCCTGCGCCTTATCGCCCATTCTCTCAATAGCTTCCGGAGGAGGGCCAATAAAGGTCACACCGCAGCGCTGGCAGGTCCGCGCAAAGCTCGCATTCTCGGATAAAAATCCGAAACCCGGATGGACTGCTTCCGCGCCTGTCACCTCACAGGCAGCCAGAATAGACTGTATATTCAGATAACTGTCCTTTGTCGGCGCCGGTCCGATACAGATTGCCTCATCTGCAATCTGGGCATGGAGCGCCCCACGGTCCGCTTCTGAAAAAACCGCTACCGTGCCAACCCCCAACTCCCGGCAGGCGCGGATAATACGCACCGCTATTTCGCCGCGGTTGGCAATTAAGACTTTGTTAAACATTCGCTGTTCCTTTCTGACCCGGCCTTATTTCCCCAGGGCAAATGTGATTTCGGCTGTAACCGCCCGTTCACCGTCCACGGTAGCGGTTGCTTTTCCAACGCCTACCGGTCCGCGCATTTTAATCATTTCCACTTCCAGACGGATGGTTTCGCCCGGTCGGATCGGGCGCCGGAAACGCGCCTTGTCAATCCCTGCAAAATACGCTATTTTCCCTCTGTTTTCCGGCAGGGACAGCGCACAAACCGCACCAGCCTGTGCAAGCATTTCGACAGTCAGCACGCCGGGCTGTACCGGCTCCTGCGGGAAGTGCCCCTTAAACCAGGATTCATCGGGTTTGAGGTATTTGGTCGCGACTACCCGCACACCCGGTTCCAGTTCCTCCACAGTATCAATCAGAAGGAACGGGTCACGGTGCGGAATAATCTCCTGAATCTGTTCACGTGTTAAAAGTGCCATTGGGAAGTTCCTCCTACACAACGGTCATTATCGGTTGTCCGTACTCTACGCTCTGACCATTTTCTACCAAAATCTGATCAATCACGCCGTCATATTCGCTTTTAATTTCATTCATCAGCTTCATGGATTCAATAATAAAAAGCACATCTCCCTTAGAAACCTGCTGTCCAGGTTTAACAAAAGCAGGTTTTCCCGGCGCGGAAGAAGCGTAAAACGTCCCCACAATCGGCGCTTTTACAATATTGCCATCCAATGCAGCGGCAGCAGAAGTTGTTGTTGCCACCGCAGCGGCAGCTGCGCCATCCGGATGGCTGATGCTCACCGCAGCAGCAGCGGGCGCCGCCGCCTCTATCTTTTTTTCCAAATCTAATTCAAACGCATCGCACTTGAGCTTTAATTGGGTCAATCCCGCCTTCTGCATCAGCCGTACGAGATTGGATACCGTCTCCATTGAAAGTTCCATATTTTCCATCAGCGGGATCCTCCATCATCTACTATTCGTTATTCAGAAACTTTTTTCAGGCAAATGCTGGCGTTCTGCCCTCCGAATCCGAGGGAATTGGTTAAAGCAGCTGTGATTGCCTGACTGCGCGCGCCTTCCGTCACATAATCCAGATCGCACTCCGGATCGGGGACTTTATACCCGGCGGTCGGCGGAATCATCCCGTTTTGCAGGGCCAGTGCGCAGACAACCGTCTCTACCGCCCCCGCGGCGCCCAGCTGATGTCCAGTCATGGACTTGGTGGAGCTGACCGCCAGCCTGTCTGCATCTTCTCCGAACAGCTGCCGGATTGCCAGTGTTTCGGTTCGGTCATTGGGGCCGGTCGAGGTCCCGTGCGCATTGATATACTGAATATCTCCGGTGGTCAAACCGGCTTCTTCGATGGCAAGGCGCATAGCATTCTGCGCGCCTAGGCCATCCGGCCGCGGACTGGTAATATGATAAGCATCTGCCGTGGCGCCATATCCGGCGATCTCTGCGTATATCTTAGCGCCCCGCGCCTTGGCATGCGTATATTCTTCCAAAATTAATGCACTGGCGCCTTCACCGATCACAAAGCCGTTTCTCTCAGCATCAAAGGGGATAGACGCGCGGTCCGGATCGGTACTTCTGGAAAGGGCCGTCATATTGTTAAATCCTGCGACAGCCAATTTTGTAATTGCCGCTTCGGCGCCGCCGGTTACACAAACGTCCAAATATCCGTTTTTCACCTGATGGAAAGCCTCTCCGACAGCGTGTGCAGAGGATGCACATGCCGAAACCGGGCAGTAGTTCGCACCCATGAATCCGAAGCGCATGGCAATCATGCCCGCACCCATATTCGAAATCATAGCAGGGATAAAAAACGGAGATACCTTTCCTTGCCCTTTTTCCAAAAATGCACCGTGATTGACCTCAAAGGTCGAAATGCCGCCGATTCCCGTACTGAAAATCACACCGACGCGAAACGGATCCAACTCCTTGAACTCGCTGCCGCAGTCCTGCATCGCGTCAACCGTGGCCGCAATTGCCAATTGACAGTACCGGTCGTTTCTGCGCACTTCTTTTTTATCCATATACTGCAACGGATCAAAATCCCGGATTGCAGCCGCAAGCTTTACCTCAAGGTCGGAAGTGTCAAACGCATCAATTGGCCGAATCCCATGGCGCCCGGCCAACAGATTCTCCCAAAAAACTTCTTTTGTATTTCCAACAGCGCTTTTGACGCCGATTCCTGTAATTACAACTCTTCTCATTGCTTTATTTTTGTCTTCTCCTTTCCCAGCATCCGGCCGTACCCTACATGGAAAGGCCGCCGTCGATTACAATGACCTGTCCGGTCACATAGGCTGCATCATCGCTGGCTAAAAAAGAAACCACCGAGGCGACCTCTTCCGGCTCTCCAAAACGCCGAAGCGCAATATTTCCAAGAATGGATTCCTTATATTTCTCGTCCAACACATCGGTCATAGGTGTTTTGATGAAACCGGGGGCAATCGCGTTGACCGTAATGCCGCGGGATCCCAGTTCCTTAGCAGCCGTCAGTGTCATCCCCACGACGCCCGCTTTGGACGCAGAATAATTCAGCTGCCCCGCGTTCCCGTAAACGCCCGCTACAGAAGACACATTCACAATCCGACCGCTTCTCTGCCGGATCATAACCGGACTGACATGCCGAATCATATTAAAAACGCCTTTATAATTTACATTGGTTACTGCATCAAACTGCTGCTCTGTCATTCGTGCGATCAAGCCATCCTTGGTAATACCGGCGTTGTTTACCAACACGTCAATGGAGCCAAACCGCCCTTTGACGGCTTTGACCATCTCTTCACAAGCAGAAAAATCAGATACATCCGCAATAAAACATTCTGCTTCTACACCCATATTCCGGCAATCTTCTGCAACGGCATTGCCGCCGTTTTCCTGCTCAGCCGGGCTGTAGCAGTTGATCGCAATATTGTATCCGTCTTTTGCCAGACGACGGGCCATCGCCGCGCCCAAGCCCTGTGAAGCGCCGGTAATCAATGCTGTTTTACTCAAAACCGTTTCCTCCGTTTCCTTAATAGGTCAGAACGGCAGCGCCGTATACAAGACCCGCGCCGAATCCAACCAACGCAATTTTCTGACCGCGTTTGAGCAATCCCTGCTCGGCCATTTCATCGAGCCCGATCGGAATGCTTGCACTGGAAGTGTTCCCGTAACGGCTGATATTCATATAAAATTTCTCCAGCGGAAGTTTCAGACGGGAAGCACCGGTCTGAATAATCCGTTCATTCGCCTGATGAGAAACCACCCAGTCCAGATCCGCGGGGGTAATCCCAGCCCGCGCGCAGGCTGCTTCAATCGAAGAAGCAATAACGCGGGTTGAAAACTTATAGACTTCTCCGCCGTCCATATGCATGAAATGTTCCTTCCCGGCAGGCAGTTCGACTAATTTCTCATAAGCAGGACAAAGAGACGGCTCCATAAAAGCGTTCTGCGGGGGAGCCAGCTCAGCTACAATTTTATTGGCATTTTCCCCTTCTGCTCCCAGACAGGAAGCATACATCCCATCGCTGGCAGAAAGTACAGCCGCACCCGCCCCGTCTCCGAACAGCACACAGGTCGAACGGTCGGTATAATCCACTGTTTTTGTCAAATTTTCTGCAGAGACAATTAGAATATTCCGATACGCACCGGAAGCCAGATATTTCTCTGCCATATCCACCGCATATACAAATGCAGCGCAGGCACAGTTAATGTCAATCCCCGTTGCATGAACTGCGCCAAGTTTTCCCTGCAAAACGCAGGCCATCGAGGGAAACTGGTAGTCCGGTGTGACGCTGGTATGCAGGATCAGGTCAATCTCCTCTGCGGTGATACTGGCAGAAGCCATCGCCTGTTTGGCTGCCTGCAGCCCCATATACCAGGTCGGTTCTCCGTTGGAAAGATGCCGTTGTTTGATTCCGGTCCGGGTGGTAATCCATTCGTCAGAAGTTTCTACAATTTTTGTAAAATCTTCATTTGTGACGACCCGTTCCGGCAAATAGCGGCCAGTCCCTTTAATATATACTCCCAATTTCTATTCCCCCGTTATATTTTCACTTGAAATTTCCCAGGTATTTATGATAAAATAATTTGTCGGAACAGGTTGGATTGTTCCAACAATGCCCGGCTGGGCATACCCTGTTTATAATCATATTATGATCTCAATTATTTGTCAATAAGATTTCCGTATTTCTTCTATCAATTTCCATTATTTTGAAATTTTTTGTTTTTATCTATTGATAAAAAATCCGTTTAGTATTAATGTATTTATATATTACATTAAGGATAATTTTTGGATTCCCTTTGCAATTTTTACGCGCCTTTGTATCTACTTTCTGCAAATGCGCCATTGATTTTATGACAGGAAAGGATATGAAAAACGAATGTGTAAAACGGTCTTTCTTTTTTCCGGACAAGGATCCCAATACAGCGGCATGGGTCGTGAATTGTATGAACTTTATCCGGAAACCAGTCAAATTTATGACTGCGGCAGTGAAATTCTGGGCTTTAACCTGAAAAAAGCATGTTTTGAAGGAACAGAGGCTGAACTGGCGCAGACAGCGGTCTCGCAGCCGGCTATTTTTGCGACATCACTCTGTGCCCTGGCCTGTGTGCGGGCCAATGGACTGGAAGCGCAGGCTGTCGCCGGGCATTCTCTGGGAGAATACGCCGCTATGGTTGCTTCCGGGATGCTTTCCATGGAAGATGGCTTCCGGGTGATTAAAGAACGCAGCCGGGCCATGCAGGCTTGTGCAGAGCAGCAGGACGGCGGTATGGCCGCTGTTCTGGGCCTGGAAAGCGATATCATTGCCAGGGTCTGCGCGCAGACGGAAGGTTATGTTGTCCCCGTCAATTACAATAGCCCGGCGCAAACGGTGATCGCGGGTGACAACGCGGCGGTCTCCCGTGCGATGGAAAGATTTGCGGAAATGGGAAAGAAATCGGTCCGCCTGCAGGTTGCCGCCGCTTTTCATTCGAAACTGATGCAGCCGGCTGCCGACGCTTTTTACCAGGCTGTGCAGGGAACGGCATTTGCCGCTCCTTCCTGTGCGTTTTACTCCAACGTGACAGGCGGCGTGCTCGAAGAGCAGACCGATATGCCTGCTTACCTTGCCAGGCATCTGACTTCCCCTGTCCTTTTTGTCGATGAGCTCAACGCGCTTTGGAATGCCGGATATACCCGGTTTATTGAGTTGGGTCCGAACAAAGTGCTGACCGGGCTGGTGAAGAAGACATTAAAAGAAGCGGATGCTTATGCGGTAGAAAATCAAAAAACACTGGAAAAACTGCTGTCCGCACAGGTATAAATCCTGCCGGCTAACTGATTTGAAGGAGAGATCTTGATGTCAAGAAAATTTGCATTGCTGGGCCATCCGCTGGGACATACCATGTCTCCGCCGATCCATCAGCGCCTGTTTGCCCTGTCCGGAGATCCTGATGTGGAATATCTGGTGCGGGATGTGCCGTTAACCCGGCTGGCGGAAGAAATGCCGGCATTGCTGCAAATGGATGGATTGAATGTCACGATTCCGCATAAAATGTCTGTGATTCGTTATCTGGACGATCTGGATGACTCTGCCAGACGGTACGGCGCTGTCAATGTCATTCGGTGCGGCGAAAAAAATATTGGCTATAACACGGACGTAGATGGCTTTATCCGATCGATTGAGAGCCTGGGCGCCCCCCTGGACAAACGGGTTCTGTTGCTGGGATGCGGCGGCGTCGGCCGGATGATGGCGATCGAAAGCGGACTGCGGGGAGGAGATTTGACCCTGGCCGTCCGTCCGGAGGACCTGGAAAAAGCCCATACCCTCAGCAAAGACCTGGAAGCGCTCACATCCCGGCCTGCATCCATTCAGCTGCTGACGGAAGTTTCTGAAGAATATGATCTTCTGATCAATGCCACGCCTGTCGGGATGTATCCAAATTGTGACGCCTGTGCGGTCAGTCCGGAAGTGCTGGGAAATTGCCGTTATGTCTTTGACGCGATTTACAATCCCGGGGAAACCAAGCTGATGCAGCTTGCCAAAGAGCAGGGTGCACAGGTGATGGGCGGTATGGCCATGCTGGTCTGGCAGGCGGTGGTCGCACATGAAATCTGGGATCACGCCCATTATAATCCGGAAGATATTCAGCAGCTGATTCGGGATATGGAAGCGGATGTCACTGAACGTTTTTAAAAGGAACAGGTGGGAAAGTCACTTGAAAAATATTTATTTATGCGGTTTTATGGGCTGCGGCAAAACCACAGTCGGACGCCAGCTGGCCGTCAATCTCTCCTATCGTTTCGTGGATCTTGATGCCTGGATTGTGGAAACGGAGGGGATGGAGATTGCAGAAATCTTCGCTTCCAAAGGAGAACCGTATTTCCGGCAGGCGGAACAGAACGCGATTCGTCTGATCGGTGACCAGGGGAATACGGTGATTGCGACCGGAGGCGGCGCCATGGTGAATGCCGCAAATGCAGAGGCCGCGAAAAAAAACGGGATCATTGTCTATCTGGACGTGCCGTTTGATGTCTGTTATGAACGGATCCGCGGGGATGCCGGGCGCCCGTTAGTACAGTTGAATACCCGTGAAAAACTGGAACAACTCTATCGGGAACGGGAAATTTTATATCGTGCGCATGCCAATTTCTCGGTCCAGGCCGATCGCACGCCCTTTGCCTGTGCCAGGGAGATTATTCAGCAGTTTCGCGCTTATATCGCTCCCATGCATGCCGATGAACCAGTTTGAGATGCTGTTGCGGCCGCGGGACCGGTTGCTTCGTCTCCTTTTTTTCCCTGCTCCTTTTATCTCCTTCCGTTTGGCCACTGACAGAGAAAATAAGTACATAAAGGCCGCCCGTTCTTGTTGAAACAAGAACGGGCGGCCTTTTTATTGTATATTTGGGCGTCGTTGGGACCCAACCGATTATTCATCTGCCTGCCCGGCGTCTGCCTCCGGGACTGACAAAACCTCCTCTGTCTCCTCCAGCGGCGTGCGGCTTTGTAAAAGCGCGAACACAAGGATCAACGCATAGAGGGATAAAACCAGATCGATCAGGGGCGGCTGTTCTTTCCGTTCTCCCATAAAGAGAAACAGCACATATTTCGGAATAGTCCTCATAAAGCCGCATACAACTGTCATTGCTCCGGAAACCAGCATATAACGGATGGTTTTCTGACTGTCAAGCCGTGCATATATTTTGCAGGAGGTCAGAAGGAATATCAGCACAAAAGCCAGATACAGAATCGCAAAAAGATTTTCCGAAACATTCACGACCATGGTATTTTCCAAAAAATATTCCCCCAGCCGGAATGCTGCCCAGATAATCGGAAAGATATAGAGAATATCCAGATTTTTCCCATCGACCTTTTGATTTTTGAATTTAAAAGCCTGCATGCCAAACGCCGCACCGGAGCAGATCAGAAGGATCGAACGCAAAAGCCCCAAAACCGGGATCGGATCTGCAAAGAACTGTCCAAACAGATCAAAAACACCTTGTGCCACCATCGCGACAGCCAGCACAGCCGACACCTTCCAGAGCAGAGAAAAACGCTCTTCAGTATAGGACAGCGTATACCGGCGCCGGTCCAGAAACGCGCCGGCGCAAAGGAGCAGAAAGAATACGGCAATTAAAATATAGAGGATCCAGTGCGTAATATCCCCCTTCTGATAAAATCCCGTACGGGAATCAATAAAATACATATACTGGATGGTCCGGATAAAAACGCCTGCCGCAGACATGACAGCCAGCAAGACCGTCATACTCTGTTTAAACAGCAGCGCCAAACGCTCCTGCCAGGCTGGATTCTCCACTTTTACAGATTTCTCATCTTTCACAGCACCTGTGCCTCTTTTCTGATCAAATTATGTACGGTCTGCCAGCGTAACAAACGGTTTCTCCTTTGTCACCTGTTTATAGCCCGGCCGGATGATTCGGCCGCCGGTCAGGATCTCTTCCATCCGGTGTGCGCTCCAGCCCGCAATCCGTGCCACGGCAAAGAGGGGCGTAAACAGATCCTCCGGAATCCCCAGCATTTTATAAACCAGCCCCGAATACAAATCCACATTGGCGCACATCACTTTGGAGTCCTTTTTGACTTCTGCAAAAGCAGCAGGTGCCAGTTTTTCCACCAGCATGAGCAGTTTAAATTCAGGTTCATATTCTGTCCCGACAGCCAGCTTCATCGCATTCTTTTTCAGGATAACCGCACGCGGATCAGATTTTGTATACACCGCATGTCCCATTCCATAGATCAATCCACTGCCGTCACCAGCTTCCTTACGGACGATCTTGCGTAGAAACGCAGCCACTTCCTCCTCATCATCCCAATCCCGGATGCCGTCCTTCATACAGGCCAGCATCTGCATGACCTTAATGTTGGCGCCGCCATGCCGCGGACCTTTGAGCGAACCGATACCAGCCGCATAAGCAGAATAGGCGTCAGTACCCGAAGAGGTCAGCACACGGCAGGCAAAGGTGGAGTTGTTACCTCCGCCATGCTCTGCATGCAGCATCAGGCAAAGATCCAAAAGCTGCGCTTCCTCCCGGCTGAACTGCCGGTCCGGCCGCAGGGTCGACAGAATACTCTCCGCCGTGCTTTCCCCCGGATTAATCGGATGCAGGAAAATGCTTGCATTATCGTAATTCCGGCGTTTTGCCTGATATGCATTGACCATAATCGTAGGCATTCTGGCAATAATCTCGATCGCCTTGCGCAGTTCCTGCTCAATTGAATTATTATCTGCCTGATCATCATGTGTATACAGCGCCAGAATCGCCGCAGCCATTTTATTCATAATATTTTTAGACGGGGACTTCAGAATGATATCCTCCACAAAAGAGTCCGGCAGCGGGCGGAACTGTGCCAGCACCGTTTTAAAATAATCAATTTCCGCCGCGGTCGGCAGCACGCCAAAGAGCAGCAGGTATACGACTTCCTCGTAACCGAACCGTCCATGCTCCAGACAATCGTCCACGATATGATGGATATCATATCCACGGTAAATCAGCTGTCCTTCAATCGGCTCTCTTTCCCCTTCATTGACCACATATCCATGTACATTGCTGATCAGGGTTAAACCGGCCAGGACGCCGGTGCCGTCTGCGTTACGTAGGCCCCTTTTGACATCAAACCGTTCATACAACGCCGGATCTATATAGTTATTTTTTTTGAATTCCTGACATAGTAATGCTATAGCTTCCTGTTTTCCATATACTTTTTTTCCCATCAAACATGCCTCCATTTCCCATGTTGTTTCCGTTTCCCTCTACATGTTGGATGCACCGGCAACACCTGAAACATATAAATATTCCCTTTAATTCTATCCTATTCTGAACACAAAGTCAAGTCAGGCGGGATAAAAAGCCTTTTCCATTAAAACGGACAAGAGTGTTTCTATCCCCGCCGTCTATTCTTTTCAAGGAGGTCTTCTTATGCCAAAGAGCCAGTTTTCTCTGCTTGTGAGCCTTGGGGCGGCAATGATTTTACTGCCGGCTTTAGTATTTGTCCTGGGGCGGTCACAACCTCTGGTGCCGGCATCCCAAAATTCCCTGCCGGAATCGTCTTTTTCTCAGGACATCCCTGATCCGCCGAAAGAGACGGAGCAGGCATCAGGTTCCCTGCCTGCGATTGACAGCCACGCACTGTTATATTACCGGGTGCAGGATCATCAGACAGGGGAAATTCACCTGATGAGCGCCAACGATTATATCAAAGGGGTCGTTGCCGCGGAAATGCCAGCGGATTTCGAGATCGAAGCGCTGAAAGCGCAGGCCGTCGCCGCGCACACCTATGCTATCCTGCAAAAATCCGCCAATGATCAAAACCCGGATCCTGCGCTGAACGGTGCGGATTTCAGTACGGATCCCACCCATTATCAGGCCTACCTTTCCCCGGAAGAACTACAGGAATTTTATGGGCACCGGTACCCGGAAATTTCTGAAAAAATCGGCGCGGCAGTCGACGCTGTGATCAACCAAGTCTTAGTCTGCGATGGACAACCGATCGCTGCCGCGTTTCATGCCATATCCGGTGGAATCACAGAAAATGCCGCTTCTGTCTGGGGAAATGAAGTCAGTTATCTGGTCCCGGTTGTCAGTGAAGGGGACCGGCTGTCCCCGGACTATGAAGTGAGCGTATGTTTCTCATCGGAAGAAATCCGCAATGCCCTGCTTACCGGTTATACAGGGATTACATTGCCTGATGATCCTGCCGAGTGGCTGGTGATCAACAGCCGGACCGCTTCGGGCATGGTGACTGAAGTGATTGTTGGGGACGCCGTGCTGTCGGGGGTGGAACTGCGCGGACTGCTGGGACTCCGTTCGGCGAATTTTGAAATCACCTATGACGCAGAGGCCGAGGAATTCTGCTTTACAACATTTGGGTATGGTCATGGTGTCGGTATGAGTCAATATGGGGCCGACTATATGGCCCGGCAGGGAAAAAGCTATGTAGAAATTCTCGAGCATTATTATACGGGAGCTACCCTGTATACCATTTCACCGGATCTGGAAAGCCCGCAGATTTAAAGCGTTTGGGCAGCTGGAAAAATTTTTTAGAAAAATTTTCAAATAAACCCCTTGACATTCCAAAAAACGAGTGCTACACTGTAAATCGAATTACATGGTAGTGGTAAATCGTTATTTTTGAGGAAAGGAAGAACAGCAATGCGAGTAAAAGAAAACAACATCCTGAAGAATTCGGCATTTGTATATTTCTTTTTCTTTTACTTTATGGCTTGGACTTATTATCAGTTCAGGTCTATTTTTGCTGTCAATCGTTTCCGAATGCATAAAAGTCCGGTTTGCTGCACGGCTGTGTAGGTAAGCAAAAAGGATAAGCGGATAACTTTTGAGAGCAAAAGTTATCCGCTTTTTTTGTTGCCAATCATGAAAAAAAGGAGAATCATAAAATGGTAGTCATCTTAAAAAGAAATGCAGAACATGAAAAAGTGAACGCACTGATGCGTCAGTTCGAGGACCTGGGCCTGAAAACCAATCTGGTTGAGGGAACAGAAACCAATATTATCGGCCTGATCGGCGATACCTCTAAAGTAGACGAGCAAATGGTCCTTGCCAACAGTG
This sequence comes from Candidatus Falkowella caecavicola, assembly GCA_904420125.1. Taxonomy (GTDB): domain Bacteria; phylum Bacillota; class Clostridia; order Oscillospirales; family Ruminococcaceae; genus Falkowella; species Falkowella caecavicola. The sequence goes on along the minus strand of CAJFUK010000010.1, from coordinate 1,990 downwards.
TGGTAGAAAGCGTGCGCCGGGTATCGGAGCCGTACAAGGCAGCCAATCGTAAATTTCATGCAGACGATACCGTTGTGGATATCCACGGTGCCAAAATCGGCGGCGGCAACTTCGGTGTCATGTCCGGTCCCTGCTCGGTGGAATCGGAAGAGCAGATCATTGAGGTTGCACAGCGCGTGAAAGCGGCCGGCGCCAACTTCCTCCGCGGCGGCGCGTTCAAACCGCGGACCTCTCCCTACTCTTTCCAGGGGCTGAAAGCCGAAGGGATCGAGCTGTTGCTGGCAGCAAAAAAAGCGACCGGCCTGCCGATTGTGACGGAAATTATGGATATCCGGCATCTGGATCTGTTCAGCGATGTAGATGTCATCCAGGTCGGCGCACGCAATATGCAAAACTTTGAAATGCTCAAACAGCTGGGCCACTGCAATAAACCCATCCTGCTCAAACGCGGTCTTGCCAATACCATTGAGGAATTCCTCATGAGCGCCGAATACATTATGGCCGGTGGAAATACCAATATCATTCTTTGCGAACGCGGCATTCGTACTTTTGAAACCTACACCCGGAATACGTTGGATATATCCGCGGTACCGGTGATCAAACATCTGTCCCATCTTCCGATCATTATTGATCCCAGCCATGCCGCTGGAATTCCGTGGCTGGTTGAGCCGCTTGCAAAAGCCGCTGTAGCCGTCGGTGCGGACGGTCTGATGATCGAAGTGCATAACTGCCCGGCCAAGGCGCTTTCAGACGGCGCCCAGTCTTTGACGCCGGATCAGTTTGACGGGGTTATGCAGAGTGTCAAGCATTTGCTGGATGTCGAAGGGAAAAAGATTCTTCCCGCCAATTGCTGAGATTTGACAGCAACCTGCAGGAAAGGCTTGGTGCGAAATGAAAATTGCAGTAGCCGGACTCGGCTTAATTGGGGGATCGATCTGTAAATCCCTGAAAAAAAATACCCGTCATACCATTTTTGGTCTGGATACGGATAAGAAAACGGTCGAGCTTGCTTTAATGGAAGAAGCAATTGACCTGGAGATCATGCCTCAGCAGCTGTATGGGGCAGAAGTCACATTTGTTTGCTTGTATCCGGAAGCAACGATCGACTTCATCCTGGAGAATATTCCAAACTGGAAAAAGGGTGCGATTGTCATCGACGTCTGTGGCATCAAATCCGATATTGTCCAGCGTGTGGCAGCGCCTCTCAAGGAAGCAGGAATCCGTTTTGTCGGCGCGCATCCGATGGCGGGAAGGGAATTTTCCGGCTTTGCCTATGCGCAGGCAGATTTGTTTAAGTCTGCAAGCTTTATTATCACCCCCATCCGGGATACTGATCCGGATGCCGTCCGGGTTGCCGAACAGCTTGCGTCCGAAATGCAATTTGGAAAGATTGTCCATGCGTCCCCGGAAGAACATGATCGGGTGATTGCATTTACCTCCCAGCTGGCGCATATTGTCTCTAATGCGTATATTAAAAGCCCCTCTGCACAGCTTCGGTATGGATTCAGCGCCGGCAGTTACCAGGATTTGACGCGGGTGGCCCGGCTGAACGAGGACATGTGGACCTCCCTGTTCATGCGTAACCGTATCCCCCTCATCGCAGAAATTGATACCATCATCCAGAACCTGACCGAATACCGGGATGCGCTGGCCAAAGAGGACGCCCAGCGCCTGCATGATCTGCTCCGCGACGGCCGTGAAATCAAAGAGCAGCTCAATTGATCTTCCACGCTCCTCTCCGCACCAGCCCCGCTCCTCACCCACAGGCAATACCCGTTTTCCCCTATCTCCTCCATTGAGTGCAAATCCAATATCGGATTTAGCAAACCTGCAAATAGATGTCAAGTTCTAAAGCAAGAAAAATTCAATTGCATTTTGCTCTCAAAAGCAAGCACGACAAATAGACCTGCAAACGAAGCCGTTTTGCAGGTCTGTGTTTTTGCATGCTGCGCACTGTGTGGACCGACGCTGCCAGGCAATGTCGTTTACG
>CAJFUK010000009.1 GCA_904420125.1 Candidatus Falkowella caecavicola | reverse complement strand
TTGACGCTACCAGTGAGAGTGTTACAATCCATTGGAAGATCTAAAACCTTTTCACTTGGCATTATGCCTTTGTAAAAAATAGTTTATCATTTCCCATATTCATATTGCCTTTTGAATGGGCAATCAGCTGTGGTTCACAACCTCCCTGTGCCATCAGAAAGCAAAAGGTAATCAGTTCCCGCTGTGCAAGCGAAAGCCCCTTGCGGGTGTAATAATCTCCGAAGCAATTGGCCGCAAGCCAGCGGTTGATATGCCCAGCTTTCCAGGCCTCTTTCATCTGTTCGCCAAAGATTTCTGCCTGGGCTTCAATTCCTTTTTCAAGCCTGTCGTCCAGGGTCGTGGTTGCCTGTCCATCCATTGGGAGGTTTACACCGCGTTCCATAAGAATTTCATTGGTACTGTTCAAAAAGGGCAGCATTCTCCCATAACCTAAATAATCAGTTGCCTGATAAACGATTTCTTTTACCATGACAGGCGTCAGGCCGTTATTCAAAGCAACGGGTAATATCTCTCTGTATACATCCAATCCTTGAGAGCCAATCAGCGTTGCCAGAATCGCCATATATCGTGTGATTTCATCTAATTGCTGATCTTTTTCGTTCACAACTTCATTAAAAGCAAAATACTCAAAGCGCTCCATAAATTCAGGATCTGTCTGATGTGTGTTCATTGTGGAACTCCTTTCAAATTTTTTGATTACCTGTTGACCAGACGTGCTTGTTCTTGGCGTTGGCAGGCGTATTCTGCGCCATTACACCGACCAGTTGATGAGGAATATAGGGTTCTTCCAAAAAGGCCATTTCATCGTCATTCAAACTCAAATGAATTGCTTTGGCCGCGCCATCAATATGATGCAGCTTGGTTGCACCGACAATTGGGGAGGTGACTTTATTTAAGAGCCACGCAAGGGAGATTTCCGTCATAGAAACTCCATGTTTTTCGGCCAGCTTTGCTACACGGCTGATAATTACGCTGTCCTGCCTAGCGGTCGTATCATACTTAAGCCGGGCATATTCATCCTCCTGCAAACGCTTTGAGGTCTCACCGGGCAGCTTTGCCAGGCGTCCGCCTGCAAGGGCGCTATATGGGGTCATCGCGATATGATCTTCGGCACAAAGCTTTGCCATTTCCCGCTCTTCTTCACGGAAAATCAAATTATAATGCCCCTGTACCGATACAAATTTTGCGAAATTTTCTTTTTCGGCCAGTGCGTTGGCTTTGGCTAATTGATAGGCATAGCAGTTTGAAATACCAATATAGCGGACTTTACCGGCTTTGACCACATTATTCAAACCCTCCATAATATCATAAAGAGGCGTTGCGTAATCCCACATATGGTAAATATACAAATCCACATAATCCATCCCGAGATTTTGCAGGCTTTGATCGAGCATCCTTTCAATATGCTGCTGACCGGTAATCCCCCGATCCATTTCTTCCGATGTACGGGGCAGGAATTTGGTTGCGACAATAACATCGCAACGCTTTGCAAAATCTTTTAAAGCTCTGCCGAGATACTGCTCACTGGTCCCGCTTTGATAAGCGATCGCCGTATCAAAAAAATTAACCCCCACTTCCAAACCTCTTTTAATAATTTGACGGGAAAGTGTTTCGTCCACAGTCCAAGTATGCTGCCCGTTCCCGGCATCCCCGAATCCCATACAACCCATACAGATACGGGACACATTTAAATTCGAATTTCCTAATCGGACATATTCCATAGTGCTCCTCCTTATATCAGTTTTACACGGTGCAGGAATTCCCGCAGGCGGCAGCATATACGAAGGTTGATCTCTTCACTGCGCCGCCCGCACCGATGAAACATGGTCTCCGATGGCAGCCCGGTCACATATCCCCACCGCCCATATTCCTGTAGAAATTGAATCGGAATGTTCTATCGTCGGGTTACTTGATATAGTGTCATTTGGGATCTGTTTTTCAATCAAAATAAAGGTATTTCTCCATCGGAATATCTTTATTATAGGCCTGTTTATTTGTAATGTCTAATACTTATAATTTATCATGAGATATGCTTTTTAAGTATTGTTTCCCGAAATGGATCCAAATACCGGTGACCTCGTATCCATATTGTTTTCCATAAATCCTCTCAAATAGTGGATAATTGTCGGAGGCCGCAATCGGCTGTGACTGGAATCCCCCCAAGAAGGCCCTATTTTTTTGTATGGCGGCTTGGTAAATGTCTGAAAATTTCTATTTGGATATATGAAGTATATCAATGTACAATGTAACCCCCTAAAACAGAACAGGTCAAGTCTTATATCATCGTAAGACCTGACCTGTTTGTTTCTGATTGGATTTTTATTCTCCGCTCAGGATATTCCAATTTTAAAACGAGAATTTTTACGGTTCTAAAGCCGCAAAAAGGGCGTTTACTCCTTGATAAACCGCTCCATTAAACTGGGGCCATTCGCTTCATATATACCGGTCGCTTTGGCATGCATCTCGTCAAAGCAGGCAATCGGAGTCGACCGTTCTTTCCTCTTATGATAGATCATATAAGGAACCGGATCCGCAGTATGCGTTTTCAAAGCCAAAGGCGTCGGATGATCCGGCAGGATCATCACCTTATAATCATCATATGTATCTAAAGCCTGCAAAAGTGGCCCAAGAATTTTTTCATCAATGTATTCAATCGCACGAACCTTGTTCTGGATTTCAAAACGATGGCCGCATTCGTCCGGCGCTTCTACATGAATATAGACAAAATCATTGCCATTTTTCAAGGTCTGGATGGCTGCTTGCGCCTTTCCTTCAAAATTTGTGTCAATATACCCGGTAGCGCCTTCCACCTCCAGCACCTCCATATCCGACAGCTTTCCAATACCTTTTAACAGGTCTACCGCAGAGATCATCGCACCCTTCACGCCATATTTTTCTTTAAAAGGCATCAACGTCTTTTTGCGGCCCTCTCCCCAAAGCCAGATACTGTTTGCCGGACGATGTCCCGCGGCAATTCTTGCCTGGTTCACAGGATGATTTTTTAACAAATCATAACTTTTTTTCATCATGCCAATCAATTTTTCAGCCTGCGGGCTGTCAGACAAATACTCCGTGATTTTTCTGCCGGAAATATCGTGGGGCGGTGTCAACGTCCCCACTTCCGTGGTGCCGTTATTCCATACCAGGCAATGCCGGTAACTCACGCCAGGGAAAAAAGAAAACGTCTCATTTCCAAACTGTTCCTGAATAAAACCAATTAATTCTGCTGCCTCTGCTGTAGAAATATCATCAGCGCAGTAGTCTACCATCGTTTTCTCTGTATATTCTGGCTCATCAGAAAGGGTGACCAGATTACAGCGGAACGTAACGTCAGTTTCTTTCAGATCGATGCCGATACTTGCCGCCTCCAACGGGGAACGTCCCGAATAATAGATAGCCGGATCATATCCGAGTACGGACAGATTCGCCACATCACTGCCGGGTTTCAGCCCATCGGCTACTGTTTTTACCAAACCGACTTCAGAACGTTTGGCCAACCGTTCCATATTGGGTTTTTTAGCACAGGACATCGGTGTCTTCCCATCTAATTCTTCGAGCGGATAATCTGCCATTCCATCGCAGAGAAGAACAACATATTTCATATAAACCACCTTATCTTCAAAAAATTAAACCGCATTGATTATAGCACACCTGTGACTGGACCATAACAAATTTTGACAGAATCCATAGTCGTCCATCCCCAAGATCCCCGTCATACAAACGGGAAAAGGATCCCTCCCGATTACTCACTCAGGCTTGGAATCTGTACCTCAGCAGATACGTCAGCCTGATAATCCACACCGGGGATATGAAACCCGAACATCTGATAGAAATCTTCCCAATAACCATCTATATCTGCATACTGTTCCAGATTTTCATTATTCAGTATCGCCCAAATACGGCTGATTTCCTCTTGAATTTCCGGCCGCATTTCCCAGTCATCCGGTCTTAAACAGCCGTCCGTATCCAGTATGGGGGGATCGACAAACAGCATGGTATGATACATCCGGTAGATCTGTTCAATACACCCCTCATGCGTCCCTTTTTGCTTCATCACCCGATACAGCAGAGAAATATACAGCGGAACAATTGGAATCGCCGCGCTGGATTGAGTGACCAATGCTTTATTGACGGAAATATAGGCCTGCACATTGGGATAACGGGCGGTCAATGTCTGTGCTGTCTCATACAAATGTTTTTTTGCCATTCCAATAGAACCATTCAGGTACATCGGATGGGTCAGAGAAGGTCCGATATAGGAGTAAGCGACCGTCACCGTATGCTCGTCCAAAACCCCGGCTGCGTCCAGCGCAGCGATCCACGCCTGCCAGTCTTCTCCCCCCATCACTTTGACAGTATCTGCAATTTCTTCTTCAGTCGCAGGCGAAATGGTCACATCCGAGACCGAACGGTTTTTTAAATCGATGGTTTTATTGGTATAGGGCTCCCCTGTTGTTTTCAGCACTGAGGAAACCACCGTGCCATCCTCCATCGTACGCCGCGGTGCCGCCAGACTGTAAACCAACAGATCAATTTTCCCCAGATCCTTCTGAATCATCTGGATGACCTCTTGTTTAACAGCGTCAGAAAAAGCGTCCCCATTGATGGTTTTGGCATACAATCCTTCTGCATGGGCAAATTCTTCAAAAGCCGCCGTATTATACCAGCCGGCTGATGCCGTTCGGTTGCCGGAAGCCGGTTTATCAAAGATGACGCCAATCGTCGCCGCGCCACAGGAAAAAGCCGAAGCAATCCGGGATGCCAGCCCATATCCGGTTGAAGCGCCGATGACAAGAACTTTCTTTGCGCCTTTTGTCGCAGGCTGTTTTTTAATATACGCAATCTGATTCCGAACGTTTTCCCGGCAGCCCGCGGGATGCGCCGTAGTACAAATAAACCCTCTGATTTTCGGTTCAATCATCACAAAAGAAACCTCCCTGTATTTAGTACAGAATAAACCGTATGTTATTGTAGCATAGATTTTCCTGTCTTTCAAGATTAAAAAACATCGATATTTTCAATGATGTTTAAAATACATAATGCTACAAAACCCCAAAAATACAGGACAATTAGTCACTGATTAATAACAAAACACTCCTACTAAAACTCAATATTCCTGCACTAGGGTCTTTTTTGTGCTGTCCGCTCAATCTGGGGCGGTTCAAAAGTTCTCCGGGGGAGCGTTTTGTTATTTACCTGATGCAATGAATCCATCAAAACCTGCTGCCTCTATCTTTTTCAGCATAAACCATTGGATTTTTAAAGTAGTTTTAGTGGGTGATTTTGAATCAGATTCAAAAAACGGGGTTTTCACTGGAAGTTTCTAAAAAAACGGATTGCATTTTTTCCCTGTCTGCGGTATAATATTGCTGGATTGATTCTGTATCAAATGATTTGTATAGAACGTTTGCAACGTTCTGTTCATTTTGTTTATAAAATGCATGGAGGTAAAAAATATGTTAGTTTCCGCAAAAGAGATGTTAAATAAAGCGCGTGACGGCAAATATGCAGTCGGCCAGTTCAACATCAACAACCTGGAGTGGACCAAAGCCATTCTGCAGACAGCACAGGAGAACCAGTCTCCGGTGATTCTCGGTGTTTCTGAGGGCGCTGGAAAATATATGTGCGGCTATACTACAGTGGTTGGTATGGTAGAAGGAATGCTCAAAGAATTGAAGATCACAGTTCCGGTCGCGCTGCATCTGGATCACGGCAGCTATGACGGTGCAAAAGCGTGTATCGCAGCCGGTTTTTCCTCGATTATGTTTGACGGTTCCCATTATCCGATTGAAGAAAATATTGCAAAAACAACCGAACTGGTAAAAATTTGTGAAGAAAAGGGTCTGTCTCTGGAAGCGGAAGTCGGCGCAATCGGCGGCGAAGAAGATGGTGTTGTAGGCGGCGGCGAAGTTGCCGATCCCAATGAATGCAAAGCGATTGCTGATCTGGGCGTCACCATGCTGGCCGCTGGTATTGGCAATATTCACGGCAAATATCCGGCAAACTGGGCCGGACTGCGCTTTGATGTCCTGGAGCAGATTAAAAATACAGTGGGAGATATGCCGCTGGTACTCCATGGCGGAACCGGTATCCCGGAGGATATGATTAAAAAAGCCATTTCTCTGGGCGTTGCAAAAATCAATGTGAATACCGAATGCCAGCTTGCTTTTGCCGCTGCAACACGTAAATATGTAGAAGCCGGGAAAGACCTGGAAGGAAAAGGATTTGATCCCCGTAAACTGCTGGCACCGGGCGTTGAGGCAATAAAAACAACCGTAAAAGAAAAAATGGAACTTTTCGGTTCGATCAATAAAGCATAGGCAGAAAATAACAGGTTTAACGTCTGACGGGCAGCTTCGGCTGTCCGTCTTTGTATTTCTGATGCAGCCGGATCAAGTTTCTGATATAAAACCCGGTTTTTTATAAAAAGGCCATCAGAATATTGCTCTTTCCAGAAAAAAATGGTATACTATATGATGAATGTAATTTATCGGCCGGTATCATGGAGGAAAGGAGGCGCGCGCTGAACGCCGCCAGTAAGATAATGTATGAAAAAACATGAATTTGCGAGTTGGTTGAAAGTCTTTTTGTTCGCTGTAGCCGTCATTGCCACTTATTATATTTTCCAGCATATAGGAGATATTATCGGTGCGATCGGACATTTTCTGGGTGTTCTCTCCCCATTTTTTCTTGGATTTGTGATTGCCTATATTTTATATTTACCTGCCTCCAGACTGGAAAGATTTTATTATAAATCGAAATATGCGTTGGTTCGCAATAAAGCGCGCGGGTTATCTGTACTGAGCGTATATCTGATTGGTGCTCTGATTGTCGTGGGTTTATTGAGCATGGTTATACCGGCTATCGCCGCAGGCCTTACAGATTTTGCCAATCATGTACCCTACTATATCAATCAGTTGACTGCATTTATCAATGAAATTAATGAGAGCGGTTCCCTTCCCTTCACAATTGATATCCCGGATATCTTAAAAAACCTGTCTGTTGCAGATGTGCTTAAAAATCTGGATCTGATGAAGTATCTGGACGGCATCGTGGGGATGTCATCTGCCATCATGAATCTTTTTCTCTCGATTGTGGCGTCCATCTATCTGTTGCTTGGCCGCCGTTCTCTGAAAAAGAATGCCATACGCCTGCTGGCCCTGATCATTGGAGAAAAGCCGCTGGATACCCTGCTCAAATATCTTGGAAAAACCAACGACTATTTCTGCACCTTTATTTATTGTCAGGTCATTGATGCGCTGATTTTGGGAACGGTCGCCACGATCGGCCTTGCTGTCATGCAGGTACCCTATGCGATTGTGCTGGGGCCTATCCTGGGATTGATGAATATGATCCCCTATTTCGGCGCTATCATCGCTTCTGTGGTTGCGATTATCATTACGATTTTTACCGGCGGTATCGGCAAAGCGATCGCAACAGCCATATTTTTGATTATCGCGCAGCAGCTGGACGGCAATATTGTGCAGCCCAAGCTGCTTGGTAATTCACTCAAGTTAGATCCGATTTTTGTCATTCTGGGCATTACCGTCGGCGGTGCTTATCTGGGCGTATTTGGTATGATTATTGCCATCCCTGTCATCGCACTGTTTAGAACAATTATTCTGGATCTGATTTCTTACCGGGAGAAAAAACGTCAGCGGGTGCGCACTTCGCCCGAAGATCCGGCAGTGCCGGGTCCAAAATGATCCCCGTTTGTTTTTATATCATCATATTATCTTGAAAGGAAAGATTAAAGTATATGGCAGATATGTTTGACACCCTGCAAGCCACTGAAAACCGTTATGAAGAGATCAATCAAAAGCTGATGGATCCCAATATCACCAGCGACGCGGCCGTTTATCGCGAAACCATGCGGGAATTTAAACGGCTGACGCCTATTGTTGAGAAATATCGGGAATATGCCTCGACAAAAAACGATTTTGAAGAGGCCAAAAGTCTGCTGGATGCGGGTGGATTAGATAAAGATTTTAAAGAAATGGTACAGGAGCAGTATGACTCTGCACATGCCTCAATGGAAAAACTGGCAGAGGAACTCAAAATTCTGCTGTTGCCGGCTGACCCCAACGATGACAAAAACGTTATCGTAGAAATACGGGGCGGCGCCGGTGGAGAGGAAGCAGCGTTGTTTGCCTATACCCTCTACCGCATGTATACCATGTATGCAGAAAGCAAAAATTGGAAAAGCGAAATTATCAATGCCAATGAAACCGAACTGGGCGGCTTTAAAGAGGTCAGTTTTATCATTACCGGCGAAGGCGCCTATTCCCGTCTGAAATTTGAAAGCGGGGTCCACCGTGTCCAGCGCGTGCCGGAAACAGAGGCCTCCGGCCGGATTCATACCTCGACGGTTACCGTTGCCGTACTGCCCGAAGTTGAAGATGTCGAAGTAGAGATTAATTCAGGCGACCTGCAAATTGATACGTTCCGTGCCGGCGGTGCTGGTGGGCAGCATGTCAATAAAACGGAATCTGCCATTCGGATCACGCATATACCGACCGGTATCGTCGTCGAGTGCCAGGACGAGCGGAGCCAGTTCAAAAATAAAGATAAGGCAATGAAGGTGCTGCGCTCCAAACTGTATGAAAAGAGTATGCAGGAGCAAAATGACAAAATTGCTTCCGAACGGAAAGCGCAGGTCGGCACAGGCGACCGCTCCGAACGGATCCGTACCTATAACTATCCGCAGGGACGGCTGACCGATCATCGGATCGGTTTGACGCTTTACCATTTGGAAAACAATCTGAACGGTGATCTGGACGAAGTAATTGACGCATTGATTACAGCAGATCAGGCAGCTAAACTGGCTGCGGACGCTGAATAATCAAACACCGGATATACGGACGTCTCGCAATATCTTTAGAGAGGCAGCTGTATATCCGGTTTGTTTTTCCGGATATAAAAAATGCAGGAGATGCAGGAGATGAAGATGGAAACCAGGATTTTACCCTGTACAAAAGAAAATATTGAAAAAGCCGCCCATCTGCTCCGTGGAGGTGAGCTGGTCGGTATGCCGACTGAAACGGTCTATGGACTGGCCGCCAATGCGCTGGATGAAACAGCAGTGTCTAAAATTTTTATTGCCAAAGGACGGCCACAGGACAACCCCCTGATTGTACATATCAGTTCCCTGTCCATGCTGGAGTCTCTGGCAGCCAAGGTACCGGACACGGCCTTTCAGCTGGCAGAACGGTTTTGGAGCGGGCCGCTAACGATGATCCTTCCGAAAACCGCGGCTGTCCCTTCCAGCGTCACGGCAGGACTTGATACAGTCGCTGTGCGTTTTCCTTCTCATCCAGCGGCTCAGGCGCTGATTGATGCAGCCGGTGTTCCGCTGGCGGCACCCTCAGCCAATCGATCGGGCAGTCCCAGCCCAACCAGCGCGCAGCATGTCTATGATGATCTCCAGGGAAAAATCCCGCTCATCCTGGACGGAGGGAGCTGCACCATTGGATTGGAATCTACTGTCGTCAGCGTCGCGGAAGGACAGATCACCCTGTTGCGGCCCGGCGCTGTAACCGCCGAACAGCTGGCTTCTATAGGGGCGGAAGTAACGATTGCACGGGCCGTCTGTGAACAACTGCGGCCAGATGAAAAAGTCCTGTCTCCCGGTATGAAATATAAACATTATGCACCCAAAGCGTCAGTGTACATTCTGGACTGCAATCTGGCCGACTTTGTGCGGTATGTTGACGCACATCCGCAGGAAGATTGCTATGCGCTGGTTTATGAAGGAGAAGAACAGGCACTTTCCATCCCTTCCGTTACATACGGACGTGCAGAAGACAGTCTGTCCCAGGCTCAGGCGCTGTTTGGCTCGCTTCGAAAACTGGACGAGTTAGGCGCAAAGATTGTTTATGCGCGGTGTCCTTCCCGACAGGGCGTTGGACTGGCTGTATATAACCGTTTGCTTCGTGCAGCGGGATTTCACCAGATTACTTTATAGGAGGCTGCCCCATGTGTCCAATCGATTTTCAGATGATCGGCCTTACAGGACAAACCGGAGCCGGTAAAAGCACCGTCAGCCGTTTTTTTCAAGCTGCGGGATTATATGTGATCGATGCGGATCAAACCGCCCGGCAGGTTGTAGAACCCGGTACGGAATGCTTGCGGGAAATTGTGGAGGTATTTGGCCCGGACGTTCTGCAGCCGGACGGCAGCCTCCATCGGCGCAAACTGGGACAGATCGTCTTTTCAGATCCTGTTGCCCTGCAAAAATTAAATGCGATTACACATCCGCGGATCACTGCTTATATGCAGGCGGAGGCAAAAGCTGCACAGCAAGCCGGCAGTCCGGCTGCCGTAATTGACGCCGCCGCCCTGTTTGAAAGCGGATTTGACCGCTGCTGCACCACCATAGTCGCAGTTCTTGCCCCCGCGGAAATCCGTATAACAAGAATCATGGAACGGGATGGCCTGACAGAAAAAGAAGCAGAACAGCGAATCCGTTCTCAACTTCCGGAATCTGTATATCGGGACAGGGCACAGCATATCCTGTATAATAATGGAAACCGGACAGAGCTGGAAACCCAGACACAAAAACTGCTGCGGATTCTCTTTCCCACGCGATCCGGACTTTGAAGAGGAGGAATGGCATGCAGAAAAAATATTCTTTTACGCCGTATATTCTGGCGATCGGATTATTTGCCGCCGGTGTTTTTATATGTACCCATTTTTTAGGGATGCTTTATCGAAACGCTTATCCGCGCCGCTACAGCGAGATTGTAACGCAATATGCTGAAGCGTATGGTGTAGACCCCAACCTGGTATATGCGGTGATTCGGACCGAAAGCAATTTTAATCCGGATGCAGTTTCTTCCACTGGTGCGCAGGGATTGATGCAGATCATGGAAGAAACCTATGACTGGGCAAAATTCCGGATGGGTACACAAGAAGATGGAAAGGAGTACAGCGACCTTTTTGATCCGGATTATAATATCCAGTATGGCACTTATATTCTTTCCCTTCTCATGGAAGAATTCGGATCTTTAGAAAATGTGGCCATGGCATATCATGCCGGTTGGGGCAACGTCACAAACTGGCTGGAAACGCCGGAGTATTTTACGAATGGTGTTCTGGATCCGGAAAAAATCCCGATCGACCAGACTTCGCATTATGTTAATAAAATAAAAACCGCTTATATCATGTACCAGCGGCTCTATGAAGCAGAAAGTACATGATCACATGATACAGAATGATCAACAGGGAGGAAAAAATAATGGAAAACATCAAAACTCCAGCAAAACTGCTAAAAGAAAAACTGACAGCCGATAGTAAAAACGCAGGCCTTCGTCTGTCAGATACTGAGATTGACAAAGCGTTTGACTTCTGCGAAGGGTATAAAGCCTTTCTGGATGCAGGAAAAACTGAACGCGAAGCTGCGCAGTATGCTGTGGCACTGGCAGAAAAAAATGGATTTATTCCCTTTGAACCTGGGAAAAAATATCAGGCCGGGGACAAAGTCTATAGCGTTAACCGCGGCAAAGCTGTGATTCTGGCTGTCATTGGGTCGGAACCCATTGAAAAAGGGGTGAAATTGTCCGTCGCGCATATTGACTCTCCACGTCTGGATTTGAAACCAAACCCTTTATATGAAGACGCAGAACTGGCCTTATGTAAAACGCACTATTACGGTGGGATCAAAAAATATCAATGGGCAGCACTTCCCCTATCTCTGCATGGAGTAATTGTAAAAGCAAATGGAGAGACCGTATCGGTCCGGATTGGCGAAGAGGAAAACGACCCGGTTTTCTGTGTCACAGACCTGCTCCCCCATCTGGCAGGCGATCAGATGAAACGTACCCTGCAGGAGGGCATCCGGGGAGAAGAACTGAACATTATGGTCGGTTCCATGCCCTTTAAAGACGATGCTGAGAGCGAGTTGGTTAAATTAAATATTCTTCGGATCCTGCACGAAAAATATGGGATTGTAGAAAGCGATTTTCTTTCGGCTGAGCTGGAGGCCGTACCGGCACAGAAAGCGCGGGATATCGGATTTGACCGGGGAATGATCGGCGCTTATGGGCAGGATGACCGTGTTTGTGCTTATACAGCGTTAAAGGCTACTATGGACTGTATCAGCCCGAGAACAACCGTGGTGACGGTTTTGACGGACAAAGAAGAAATCGGCAGTGATGGAAATACCGGTCTGAATTCCGCATATTTTAAATATTTTATTGCTGATTTGGCAGCACCCTACGGCGTTCCTGCAAGAACTGTGCTGTCAAATACCCGGTGTCTGTCCGCGGATGTCAATGCCGCGTTTGATCCAACCTTTCCGGAAGTGCATGAGAAAAAGAATGCTTCTTTCGTGAACAAAGGAATCGTCGTCACCAAATATACAGGAGCACGCGGAAAATCCGGCACGTCTGATGCTTCTGCCGAATTCATGGGGTATGTCCGCCGGATGCTGGACCGCGAGCATATCGTCTGGCAGACTGGAGAACTGGGCAAGGTAGACCAGGGCGGCGGCGGCACGGTAGCAGTGTACCTGGCCGCACTGAATATCGACGTGATTGATGTCGGTGTGCCGGTTCTCTCCATGCATGCGCCTTTTGAATTGACTGGCAAACTGGATGTATATATGGCATACCGCGCATTCCTGGCATTTTATTCAGAATAAAAAGGCGTGGTGTATCCGCTTCCCCGGAAAATACTAAAAACCTCTCATCGCAGATAACATGCGATGAGAGGTTTTTCTTTGCCTGTTGGATTGCTGCCTTGCAGCCAGGTGATCCTTGATTAATTCTCCCGGAGCGATACATAATAGTCCCGCTTAGCCAAAACCGTATCTACGAATTTGCTGGTCGTAATGCCTTTGGCCTGCTTGCTTTTCATACCGCTTTCGCCATATTGGTAAGACATCAGCGCCAGATTTTCCGGATATTTTGAGATTGTTTCCGAAAGAATCGTAGCACCGGCCAGGATATTCTGTTTAGGATCCAACAGATCTTCAATTCCCAGCTCTTCCTGTAACCATCCCCGGTTGACATCATTAATCTGTAGCAAACCGCTGTCTTGGGTTCCGTTTGTGTTATACCCTATCGCATCTACCGTAAAACGGCTTTCATGCCACATAATTGCCAGCAACAACTCATAGGGAACACCCAACTCCTGCGTAATATTCCAAGTATACTCCTGCAGTTCATAGGAAAGCGGAATTTCTTCAATATAAAAGTCTCCGGAAGAAACCGGCGCTTCAAATTTCGTTTCCAGCTGAACCTGTTTTGCGGCTTCTCTGGCGGCCGCTGCCTTGGCCTCTTCTGCAGCACCTGCAGATCGAATCGCCTTTGCCGCTGCTTCCGCATCCGCAGCAGCCTGTCTTGCCTTTGCCTCCAATACATTCTGTACAAAGTCCGTTTCCTTCTCCATTTCTTCCACCCACCTGGATTTGAGGGAAACCAGATTCGTCTCTTCCGCCATGTATACCGGGATCGGCGCTGCTTTTTCCTGCTTACCGGAAGTTGCAGAAGTAAAAGCCAGAGATAACACCGCGCAGGATACCACGGTAAATAAGCCGCATCGTTTTGAAAAAATGTACTTTTGCATACAAATCCGCTGTGTATGAAAACACAGCTTTAAACTCCTTTCAATAAATCCTGGAAAGATCTAACGGAAAACCGTTTTTCAAACAGGCATGTCCTGATGGGATCCGCCTATTTCCAGAACCTACTTATAAGAATTTCAGCCTTGCCCGCTGTGCAGTGCATGAATCAATACAGGTATATTTTGGACAAAACTGATTTCGTTTATGCAAAGGAACATCGCCTTATGAAAATTCCTTGTTTGCACATTCAATCTATATGAAAGCTTGTCATGGATTATGTCCACGGTTTTAAAAAAGCCGGCTGTCTCTTTTCAACCATTGGAATACCATGCAGCTGTAAGCGATTGGGAAAGAAATTTCCGTTTATGCGTCTAAAATTATGGGCATCAGGTTGTTATTATAGTGATATCTTCCTGCGAAAGCAAGTCTTTTTTCTCGATCTAAAAAATTTTCGTCATTATTATCTAAAAGATTTCCAGACATCCCCGGTCATTTCCGTCAAAGATGCACGGCATATAATTAAATATTTTAACTATTAATTTTGAAATTTTGTAAAAATTTCTCTGGCTGTTTTTTGCATATAATTTGATTTTTATTTCCTTTTTTGAAATAAATATAAAAATATTTGCTCCGAATCACTGGTAGCCTGCATGACATAAAAAAACAGATCATTCCAAAGAATCATCTGTTTGTAGAAGTTTTTTCTATTATATATAGATAGATTGTGTATGCCGCTAATATATAGGATCCGCGGTACAGATATCCAAAAGGCTGTCATGTACTGGACGCCAGGCCGCAATCAGCTGCTCCAGCGAAAAGGCGGCATTAGCCGGACTCGTAGAGGGGAGAAGAACCGCCTCTTTCCCTGTCTGCTTAAAACAGAGTTTTTGATATAACCGGTACGCGGTTGCTCCATTCGTGAATATGGTATGAATCTGTGTCTGTTCCAGCAATGGGCGGAGGTCGTTGCCTTCCGGATAGCGGATACTCGCATCAGAAGAGCCATGGATCTCGCACTGGCGGATCACATCCCACAGCGCAATCCGATGGCGCAACAAAAAATTTTGTTTATCCGAAACAGTCTGCGGGATCTCTTCGCCTGTCAATCCGGCTAAAACTTTCCAGAACCGGTTTCGAGGATTTCCGTAATAAAAAGCCTGCTGACGGGATTGAACAGATGGCAGGGAACCTAAAATGAGCACACGGGCATACATATCAAAAACCGGCGGAAAGGGGTGGCATATCTTTGTTCTATCCATCATCCTACCGAGTGGGTTCCTGAGAATGCAGTCCGAGCAACCGGATGGCATTGCCGCCCAGGATTTTTTCCTGTACTTCCGGATCTGGAACCAGTCTGCGGCAATCCTGGACATATGCCTTCTGCTCAGCCCAGGGAGAATCCGTTCCAAATAAAATTTTATCCGTCCCATGCACTCTTAAAAGTGCATCAAACAGTTCTTCCGGCATTCGCCCGCCAAAACAGAAAGCCGTATCCATATAAATATTTTTTCCCGCAACCAGCCGCAGCACATCATCCCACTGATTATAAGCGCCCATATGCGCCAATACAAAGCGTGAACAGTCCACTTCTTCCATGACATGGATCAACCGTTCGGGCGTACAATGGATCGGTTCTCCCAGTCCGACGTCATAACCGCTGTGGAATAAAAGGACAAACCCCAATTCCTGCACTTTTCGATAAATCGGAAACATCTGCGGTTGGTCTACAAAAAAGCCCTGATAATCCGGATGCAGTTTAATCCCCAGCACACCGGCATCCCGCAGGCGGTACAACTCCTCTTCCCATTCCGGGTTTTCGGGATGGACGCTGCCAAATTGAATCAGGCGTCCCCCGTTGGCCTCTATGGCCCAGCTGTTAACATTATGCATCTGCCGGGGGTTCGTGGCGATATTGGCAACCACTGTTGCATCAATCCCAGCCTCATCCATCGAACGCACCAGATCCTGCGCCGTACCATCTGTATAAGGATGGAGATTTCCTGCCGCGGCAAGTTTTGGAATTGCGCGCACGGCTAATGCATCAGGAAAGGCATGCGCATGAAAATCTATAACCATTTTTCTCATCCTTTTTATAAAAACTTCTCAAATTATTATATAACTGGCGAGGCAAATTTTCAAGATCCGGCCAGAATCCTCCAGCATATTTTTGACGAACAAACAGATACTAAGGTTGATTTTCGGGATTTTACGCATGATTTCTGTTTTTATTCGGAACAGTTTCAGTATATGCAGTTTTCTAATTTTCTATCGAGGAGGTTTATTCCTATGAAAATGACGCAGCAGGATTACCAGCATATGAGCGATCTGGCGTCTCCTAAAACCAAAAGTTATCAAACGATTCCGATGGCTTTTTTAATCGGCGGACTGATCTGTACGATTGGCCAGGCGCTGACCAATTTATATACTCATCTGGGACTTTCTGAAAAGGATGCGGCGTTGACAACATCGATCTCTCTTATTTTTCTCAGCGCGCTGCTGACCGGACTCAAAGTATATGACAACATCGCCAAATATGCTGGTGCCGGCACATTGGTGCCAATCACCGGATTTGCCAACGCGGTAGTTTCGCCGGCGCTGGAATTTAAAAGTGAAGGCTATGTGCTGGGATTAGGTGCCAAAATGTTTATAATCGCCGGGCCTGTGATTGTATACGGAACATTGGCTTCTGTTTTATATGGCCTGATTCTGTTCCTGTTTAAACTCTATTAAAGGAGGTGCTGTCCATGTCTCAAAAAATCAATCGCAGCACCTTGAAACTGTCCTCTTCCCCATCTCTTATCAGTTACGCGGCGGTAGCCGGAAAAAAGGAGAGCGAAGGACCTTTGGCGTCCTATTTTGATATTTTGTACCAGGATAATGGGATTGGACAGGAGACCTGGGAAAAGGCCGAAAGCATGATGCAGAAAGATGTATCCGCCAAAGCACTGGATAAGGGCAATCTGTCGGCCGGTGATATTGATTTTGTTTTCGCTGGAGACTTGCTCAACCAGTGCGTCGGAACCCATTATGGACTTCGTGAACTGGGTATCCCGTTTTTGGGCCTTTATGGCGCCTGTTCAACAATGGCTGAAAGCCTTTGTCTGGCCTCTATTTTTACAGATAATGGGTTAGCTGAAAAAGCAATGGCAATGACTTCTTCACATTTCTGTGCTTCGGAACGCCAATTTCGTTTTCCCCTGGAATATGGCGGCCAGCGCACGCCGACCGCACAGTGGACCGTAACCGGTGCCGGCTGTACCATTGTCGGGCACAGTGGAACACCTCCCTATGTCAAAGGCGTTTCCATCGGAAAAATCACGGATTTCGGCATTACAGATATCAATAACATGGGTGCTGCGATGGCACCAGCGGCGGCAGACACCCTGAAGACCTTTTTAAATGCTACCGGCACTGCTCCCACCGATTACGATCTGATTCTGACCGGAGATCTCGGTAAAGTAGGAAGTGAACTGCTCTGCGAGTTGCTGGAAAAAGAAAATATTGAGATTCGTTCCGTGCATAACGACTGCGGCCTTCTGATCTACGATCTGAAAAGCCAGGACGTCCATGCAGGGGGATCCGGATGCGGATGCGGTGCATCTGTGCTCTGCGGCTATGTTTTGGACAAAATCAAACAGGGGGTCTATCATGATGTGCTGTTTATGGCAACCGGGGCTCTGATGTCTCCTCTCACCGTACAGCAGGGGGAAACCATTCCCGGTATCGCGCATCTGGTACATCTGTCCGACACCCCCTGGTAACCGTTTGATCCTGTATCCAGCATATGCTATAGAAAGATAAGGAAGGAAATACCATGGATTATTTAAAAGCTTTTCTGGTTGGTGGTGCAATTTGCGCCATCGGGCAGATTTTGATTGATTATACCAAAATGACGCCCGCGCGTATTCTGGTTTCTTTTGTAGTAGCCGGCGTACTGCTGGGCGCGCTTGGACTCTATCAGCCCCTGGTCGATTTTGCCGGTGCGGGCGCCTCTGTTCCCCTGACCGGTTTTGGAAATCTCCTGGCCAAAGGCGTACAGGAGGCGGTCCAGGAAAAAGGGCTGCTGGGTGCGCTGACCGGCGGATTAACGTCTGCGGCAGGCGGTGTAACCGCCTCTATCCTGTTCGGTTTTCTGGTTGCCCTGATTTTCCGGCCCGGAGATAAAGCCTGAATGAAAACGGCACATCTTAATAAGATGTGCCGTTTTCATTATCCAGTTTTTGTTGTTGACAGAGGCGTTATGAAAAAGAATGCTGGATTTTTTTGAAAATTATGATATAATTAAGATGTTTCTTGGTGCAGATTTGTGTATTTGCTTCTGGGTAAAATGGATTGGATGGGTATCCGAAAAATAAGTCCTAAAAAATGATAATTTGTACAATACGCGGAATCTGTTCACATGTTAAAATAGGATAGTGGAGGATTTTCATGGAAACAGCATATAAAATATTTGATAATTTCTCCACGCTCTGCGGCGTTGGTGTAATTGTCATTGATAAAAACGGACAAATTTTGTATGCATCGGAAGAATACAAACGGCATATAGAAGCGGAGAATGCCCTGGAAAAAGTTTTCTGTAATGCGGATCAATGTCAGGTTTCCATGGTTTACGGCAGTTATCAGGCCCAGCGTTTTGGTGGACGATATATCTTTTTCTGTCCCAAGGGTCTGATCCACTGTGCTTCTCCTTTGGTGAAAAATGGAGAGATGTACGCTTCCGTGATTGCCGGTCCCCTGCTGATGACGGATTATGAAGAATATCTTGAAGTAGATGTAAAAGGGAAATTTTCTCTTTCCCCGGAAATTCTGCAGGAACTTGGTGAAAAAATCCGTTTAATTCCTTTTATTTCTCCGGAAAGGGTACAGGCAATGTCGGAGCAGTTATTTGTCAATGTTTCCTACATTTGCGGAGAAACCCAAAAAGCGCTTGGCTATGAACAGGAACAGAAGCGGCTCCAGGCGGCTATTTCGGAATATATCATTAAAATGAAGCCGGCGTCTGACAGCGGATGGTATCCGCTGAGCACCGAAGACCAGTTGCTGCAATCCATGAGCAGCGGGGATAAATTTGCCGCAAAAGGGTTACTCAATGAACTTCTCAGTCATATCTTTTTTCATGCAGGATCAGACATGGAAACCATTCGATCCCGTGTTCTGGAATTAACGGTGCTTTTATCTCGTGCAGCCGTTAAAGGGGGCGCGGATGCAGAAATGATTTTTGGACTGAATTATACCTATCTGCATGAAATTGAATCGCTTAAGAGCGTAGAGGAGGTCACCTTCTGGCTTCATGATATTCTGAACAAATTTACAGAGTTTGTATTTAATTTTAACGATGTCAAGCATGTGGATGTGATTCACAAAGCGATCTCTTATATGAAGTCCAACTATATGCGGAAGATTACATTAGAGGAAGTGGCAAACAGCGTCTATCTGAGTCCTTCCTACCTGAGTACGGTTTTTAAAAACGAAACTGGCTCTGCCTTTAACAGTTATCTCAATAAACTGCGAATTGAAGAGAGTAAAAAGCTTCTGCGGAATCAGCGAATCCCGCTGTCGGATATTTCCAATATGGTCGGATATGAGGATCAGAGTTACTTCACGCGGGTATTCAAAAAAATGACGGGCATTTCCCCGGGAAAATACCGGCAGTCCCACGAGCGTTTATAAATAAGTAAAAAATATACATATTATATTCATTTTAAGGAGGAATTATCATGGTTTCTATGGAAGAAATCTCCCAGGCATTACAGAAAGGAAAAGCAAAAATTGTACAGGAACTGGTGCAGCAGGCACTGGATGAAGGCGTATCTGCGAAAACTGTATTAGAGGAAGGCCTTCTGGCCGGTATGGATGTGATCGGCGTAAAATTCAAAAATAACGAAGTATACATTCCGGAAGTCCTGATTGCCGCCAGAGCCATGAACGCCGGTACCACTGTTTTGAAGCCTTACTTAAATGAAAGCGGCGAAGCAGCCATTGGAAAAGCAGTCATCGGTACTGTCAAAGGTGACCTGCATGATATCGGCAAGAATCTTGTCCGCATGATGCTGGAAGGCAAGGGGATCGAGGTTATTGATCTGGGTGTAGATGTTTCCGCCGAGCAATTCCTGGACGCTTATCAAAAGGAGCATCCGGATATTATCGGCTGTTCTGCGCTGCTGACCACAACCATGAGTGAAATGAAAAATGTTGTCAACGCATTTGAAGCAGCTGGCGTGCGGGATAAAGTAACCATTATGATCGGTGGCGCGCCGGTTACAGAAGCGTTCTGTCAATCCATTGGTGCAGACATTTATACCCCGGATGCCGCCTCTGCTGCGGAAGCTGCCAAACAGGTACTGACAAATAAACACAACGCCTAATCATAAGGAGAGAAGCATATGAACATGATCCAGTGGCTTCAGGAAGCCGATTTTACTAAAAAGACCATGCCCGTTCTCTCCTTTCCAGGCGTACAGCTGATTGGCAAAACCGTTGATGAAATGGTACACAGTGGCGAATTACAGGCGGATTGTATGAAAGCCATCGCTGATCGTTATCACCCGCTGGCTTCTGTCAGTCTGATGGATTTGTCGGTAGAAGCGGAAGCGTTTGGCAGCCCTGTGAAATTCAGCGCAGATGAGGTACCGACTGTAACTGCACCGATTGTAGATACAGAAGAAGATGCCCAGGCGTTGCGTATTCCAAATGTTGGTGAAAAACGGACGGGCGAATATATCAAAGCAATTGGACTGGCTGTTGAGAAAATCACAGAATGCCCTGTCTTTGCAGGATCAATCGGGCCGTTTTCTTTAGCGGGGCGTTTGATGGATATGACGGAAATCATGGTCAAATGCTATACAGATCCAGAAATTGTTCATGCTGTTCTGGAAAAAGCGACTTCTTTCCTGATTGCATATAATCTGGCCTTTAAAAAGGCTGGTGCAAACGGCGTTGTGATGGCAGAGCCTGCGGCGGGTCTTTTATCTCCTGACTTGATTGAAGAGTTTTCGAGCCCCTATGTCAAACGGATCATTGAAGCTGTCGAGGACGACAATTTCCTGATTGCTTACCACAACTGCGGGAATGTAATCCCTTTGATAGACAGTATTTTGTCTACCGGTGCGCGCATGCTTCATTTTGGAAACGCAGTTTCTATGGAAGAGCTGTTGCCAAAGATTCCTGAAAATATCCGTGTGCTGGGCAATATCGATCCGGTTTCTCAATTCCGGAACGGTACTCCGGAGTCTATGCGTCAAGCTGTCTTCTCTCTGCTGGATGCATGCGGGAAGTATCCGCATTTCTCAATCTCTTCTGGCTGTGATATCCCCCCCGCTTCTCCTCTTTCCAATATTGACGCTTATTTTGATGCCGTCTCAGAGTACCATAAACGCTAGATGTTCTCCCTCCCTGATCCGGTATTCCGGATCAGGGAGTTTTTATTTCTTGCCCATACAGAGCAACGGAAAGGGTTAGACCAATGAAGGAACTGAATTTTGAACAAAAAATAGATATCGCTAAAGTGCTGTCGGCGATTGGCTATCAAAAAGATGCTGATTCTTATGAAGCGGCCTATGAAGAATGCGAAGGGTTGCTGGAAGAATTTTTTTCCCTGCTGGAGATTCGTTATGACTACCGTTTTGTTCCCGTAGAGTCCGATGCAGCCTTTGCCTTCTTAAAGGAGCAAAATGCCCAGGAGGTATGCATGGTCTTGTTTACCCTGGGAAAAAAGATGGACGCCCGGATTGCACAGGCCTTTGCCGAGGGAGACGCGCTGACCGGCATGCTGTTGGACGCGATGGCCTCGCAGTATCTTTTTACGATTGATTGGCGCATTACCGCAGAACTGGAAGCGGAATGCCGCAGCCGTGGGGTAGGAACCACCAGACGTTACACTCCCCTCAGTGACATTGATGCGAAATACCAGCATCAGATCGTCGATCAAAACAGCTTAGGCGTCACCTTATCGGAGAGCTGCCTGATGACGCCGCTCAAAAGCTGCACCTTCCTGTTTGGCATTGGAAAGGGGCTGGATACCATTCATATTCAGCATGACTGCCGTTATTGCAGTCACTTAACCTGTCCTTTTCGCAACGCTGGTAACAATAATCAGGAGGAACACACTGTAATCGTCCTGCCGGATAACCGAACCATACGAGTAAAACACGGTCAAAATCTTTTAAAAGCCCTGCGTGCAGAGGGCTTTCTGATCCCGGCCCCCTGTGGGGGCAATGGAACCTGCGGCAAATGCCATGTGATTGTCAACGGCCACTCAATCCCCTCCTGTCGCACCCAAGTAACAGCGGATATGACAGTGACCCTGCCTGTACAGGAGAACGCATTTACGGTCCAGACCGGTTATCAAACCGAAAACGGGGATCATCCGGCGCAACAGTCCCGCTCGTTTTTCATGCGGGCATCAAATCTCTCGTCTCCTTTGCCGGATGCTGCATCTCTTGCCATCGCCGTAGATATCGGCACCACCACTTTGGCAGCGCAGTTGCTTTCACGTGCTACCGGAGAAATCCTGGCTTCTGTTTCTTCGATTAACAGCCAGCGTGTGTTTGGCGCAGATGTCATCACCCGAATTCAGAGTGCCTGCGAAGGGAATCTGTCCGCCATGTCCAGCACTGTAAAAAAAGATTTGCTCCGGATGTTTGAGCAGTTGCTTATGCAGGCGGCCCGAAATGCGACAGATGTCCAGGAAATCTGGATTGCCGGAAATACGACCATGACCTATCTGCTTCTGGAGCAGGATTGTGCTTCATTAGGTCATTTCCCTTTTTCCACTGACTATTCTTTGCAGGATGTATATTCGTTTTCAGAAATTTTTCATTCCGGCCTGCTTGCCTGTCCGGTACGGATTGTACCCTGGATTTCTGCGTTTGTCGGCGGTGATATTACCGCAGGCCTTCTGTTTACCCTCCAGGATCCCGGGCAAAACTGTCTGCTGGTCGATTTGGGAACCAATGGAGAGATGGCGCTCTGGACAGAGGGAAAAATTCTGGCGACTTCGACTGCGGCTGGTCCCGCCTTTGAGGGAGGAAACCTCTCCTGTGGTTCGGGAAGCATACCGGGTGCGGTCTGTGCCGTTGCCTGCGATGGCCATACGCTGCAAGCGCAAACGATTGATCACCAGCCGGCGATCGGCATCTGCGGCACTGGGGTGCTGGATGCAGCCGCCTGCCTGATACAAAACGGATGGATGGATGAAAGCGGCTTGCTGGAGGATCCCTATTTTGACGATGGTGTACTGATTGCTGAAAAAGCAGACGGATCACCGGTTCTGCTGACACAGCAGGATATCCGGGAACTGCAACTGGCCAAATCCGCGGTTCGTGCAGGTATTGAAGTATTGCTGGATGAAGCCGGTCTTTCTCAACAGCAAATTGACCGTATTTTTCTTGCCGGAGGATTCGGACAGCACATCCGGATTGAAAGCGCGGTTGCAGTTGGTTTAATTCCGTCTGCGCTTTCCGGCCGTGTGACTCCGGTCGGAAACAGTTCTCTGGGCGGCTGTGTCCGCCTTTGTCGCGGCCAGGCGGATCTGCTTGCGGCAAGGGCCATTCCGCAGGTGGCAAAGGAATTAAACCTGTCCGCAGATCCTCGATTTAATCAGTTATTTATGGAATATATGATGTATGAAAAAAACTGAAACCACAGATTGACTTTTTGTGTGCCAGTCTCTATAATGGAATACAAGAAGGCAGACAACTTTTGGAGGAAAACATATGGATAAGAGAGAACGGTTTTATAAAACGATTCATCGGGAATCAGTGGATCGCCCGGCATTCTGGCTGGGCCTGCCTACAGATGCGGCCTTGCCTGCGCTTCTGAAACATTTTGGTGCGAAAGACTTTCAGGGATTGAAAAAAATTGTGGATGATGATATCTGGACTGTGATCTGTCCCTATCATTCTCCCGTGTCCGATCTGATTGAAGACCCGTTTAAATTCAGCATGTTTTTGGAGCATACAGAGTCTTCTGCAGAGCGAACGTTGACCCAGCCGGGATTTTTTGCCGGAATGGAAGATCCGTCAGAAATCGACCGTTTTGACTGGCCGGACCCCGCGCAATATATTGACCGCGAAGCGATCCGTCGACAGATGGCGGAAGCGCCGAAAGACCGTGCGATCATGGGAGTGCTTTGGGCTTCTCATTTTCAGCTCGCGTTTGAGGCCTTTGGGATGGAAGATGCCCTGATCACTATGAAACTACAGCCGGAATGTTTTGAAGCCGTCATCAACCGGATCACCGAATTTTACCTCCAGGCAAACCAGATTTTTCTGGAGGAAACCAAAGGACAGCTGGACGCAATCCTGATCGGAAACGATTTTGGAACCCAAAACGGCTTGATGACTTCCCCGGAAGATCTGCGGGAATTTGTCTTTTCCGGTACCCGGCAGATGATTGAACAGGCGCATAGTTATGGCGTAACCGTCGTTCACCACTCCTGTGGTTCTGTTTTTGATGTGATTCCGGATCTGATCGCCTGCGGCGCGGATGTGATCCATCCGATTCAGGCGCTGGCGCGCAATATGGAACCGGAACGGCTGAAAGAAAATTTTGGAAATCAGGTTGCTTTCTGCGGCGGACTGGACGCGCAGGAACTGCTGGTCAATGGAACTCCAGACGCAGTTTATCAGCGAGCTTCCGAACTGCTCGACCTGTTCCCAACGGGTCTGGTTCTTTCTCCCAGCCACGAAGCGATTCTGCCGGATGTACCGGTTCAAAATGTTGAAGCAATGGTTCGCGCCGTACGGGATCGGGGATAAAAACGTCGCAACGGACGGACTGAAACACATGATTTGTATAGAGGAGAAATCATATGAAACGGATTGCTGAAATAATTGATCTAAAACCCGAATGCCAGGAAAAATATTTTGCTCTGCACAAAAAAATCTGGCCGGAAATCGAAGCGCTGATATATGCCTGCAATATCCGCAACTATACCATTTTTTATCGTAATGGACAGCTTTTTGCCTATTATGAGTATATCGGGGATGACTTTGAAGCAGATATGAAAAAAATGGCGGAAGACCCCAAAAACCAGGAATGGTGGTCTGTCTGCAAGCCCTGCCAGTCCCCTCTGGAAGATCGAAAAGAAGGAGAATGGTGGGCCAGTATGGAAGAAGTCTGGCACCAGGATTGACGCCGGAGGACGATGCATAGGTTATCGCATAAATACAAGCGCCTGTTCGCGGTCAGCGAACAGGCGCTTTAAACTTATATCCATGCAATATCACATATCAGACGCTTCCAGCGGCCCGACTACATACAATACATTTCATCCAATGCCGCCTTAATATTTTCCAGAGGCGCATCCGGCATAATTCCGTTACCCATTGCAAGCAGCAGCCCACCATTCGGGGTATTAAAAGTATCTTTCATATGGCGGATTTCCTTGCGTACTTCTTCCGGAGTCCCGACCATCAGCAGCTGCTGTACATCCACACCGGCAAGGAAAGAGATCTTGCCCTTAAATTTTTGAGCGGTTTCATCCATATCCATGCAGCCTTTCTGTACCGGATGGAAAACATCCAAGCCCGCTTCGATCAGCATATCCAGCAAAAGCGTATTATCGCCACAGGAGTGGAGGAAAAACCGCATGCCTTTCGAATGAATATATGCGGCAATTTCCTTATAAAGCGGCAGATAAAGTTCTTCAAACGTAGCCGGGGACATCATGGGTCCCTGCTGATGGCCAAGGTCGTCGGAAGTGAAAATTGCGTCACAGCCGACCTCCGCATATCTGTCAATAATGACCTTGTAGAACTCGATGAGCTTATGACCGAGTTTCTTAAGCCCATCCATATTGTCATAATAATCCATCATCAGATTTTCCATACCCCGAATGGCCCAGAACCGTTCATGGAACAGGCGCCACCAGCAGCCAATGGTATAACGGCCGTTGGCTTTTTTGACCTGATCATAAACCCAGTCAAAATTACCCGGCTCGTTCGGATCCGGAAAATGTTCGAGGAACTGATCCAGTTCATCCCAATCAGGAAGCAGAACAACAGACTCACCGATGCTGTGTGTTTCAAATTGAGAATAGTCATTCCGATAGCCCATCCGATATTCCGGGTTGCTGTTGGGAGATTTGTCAAACCCCGGCTCCATATACCAGAGTTCACAAATATCATCCGGATATTCCTTTGCCATATCCAGCAGGGCGTTTCCGTATTTGTCTACGAGTCCATTTCCCCACCATTTTCCCATCATAACCGGGATTCCTTCGCAGCCTCTGCGTTCAACCGCCATAGCTACCTGTTCTCTTGTTAATGCTTCGCGCACTGATACCACTCCTTTTATACAACCAGTTTCCTGTACTTAGACAGTATAGATACTTTTTCAGTTTTTATAGTAACATATTTACAACTAAGGATCTATGATTATTTCATCAAAATTTTGTCTTTTTTTTGGATCTTTTTAGAATATTTTATTTTTAAAATGGACAAAAGGCGTTTCGTATCCATGGTGCCGCTTCTGAAATTTTATCACCGGCCGGGCGCGGAAATAGCTGCTACATATGGTCAACCGCCTCAATCCCCAGAACCTCCAGATGCTTGAGAAGCAGCTTTCTGGTCAGCATACTGAGCGCAAGCCATGTGTTTTTCTTCTCTGGATCAGATTCGGTAAGGATATGGTGGTCATGATAAAATTTTGAGAATACGGAAGCCAGCTGGTACACATTTTCGCAGAGATAGTTAGGCGCCTTCTCCTCTACCGCATGCTGGAATACCTCTCCAGTCAGCGCGATTGTCAGCAACAGCTCACGTTCCAGATCGCTGTAGACACCGGACATCGTGATCTCGGCGTCCGGATTCACACCGGCCTTGTTCAGGATCGAATGGATCCTGGTAATGGTATACAGGATGTAAGGACCGGTCTTGCCCTCAAAAGAGAGGAATTTGTCTATATCAAAAATATAGTCTTTTGACCGATGATTGATCAAATCTCCAAATTTAATGGCAGCAATGCCTACTTTTTCAGCAATCTCCTGCTGATCTTCTTCTGAAACAAACCCCGACCCGCTCATTTTATCATAAGCTGCCGTTGTCACCGTCTCGATCAGGTCCGCCAGCCGCATCACGCCGCCATCCCGTGTCTTATAGGGTTTTCCATCGCTGCCGTTCATGGTGCCGAACCCTAAAAACTCCAATGCTGTCTGTTCCGGCACAATTCCCGCCTTCCGCGCGCAGCGGAACACCTGAGAAAAATGAAGGCTCTGCCGTTTATCCACGATATACCAGATCTGGTCCGGCGCAAAATCTTTCTGCCGTTGGATCAGCGTTGCAAGGTCGGTCGTCGCATAAATACTGGAATGATCGGACTTTTTAATGATCACCGGAGGCATCGGCGCCTTATCCGACTCTTCGGCCACATCCACAACCTGCGCGCCGTCGCTTTCATATAACAGCCCCTTGTCTTGCAACAGCTCCACCAAAGTGTTGACATACTGTTCAGCGTCGCTTTCTCCATACCACAAGTCAAAGTACACATTCAGTTTTTCATAGTTGCGTTTGAGATCATCGACAGAAACCCGCATGATTTCTTTCCAAAGAGCCATATAGCCGGGCCGCCCGCTCTGCAAATCATAGGTAGCAGCCTGTGCCTTTTTCTTAAAGGCTTCATCTTCTTTGCTCTTTTTGCTGGCAAACGGATAAACTTCGCTCAGTGTGTCTGTATCCAGCGCAGGGACCGAATCGGTTTCCGGGCAAAAATCATCGGCAAAACATTTCCAGTCCGGGTTGCGTTCTTCCAGTTCGGCAATGACCAGCCCGATCTGCAAGCCCCAATCTCCCAAATGAATATCGCCGAGAGCCTTTCTGCCGGTTGCCCTGGCCAGCCGCTTTAAAGACTCCCCGATAATGGCAGAACGCAGATGTCCGATATGCAGCGGCTTGGCCACATTCGGCCCGCCGTAGTCCAGTATGATGGTTTCTTCCTGTTCGGCCTGTGGAATCCCTGCATTTTGATCCGCTGCAATCTGGGCCGCATAAGAAAGCAGGTAACTGTCTTTGAGCGTCAGGTTAATGAACCCCGGCCGAACCGCCTCTGCTTTTTCCAATATACTGTTTTCCTGCAATTTGGCTGCAACCTCTTCCGCAATCATAAAAGGGGCTTTATGATAGAGTTTGGCCCCATCGAATGCGCCGTTGCACTGAAATTGGCAAAGATCCAGCCGATCCGATGTGGAAACAGCGCCCAATCGGCTTTCATAGCCGCAGGCTGCAAAAGCCCCTTCGACAATTTCTGTCAAAATTTTTGTGATTGTCTGCATATATAGACCTCCATCCGCCCTGATCACAACGCCAGGGCCATCATATCCTGGAAATAAAAAAAGCCTGGAGCACGAAGTGGCTCCAGGCCCTGACTGGCGGGATTGCGTTACAAAAAGATGTCCCACTCCGGCGCAGGCCAAAAAGCCTGAAAATAGAAAAACCTGCGGTGCATGATTTACCCACCGCAGGTGTGGGTTTACGCTGCAAAAAGGATACCCGCTACAAACACGGGCAGAAAAGCTTCAAATATAGAAAATCTGCGGTGCGCGACTTGCTCACCGCAGATGTGGTGCGCCCGACTGGATTCGAACCAGCGGCCTTTAGAGTCGGAGTCTAACGCTCTATCCAACTGAGCTACGGGCGCATGCCTCAAGAAACTTTATCTATTATAGCATACTTTTTTGAAAAAAGCAGTATTTTTTGAAAAAAATTTTTAATTTTCTGAAAAATTTAACTTTATATAAAAATAAAAACAGACAAAAGCAAAAATCTGTGAATCCTTACCAAATTCTTCCCCTTCCCTGATGCCGGTGACTGTCGGATGATCAGTAAACGCCTCCCCATTCAAAAATGGCGAGGCGTTATTTCCTTATATTTCTGATAAATTCAAGTAACCCCTTCAACGATTGCCGGTCCAATCCTTTACATTCATTGATCACTTCTGCAAGTAACTCCGGGGATTTTGTTTGATCATCAAAAAAGTCTTTGGGAGCGATTTCTAAAAACTCACAAATGTAGAATAGCCCTTTCATAGACAGCATGTTTTTTCCATTTTCAATATGATGGATGCATCCCTCTGCAAGCTCCCAGCGATCAACTCATATCACGGGCAGATATATCTTTTGTGCGCGGAGATTGGCCAGCCTGATTCCGATAAAATTCTCAAAATCTTCATCACATTCAAACATTTAATCAAATCTTCTTCCTATATATTATTATCGGACATAACTTTTCAACTCTAAGCTTTTACACAATTTCCGTTTGCAAAAAATAGATATAAAAATATTCTAAAGCATACTATTTTCTATTCACCTTTAACTTGTGGAATAAATCTATGGCCTCCATTATGTAGGATATTTCATCGTTTGTCAGGCCGTTGAGCCTATCCCGAATAAGCAATGAGGCACGATCCGGTGTTATATCATACTCACCAATCAGTATATGATCCGGGGTCGTATGTAACGCATTGGCGATCGCAATTAAGGAATCTAAAGACATGCTGCCCGTTCCCGTTTCAATACGGGATAAATGATTTTTTGAAATTCCAGCGCTTTCCGATAGCTCCTCCTGTGTGAATCCTTTCTCTTTCCTCAGGCGTTGAATATTCTTACCGATAGT
Organism: Candidatus Falkowella caecavicola; assembly: GCA_904420125.1. Classification (GTDB taxonomy): domain Bacteria; phylum Bacillota; class Clostridia; order Oscillospirales; family Ruminococcaceae; genus Falkowella; species Falkowella caecavicola. Next base: position 7,573 of record CAJFUK010000009.1, on the reverse strand, counting down.
ATACAATTCCATGTTCGTGCCTCCTTTCTCCCAAAATGATATAACGGATTATAAAAAGCTAAAACAATGTTATTATACAACTATTGCACAATTAAGTTGATTTTGATATAATATTATAAAAATAAATTTTCAAGCTATTGGTTTAAAATGAAAAACGAACAGATGTATTACGATCTGTTCGTTATAAATTCAATGAATTCAATTACTTTTTCCAACTGTTGAGGAGTACAGGTACTAAGCAGACGGTTTACCTCATCTAATTTTGTGGTTTCTTGTTTCTCAGATATACCAAATAATAAATAATTAGGGGTTACATCTAACGCTGCACATAATTGCATAAGACTCTCAATGCTTGGGAGTGAGTGGGATGTTTCAATATTTGAGATGTATTTAGATGTTAATTCTGTTTTTTCAGCAAGTTGGGCTTGCGTTAATTTTAACTGCCGGCGCCGTGAAGCAACTCGTTTGCCAATCAACGAATATTTAATAACCATATTATCCCCTCTTTATTATTATATATATTTTTTTGCGCAATAAAACCCAATTAAAGCGGATATAGTCCGTTTTTAGAAGGCTTTATATCGCATAGTATGAGTCATAAAGGTGGGAAAATACGATATAGAATTGGAAACACGAATTGCAACAAAAATTTTAAAAATATCCTGTTTGGCGTGCTGTAAAAATACAGCCAACCGCTGTGCGCGTGCAGGGGAATCCGGGAAGGGAACGTCAAAGAAAGGAGCGTTTTGGATGACAGATGCTGAATATGCTTCACAGATTTATCGCGCTGTTTTTGACCTCAGTACAGATGAAGGAGATGCTTATGTCCGGGGCGTGTTCACGGTCTTAGCTGCATTGCCGGAACAGGAACGGCTTGCCCTGGAATATCGTTACCGCGGCCAAATGACATATCAGCAGATGAGTGAATTGATGGGAAATATCAGTATTTATCGTGTGCAGCAGATACTTCGTGCAGCCTTATCTCAACTTCGCCGTCCGGACAATATACAAAAAATCCGTGTGTCCCAAATCATTGCCAGGTGCGATCTGCTCCAGGAACTTTTACAGGAAACAGATCATATGTATCATGAATTGCATCAGCATATGGAGGACTTTTTTAAAAGGGAGGACAAAAAGCAGGCACTACGCCGTAAATTGGAACATAAACGGATCCTGATTGAAAATATGGGGGTTTCCGTCTACATATCCAATGCCCTTGCCAGAGCGAATATATTGGATTCCGATTCGCTTCTGGCGGTCAGGCACCTGAATGAATTGAAAAAATTTCGTTGCCTTGGACAGCAATCCATTCAAAAGATCATCCATGTCATGCGTGAGTTTGGCTTTACGGAATGGGCGGATAAAATGGAAGAAGAAATGCAGTCGGCAAAAAAACAGCCAGCCACCCGGCAACCCTGATGGTCGTCCGAACGGCTGGTCTGATATAGTGTTTTCAGGCGGCTGCTGTCACTGGCTTTCGATTATGCTTTCAAGCCTTTTCTTTAGCGTATCCTCCTGATTTTTTACATTTCCAATAATCGGTGCGCCGACAATGTTCCCGTCGCTGTCCACGATATAGGTTGTCGGATAACCGGTCAATTCCGAGATAAAATCCTTGTAAAAATCATTTTCTGGATCAGGCGAAAGATTGATATAGGTGACGCCCTTTTCTGTTAGAATTTCCTGTGCTGTAGTCAACTGTTCTTCGCTTTCTCCGGAATCTGCGCCGACGCCAATCAAATTGATATTCTGTTCTTGAAGCGTCTGATACATTTCTTCCAGTTCCGGCATTTCTTCTATGCAGGTGCCGCAGCCGTTGTTCCAGAAATTGACCACTGTCGCATCATATTCAGAAAAAATATCGTTGGTGATGGTATTTCCTTCCATATCCAATTCAGAAAATTCGGGAAATAGAGTCTTGGTCACAAGCTCTGTTTCCTGTGAAGAACAGCCTGCCAATCCGGTAACAAAGATTGTGCCGGCCAACAGGATCGTCGCAATTTTTTTCATATTGTTTACTCCTTTCGGTTCGCAGGTCTCCCTGCAAAGGACTTGCCGATTGCCTGATGCGGGCAGGTGCGGATACAGTCCCCGCATCTGATACATTCTGCATGATTCGGTGTGCGGAATACGTCAACATCCATCTTACAGACCTTGCTGCACGCCCCGCAGGAGGTGCATTTTTCCCGGTCAATTTTAAAACGGTAAAGGGAAATTTTATTGAACAGGGCATAAAAGGCGCCCAGCGGACAAACCCATTTGCAGAACGGGCGGTAAAAAAAGACCGACAGCACAATAAGCCCCAGCAAAATGCAGCTTTTCCATGTAAACAGCCATCCCAAACTTGCACGTATCGTTTCATCAGCCAAAGAAAGCGGAATACCGCCTTCCAGAATACCCGCCGGACAGATATATTTACAGAAAAACGGATCTCCCATCCCTAACTCATTGACAAGCGTCATCGGCAGGATAATCACAAAAACGCCCAATATTACATATTTGAGATAGGTAAGAAAATGGAGTTTTTTGGTGCTGCATTTTTTGGTTGGTATTTTATGTAACAACTCTTGAAACCAGCCAAACGGGCATAAAAAGCCGCAAACCACCCGTCCCAGCAATACGCCGATGAAAATAAGCAGCCCGATCATATAATAGGCAAACTGGAATTTGGATGAACCGATGACGGCCTGTAATGCGCCGATCGGGCAGGAAGCGGCTGCCGCCGGACAGGAATAGCAGTTCAATCCCGGTACACAGATACTTTTCAGTTTTCCCTTATAGATTTTTCCTTGAAAGAAGTTTAGAAAAAACGGGTTGGAGACAAGCGTGGCGGCCAGTTGAATTTTCCAGCGATTTTTATTTTTAGCCAATTCCCACACACTCCAAGCAGAGGTTGATTCCCTTATTTAATACCGTAGCCACCTCGCCGCGACAGATTCCGACCCCAATCATCAGGATGGCGGTGATAAGAAAAAATATCGTTGCTTTCCTCATCGTTTATCCCATCACGGCCATACTGCCGGTTTCTTCTTCACGCATATCCTGCTGCATTTCCGCAAACGCCTTTGCAGACTCGACCATCTTTTCCTGGTCGATACTGCTGATCCATGAAGAGAAAAAGGCCCCATTCATGTACCAGGATCCGATCGTTGGATTTCCTTCAATCATTTCGGTATGATTCTGAACAGCCTCTTTCAGAGAATCGTTATAAACAATAACCGGAAATGGCGCATCAGAAAACATTTCTGTGTTTTCTTCGCTTTTGGTGCAAACCAGGACTTCCCCGCCATTCTCAACAATGCCTTCATATGCAGAGACCAGGCCCTCATAATAGGCCTCTGCTTCTTTGCTGGCTGGATCGACAAAAGCAAAAAATGTCACATCACCGATATCGTCCCGTGTAAATTCCTCTCCGGAAAGAGTGGTAGAGGTAAAATCGGACACTGCATGCGCGGAGATTTTATCAGCCGCCGGTACAGTGTTTTTCTCCATGTAAGAATCCACCCATTCCTGCGTGACCCAGCCTTTTTCCAATGCATCCTCCATGGTCACAGTCCCTTCTTCAATGGCCCGTTCCACCTCATCCAGGCTGGGAGCCTGACTGCCGCATCCCGCCAAAGACAGGATACAGACCGCGGCCAGAAAAGTTATGGTCATTCGTTTCATAAAAATATACTCCTTTCCGCGTTTTACGCTGATGGAAAGGAGTATACCATATCCGCTATAAAGACCATGTTAAGCCGGGAAGGTAATACGGAAAATACTCCCGGCCGGAGTGTTGGGAACAACGCAGATGGTCGCGTGATGCAGATCCAGGATTTTTTTGCAGACAGCAAGCCCCAGGCCGCTTCCGCCGATTGCCCGGCTCCGGGATTTATCCACCCGAAAAAAAGGCTCAAAAACAGCGGTTCGGTACTCTTCTGGCAGGCCTTCCCCCTGATCGGCAATAGAGATCTCTGTCTTGTGATCTTTGGTCTCGACCGAAACGGTGACAACTGTCTGCGGCGGACTGTATTTCAATGCGTTTTCCAAAAGATTATAAAAAACCCGTTCCAGCAGCCGATCCTGCCCCTGTACCCGGCAATTGGTCTGTGGGATTTGTATGGTAATTTCTTTTTGTTCTGCAATGTTCGAAAGTTCATCAACGATATCGCATAAAAGCGGGAAAAGCTCCACAGGCTTGGCGGGTTCCTGCGGGAGATCCCGGCTAAACCATAATAAATCTTCAATCAATTCGGTCAACCGCGTTAACTGACGGTTTAACGCCGCGACAAGCTGCATCACCTCCGGGTCACTGTTGCCCGACAGAGAAAAAACATCTAATTTCGCCTGCATGATAGAAAGAGGCGTGCGCAGTTCGTGCGCCGCATCGGCGGAGAACTGCCGCTGCAGCAAAAAGGAACGCTGTAATTCCGAAATCATCTGATTGAAAGAAAGCGCTAAATCCCGCATTTCGTCGGCGCTCTGCGGGACAGAGATTGGTTGATCCAGATTGTTGGCATGGTGCGCTTTGATTTCTTCGGATAACTGGCGAACAGGTTTTAATACATACCCCATGGCCAGATAGGTGGCCACACTGCCCGCCAATACAATGATGAATGTGGCGAGGATGGTCTCTTTTTGGAAAATCTTATAAGATTTTTCGATCGTTAAAGCCGGTTCAATTTCCGTGTATAGCGCTTCAGACGGCGGCAAAATCTCTGCCATGTCAATTAAGCGGCTTGCGGATAAATTGGACAACAGCGTTAAACAGACACACGAGATCAGTAAAAAGAGGCTTGCCATCAGTGTAAAACGGACCCGAAGCGTCAACCTTTTCATGATAAAATATATCCTTCTCCAATTTTAGTCAGTATAGGGTCCTCCCCCATGGACGATTTCAATTTCTTTCGCATAGCGGACAGATGGACGCGGATTGAATTGCTGAAGGGATCTGCATCACCGTTCCAGACATGTTCAATCAGCTCCTGTTGTGTAATCAGGCGTCCCTGATGCAGCAGAAAGTATTCCAGAATCGCCAGTTCTTTAGCTGTCAAAGCGATTGTTTTCCCTTCAAAAGCAACTGTACGATTAAGCGTATTCAAAGACAGTCCCCGGTAGGTTAAACAGGGTGACTGTTGAACAAACTGACGGTTTAGGAGGGCACGAATACGTGCTTCCAGTTCCGCAAAATGGAACGGCTTTGTTAGATAGTCGCTGGCGCCCAACGCAAACCCGGATAATTTACTTTCCAGCATGTGGTCAGCCGAAAGAATCAACACCTTGGTTTCAGGCTGCTCCTGCCGTAATCCTTTCAAAATTTGAAAGCCGTCCATACTGGGCAAATTGAGATCCAGAACAATCAGATCATAAGGCTCATCGACCGCCATCTGATAGCCAACCATACCATTATCCGCCTGATCGACAGCATATCCTTTCATCGTCAATCCTTTTGAAAGGTCGTGCAATAAATCAATTTCATCTTCTATAATTAAAATCCGCACACACAGATCTCCCTTGATTGGTTCCATATTGCTGATAAACAGACCGCTCCTAACCATGGCAAGATTCAAGCAGGATGGGTGAATGTCTGTCGATGGAAGGGCGATTATATTTTAAATCCTAAATTCTCAAATGCTTTTTGGCTCATAACATATAGTTTGCTTTGATCTGCTTCTGGGTTAAGGTGTTGTGCAGAGGAAAAAACACCGTCATCCAATCCAATAAAACCGTCGGGTGTTCCCCGGATAACAACCACGCAAAAGGTATTCTTTTCTAAAAAAGAAGAGGGTTGGCATATAACCGTGGTTGCCGTCACCGGTCGGATCACAAGCGGATAGGATTTTTCCCATACGATTTGATTATCCTTGCAATAGATCTTCACCCGCTTATTGGCTGTCATCTTGGTGAAAGCCACTTTATATGGGGTTCCATTCCAGGATCGTGTATAAATGCGTAAATAATCGGTTTCCTGATCACATGGTTGTTTGAACGACTGTTTTAAAAACATATCATCTTCCCCTTTCTCGCAAGGGATAACGCATATCCCGTTAGTTGACTTCATGATCCATATATGCTCTTGAACCCGTAGCGTTCCTCTGCCCCTGATATTTTCCGTTGTAAGGATGCAGAGCGGTTTCATCCATTTCGGCAAATACCAGCTGACCCACCCTGCGGCCGGAACGCAGTTCTATGGCGCAGCGATTCGCGTTAAATAATTCAAGGGTGATTTCCCCTTGAAAACCCGGATCAACCCATCCTGCGTTTTGTATAAACAGCCCCATTCTTCCCAATGAACTTCTCCCCTCCACAAAAGCAGTCAGGTGGTTGGGAAGTTCAAAATATTCCATCGTTGTAGCCAGGACAAACTGTCCCGGCAGTAAGATATAGGTATCTGTTTGGATGGTCTTATATTGTATTTCATTTTCTAACGTAATAATTCCAGTTGGGGAATCTTCTACAATGCTGAAAGTATTGCCCAACCGTACGTCTACACTGGCAGGCTGTATTTGTTCTTTTTCAATGGGAGTAATTTTTAAAACTTCATCCTTTAACATTTTAAGAATGGTTTTATCGGATAAAATCATGGCTTGACATTGCCTCCTTTAAGATATAGGCACAATGGGACGGACAGATATGGATCCATACACAAGGATTATGGTACGCAGGGCGTAGGGTCAGTTCCACCAATCTATTCTTTGACCTAACTATAATATATAAAAAGAAAAAAGTCAATGATTTACCCCTGACTGCCCTCTTTCCATTGGCTGCATGCACAATATAACGATCGATATCCCTTCCCGGACTTATCCTATATGGTTTTGCTTATAGTCTGTTCCCCATTCTTCCATCGCTTTGATAATGGGCCGCATGGATTCCCCTAATTCACTGAGAGCGTACTCCACTCTTGGCGGCACTTCCGGATAAACTGTACGCGTAATAATACCGTCCTCTTCCATAGAACGCAGGCTGTCCGTCAGCACTTTTTGACTGATTCCCTCCAAGTCCTTTCGCAGTTCGTTAAAGCGCCACGGGCGAACAAGCAGATTCCGCATAATCAGCAGTTTCCACTTGCTTCCAATCATTTGCACAGTGGTTGCTACCGGACAAGCAGGCATTTCTTCTTTTGTCACCATCGGTAATCCCCCCAAGAATTTCAATAGTTCAAATTTTAATGTTATATTCTAATAATACTGCAATATTCTGTTTTTTGCAATCCTAAAAAAATAAAAGCCCTGTTTTTTGCCTCTAAAAGCCCCATACAGCACAAAGGTCACCAAAAGGTAACTGGGGAATAAAAAAGTGCGTACTTGTGGAGATGAAAAAAGTCGGTAAAATAGTAAGTACAGAGGGTGCGATGCCCGCTGAATATTGAAACGGAGGTAATAAACATGGCACTTTCAAACCTGTATGAATGGAAACAAGACAAGAAATCTTCCCCCTGCGGCGCTGCCGATCAACCGGAAGAGAAACCCACCCCATGCGGTTCTGCCTGCGGCGCCGCCGAGCAACCGGAAGAGAAACCCGCCCCATGCGGTTCTGCCTGTGGCGCTGCCGATCAACCGGAAGAGAAACCCGCCCCATGCGGTTCTGC